>JAGWWX010000026.1 GCA_018970215.1 Acidobacteriota bacterium | reverse complement strand
GCTGCCAGGTTCGCGACACCCAGTGCGAGCCACCACCCCACTTCATCAACCACGGCGAGCGCTTCGGGCAGCCCCTCGGCAGCGGCCTCAGTGACGTCTTCACCGCGAATTGACTCGACGTCCCCGCGGCGTCGCACCAGTTCGGGAAGTCGTCCCGCAGCGGCGGCCTCACGCGCAAGTCGTGCGACACCGGCTCCCGAGGCGAAGCGTTCCCAGCACCCGCGCTGACCACACGGACACCGAGGACCTCGTGGATCGACCACCATGTGGCCAATTTCACCGGCAAAACCACTCTGACCCCGCACGAGGTGTCCGTGAGAGAAGATGCCGCCACCAATGCCGGTGCCGAGCGTCACCATGACAAAGTTGTCCACGCCGCGGGCGGCACCGGTGTGGTGTTCGGCCACGGCCGCACAGTCAGCGTCGTTGGCACACACGATGCGTTGGCCGGGACGCCGAGACGCCATCAGCGACACGAAGTCGGCGCCATTCGCCGACTGCAGATTGGGCGCGTACGCGAGTCGACCGTCAATGGTCATCATGCCCGGCAGTCCAAGCCCCACGGGAGTGTCAACGTCCGATCCCACAAGATCATCGAGGGCCTGCGCAATCACGTCAGCGGTCGCACTGCCCGGAGGGGTCGTCACGGTGTGGGCGGTGGCGTGGCGAGTTCGATTCACCACGACGCCGTGGTCGTCGAGCAGTACGGCTTCAATCTTGGTACCGCCGACGTCAACGCCGGCGGCGAGGAGCGCCATTAGGCGCGCTCGGCCCGCGTCTTTAGTTCGCGGAGCGCCTGAGCCTGGATTCTCTGGGCGGCTCGATTCTTCACGAAACTGGGGAGTGGCACGAGTAGCTCGACATCGAGTTCGTAGGTGACCTTGGTGCCACCATCGACCGCGTCGAAGCGGTACGCCCCATCGAGCGACGTCGTGAGGTCGCCGTGGTGTTGCGTCCAACTCAACGAGTGCGGGGCATCGGAGTAGTCGTACCGCAGCGAATAGGTCGACGTGCGGCCAAAGGCTGCAGCGCGAAACTCCACGATGGCGGCGCGTCCCGCCTCATCGGTCTCGAGCACGGAGACGGATTTGAGATCGGCAACCCAGCTCGGGTAGGTGGCGAAATCTGCCGCGATGGCGTAGACCGCCTCGGGAGCTGCCTTCACGATGATGGTTTCGGTAGCGCGTTGACTCACGTCAAGAGATTAGAGCAGGAGTCCCGCGGGGGGAATTATCCGCCGTACCGCCGGAGACCTTCGTCGAGCTGCGCGGCGAGAACATCCCACTCAAAGGTGGTCTCGGCGTAGGCCCGACCGGCGCGGCCCATTCGTTCACGCAGGGCCGGATCGCGATACAGCGTTCGAATCGCGTCCGCCACCTCCTCGACGCTGCGAGGGTTATCAACGATGAGCCCCGTCGTACCGTGAACGACCGCGTCGTGGCTCCCGCCCGAACGCCCGGCAATGACGGGAATCCCACACGCGGACGCCTCCGCGAAGACGATGCCGAAGCCCTCTTGCTCGAGTCCGAACCAACGGCTGCGACACGCCATCACCATGACGTCGCTCGCCGCGAGCCAACCCGGCAACGCCTCATCACTCACGCGACCGAGCATCGTGACGGGTGAATTGAGATCCGACGCCAGTCTCTCGAGACGCTCGCGATCGCGTCCCGAACCCCCAATCGCGACTTCGAGTTCGGGAATTTCGTCACGCAGGAGTGCGGCGGCGCGAATCACCACATCCATTCCCTTGCGAGGAACGAGTCGTGAGTACGAAGCGACCAAGAAACTCTTCTCGTCGAGCCCTAGCTCTCGACGAACTGTCGCACACGCATCGGGCGGCAGAGGAACGAAACGCGTCGTGTCCACTCCGGGTGGCACCTGCACGATGGGCGCCAACTTCTCCTTCGCATTACGTCGCGCTTCGGCCTCGGGATACGTCCCGGCGCTGATCACTACGCGAGCACGCTGCAGGACGAAGCGGAGAGTGTTCGAAATAATGGGTAGGCGGCCGGGAATCGTCACTTCGGCACCGTGCAGAATGACGCCGAAGGGTCGACCGAGTAGGGGTCCGATGAGGCCGAGGGGCCATGCGGGGTCGAGGAGTACGACGTCGGGATTGTGGCGCCGCACCGCGTCACGAACGTGACGCAGGACGCGGGGAGTAGGAAAGAACAAGAGTGACTGTGGGACCCGTTCGATCACAACCTCGGTCTGCGCGTCAAAGATCGGCGCACTGGGATCCGACGATGCCGTGACCACGACCGCTCGCCCCGGCGGCAGTCGTCGCCATAGTTCGTGTAAGTAGACCTGGATACCGCCCACTTTGGGCGGGTAGTCGTTGGTCACCAGGAGGTGCGAGGGCACCCCTCAACGCTACCGAACGATGGTGATTTACAGGTCGGTGGACTGAGAAACGAAGCGCAGGCGGGGTATGAGGCCCTCGCTGGTCAACATCTCGGTCATAACCACTTCGTCACTCGTCATCGTCAGCTGGTCCGGACTTTCGCCCAAGACGTAGCTCACCAGACAGTCATCGCAGTCTGGCGTCGAACGCCGCACACAGTCGTGACAGCTCACGGACATTTGGATCTCTCGCCGCATCTCATCTCCCATCATTCGGTGGTACCCCACCGTCGCACGGGGCTATGACACGGCGCTGAGCAGCGACCGAAGATGTTCGGGGTCAAAGGGGACCCCTTCGGTGACCACGACGAGTGGGTCTCCGTCGACGGCAACAAAGAAGGGGGCGTGGCGCACGTCGAGGGCCTGCACCAACTCGCGGGCTCGGATCACGCTCAGACTCTCGATGACGTCCGTATCCATCGCCACGACTTTCGCGTCCCACCCCGCGGCCTGAAAGCCCGCCTGAAATGCAGCGCAGCCATCACACTGCGACTTGATAAAGATAAAGACTGTTCGCGGGGCAATCGGGTGATTGAGGCCCTCATCACTTCGATACTGCGCCGGCGCCGGTCGACGGCGCGGTGCGTCGAACGATCGCAGATTCACGCGGAAGCAGTTCCCTCGTCAATGATCTCAACGCTGCGACCGTGGCCGCACCATCGGCAGTCCACCGACTCCACGGTGTGACGAATGGTCTCGGGATTTTCTACCGTCAAGTCGCCACCAACGGTGAAGTGATGAAAGGAGCGAACGGTCGTGGTCTCGACGACATCGAACCGGGTCAGATTGCCACACGCCGTGCATCGATACCGAATAGTCACTCGTTCACGGTATCGGTGAAAAAGATTTAGTGCGACAAATACCCCTGTGGTGAAAACATTCTCAATATCGTCACGACGTGCGCCGCCTCGTGGTCGTCAGCCTCGTTCTCTTCGGACTGGCCACTCCCCTCGCGGGGGCGGAGAGTCGGCTTCCTCGTCTCGATGGACTCGGTGCCTGTACGTCGTCCGATCCGCCCTACCCCTTTCACGGTTCCTGCGGAACATTTAATGGACACAACACGTACTACGGCTCGTACGGCACCGGTTTTCCGAGTGACATGGGGTGGGGATTTTGTGCCTTCGAAGCCGCTCACGGAGGCTGGTACCCCGCACCGGGCTACAACTACGTTGCGAGTTCCGCACCGGACGGTGCCGACACCACGGACTTCGCGGCCTTGGGCTGGGCGATGTCGGAGGCCGATCGACTGGGGTGGTGGACGAATGGTAAGTCGGGACAGTTTGATGCAGACGATGTCGCGGTCGCCGGAAAGCTTCTCTACGACAACGTGGCCTGGGGCACTCCCCTACCGAGTTTGTCGGGCTCGCTGAAGTCGGCGATGACCGCTCTCCGCGCTCTCTTTCTTCTCGGAGTGACCAGGGCGCCCACTCTGGCGATATCGCTCGATGGCGGTGGTAGCACGCTCTTTGACGAGGGCGTGGTGAACGTCTCTCTCCGCGTCACATCGACGGGGGTGGTCCTCGCCGGACAGTCGGTGCGAGTGTCGCTACCGGGCGCCTCATTCACGAACGGTAGTTCTTCGATCACGGTGACCACCGACAGCGACGGCAGAGCTCAGGCGTCATTTCACATCAACGACTCGCTCGCCGGTGCGTATGTCGCGACGGCGAGAGCCACGCTGGCGCGCACGGGCATGGTCTTTTTCTCCCCCACCATGTTTCCCGATGACGCCCAAATACTCGCCGCGGCACGCGACGCTGCCGTGACGACGAGCACCGTGTCTCTCACGGCTCTCGGACCGCCGACAGGCACCATTCAGATCCATAAGACCGTTGACGACCCGGCGTACTTCCCGGCCACCGGCGCAATTTTCGAACTCTTCGATAGCTCCATGACGTCCGTTGCCACCTTGACAATCGATGACACCGGCTACAGCAACGTCAGCGGTGACCTCTCCCCTGGCGCGTATACGTTGCGTGAGAGCGAACCGCCTCCGCACTACGCGGCCATGGACGATCGTCTCGTGACGGTCGTCGCCGGAGCGAACACCGTCGTGGCGATCGGACCGAACGAAGGCGATGTGATTACGCGCGCCTCGTTGCGTTTCGAAAAGTACGCCGCGGGGACCGAGGTGCCGTTGGCGGGCGCGGAGTTTCGCATCACGTTCGACGGGTCGCATTCGGGAGTCGCCGACGGGACGGTGTACACGTGTGACACCAATGCGTCGGGAGAGTGCGCCATCACCGACCTACTCCCCGGGGACTATTGGCTCGAAGAGATCACCGCGCCGGTGAACTACGTCGTCAGTGTGACGCCGCAGTGGATCACCCTGGCCCCGGGCGACAGCACGATGATGCGATTCTGGGACGACCCGGCGATGACGTCGCTCGCGGTCCATAAGTACAGTGCCGAACTTTCGTCCATGAACATTCCACGGGCGACCTACGACCTCTACGTGGTGAACCCTGGACCCCCGACCACGCCGCCCGATCGGCCGAGTGATGCGCCGGATTTTCCGGGCGTCACCTTCATGGCGCGGGGCGTGACCGACCGCGATGGACAGCTCCACTTTGATGTTCCCGTCGGCTATCGATGGTGTTACCACGAAGTGTCTGCTCCCGCGGGATACGTCATCGACCCGTCACTGCACTGTGCTACCGGCGTGGCGGTTTCTCACGCCACCGTGCCACGGCCGGAACACAGTTCACCGATCACCTTTTCGATGTACAAGTTCGACCGCGGCGACCCCACGGCCGGCGTGCCGGGGGCGTACTACGCCCTCTTCGTGCGACTGCCGTTTCCTCACGGCTACCAACCACCGCCGACACCCACCAACATCGACGTACCGGCGCGTTACGCCTTATGGGCCGTTGGCGTCACCACCTCGCGCGGCGCACTGTCCTTCAGCGTCCCCGGTGGTCACTGGTGGTGTGTCCGAGAGCTCTACGCTCCACCGAACTACCTCCTCGATCCCTCGCTGCACTGCACCGCGGAGCCGCTGGTTCGTTCATCTCCGACGTCCGTCACCCACGTGGCTATTGCCGAAACCCTCGCCGCCACGGGCATCACTCTTGCGTGGCCTCTGGTGGGGTGGGCTCTGGTGCTGGCGGGGTGGGCGCTGCGTCGACGCGCCGAAAAATGGTGATGCCCTGCTCGAAGGAGAACATCCGAGAGGCCAGTTCGACATCCAGCTCGTCCGTTCTTCCTTCTTCGATTCGACGCGCAACTTCGGCGCGCAGTGCACCGAGGTAGTTCGCCCGCGCGGTGCCCCATCCGGGGTTCGTCGACTCACGGAGCAGTGAACTGCTCAAGTCGGCGTTTGATGTTCGGGCAAGCTGGGCGGCGAAGGTAGCGAAGTCACTCATGCGATGAGTGTGCCGGCTGCCTATAACTAGACGTTGCGCAGAGATTTGGCCGCCATGTCGAAGTAGGCCGTCATGTCGTAAAGATCGTCGTCGGACAGTTGGTCGGCAACGTTCTCCAGGGCGAAGGTCATTGCTCGCAACCACGCATCGCGCGCCTTTTTCGTAATGCGAAACGGTGCGTGACGCATTCGAAGTCGAGGGTGGCCTCTCTCTGTTCCGTAGACCGGCGGGCCACCGTAGTACTGGGCGAGAAAGAGAGCCAGCCACCGTTTGGACTCGGTCAGATCCTCGGGATACATCGGGCGAATCAGCTCTTCGTTCTCTACTGCCACGTAGAAGAACTCCACCAATTCGTCGAAGAAGGCCTGTCCGCCGACACGGTCGTACAGGGTGCTCTCTTCCATATCCTCACGCTACGGGAACGCGTAGAATGAGAGTTCGCCGTTCTGCGGGTGTAGCTCAATGGTAGAGTTCCAGACTTCCAATCTGGCCATGCGGGTTCGATTCCCGTCACCCGCTCCATCGTGACGATGCCACGCCCTAGTCTCGCGGCATGAGTACGCCTCGCACATCCGCGTCACTACCCCCCACGGGACGTCCCGCAGACGACCTCTTTCGTGAAATGTCGGACCGACAAAGCGGCGACATCAACTGGCGAGCGGCGAGAACGTTTAGCCTCGTGTACCCCACGGGGCGCGACGACATTGACGATGTGCTCGCCCGGGCGAACCACGACGTTGTCTTTGGCAACGCCCTCAACCCACTGCGTTTCCCGTCGATCGGCTCAATGGAGCGTGACGTCGTGGAGATGACCGGCTCCCTGCTGTCCGCACCGTCCACCGGTGGCGGAGTCTTCACGAGCGGTGGGACAGAGTCAATTGTCATGTCCGTCCTAAGTGCGCGAGAGAAGTTCCGCGCCCGCGGCGGAGTCGGTGGCCGCGTGGTGACACCCATCTCGGCGCATCCCGCTTTCGCTAAAGCGGCACACCTCCTCGGTCTCGAGCACGTGACCACACCACTTGACGACGACTTTCGAGCGAACGTCGACGCCTGGCAGCAGGCTCTTCGCGACGACACAGTTCTCACCATGGGTTCGGCCTACTCCTATCCCCACGGAGTGGTCGACCCCATTGCCAACATGGCGGCCATCGCTCGTGAACGAGAGATTCCCTTCCACACGGACGCCTGTATCGGTGGATTCGTCCTGCCGTTTCTCGAAGAACTTGGAGTCGAAATTCCCGGCTGGGACTTTCGGGTTCCGGGTGTGACGCAGATCTCTGCGGACTTGCACAAGTACGGATACTCCACGAAGGGAGCGTCCGTCGTGACGTATCGCGATCGATCCGACCTGCGCGCACAGATTTTCAGTTATCACGACTGGCCCGGCGGCATGTACCGGACGCCCGGTGTGGCGGGAGCCCGAGCGGCGAGTCCGATCGCCGCCGCCTGGGCCGTGATGAACTACCTCGGCCGAGCGGGGTACGTCGCACTCGTTGACGATCTCCGCGCGACGACCCAGCGCTTCGCCGCGGGCATCGCCGCTATCGAGGGTCTGCGAATCCTCGGTGCACCCATCGGCCCACTCCTCGCTTTCACCGCCAACGATGTCGACATCAATGCCGTGGGTGACGTCCTGGACGACCGGGGTTGGGGCCTTGGTCGAATCCACGCACCCGAAGGACTGCAGATGATGATCGCTCCGCATCACCGTTCCGTGGTGGACGACTTCTTAACCGACCTGTCGGAAGCCGTGGAGAACCCAGCACCGACATCACGCACGTCGCGCGGCTACAACACTTAGTTTTCGAGAAACTCTTTCATCCGCGACAGGGTGTGCGCGATGGAACGAGCCGTGAACTCTGCGCGATTCGCCACAAGGGGTGACGTCACCGCGGCGAACCACCGCGGTCGATTGTCTCGCCACGTCTCCGTGAGCGTGACGGTGTCGCCACGGGCGGCAATATCGAAACTCCACGTCGAAACGGGAACGCCGAGGTAGGTCACGTCGAAGCGAAATCGCGTGGGCGGATCGCACTCCACCACGGTGGCGCGCGTCGACCAGCTCGCCCGTCCCTGTCGATTTCGACCCGTAAAGGTCGCACCGCGCGATGGACCCGTGGCCCCGTGGCGCCACTCGCCGCCGAGATTCTCGAGTGAGAAACGACCCATGCCGGGTAGGTCGCTCACCACCGCAAACACGGCGTCCGGCGTCGACGTCAGGTCGACTGACTGCGCAATCGTGTCGCCCCTCATGACACACCTGACGCGACGTCGTCGCGGCGAGCAAATGGTGCCCGAAGGATGCTCGGGAGAGTCCGGCGATCGCGAACCAGCAACGCGAGTGACAACGCGACATACACCGCGGTCATGACGTAGTGGCCGGTCGTGTCGTGCCAGGCGAACTGGACGGCGAAGAGTCCGAGGAGTGTGAGCGCGCCCCAGCGTGGGAAACGTAACTGCAACAGCAGCGCCACACCGAAGAGACTTTGGGCGGCCGTTAAGAGAACTTCCTCTTTTTGCCGGGCGCCGAGTGGCAGGCCGGACCAACTTCCGCCACCGAGTCCATAGGCGATAGGCAGCGTTCCGATGAGCAAGGTCCACTGGTTCACCTTGCTCGACACGAGAGCTGAGAGACCGCTCGGGGCGTTCCCCCGCAGCGCCAGCAGGACGACGATCACGAACTCCGGGGCCTCGGACGCAAACGGCGCGACCCACTGCACGAGAAAGAACTTATCGATGCCGAGATCAGTACCCGTGTCCACCAGGCTGTGAGCGAAGGGTTCGGCACAGAGCAGAATCGTCACGGTGGCGGCGATGAACAGGGCAAGAACCGTCCGCCGTCGAACCGCAGTGCTCCGCGCGGCAATCCATTCGGCCGTACCAATGAGGTGCGGTTCCTCTGGCTCCTTTCGTGCGACTTTCACCATGTAGAAGATGAACCACGCCGCCAGCAAGAGTCCGAACCACGTCGCAATGCTGCCGAGAACGGGTAGCGCGAACGCCACGATGCACGCAATGAGGAGAAAACCGATCTCCGTGCGGTTGTCGTGTTCTAATTCAATGTCAGATACGCGACGACCTTCACGCCGTGCAGCCCACCAGGCGGCGAAGAGAACCATCGGCCACGCCACACCCAGCAAGAGTCGGTTGGCGCCCGTCATGTTCGCGGTGGCTAATCCGACGTAGCTCGGGTCCGTGCCGGCGTGGAACGCAAAGTAGGCATCCACGGCGTACTCGGGAAGTACCGCGATCAGAGCGACGAGGGCGAGGGCGAGGCCGCCGGAGATGTCCAACTGCGATACCTCGGCCGCCCAGGTCAAGATGAATGAAGCGGCGAGTACCGCCACACCAAAAACTGCAAGTCCGGCTTCGGGGGCGAGGTGCCCGGAGCTGAGTCGCACGATGAGAGCCGGGGTGATCCCCGCAACGGCGGCGAGCAGTGGGAGACCGTGACGAGGACGCGTCGTTTGCATGCCTGCAGACTACGAAGGAATTAGGCAGCGCCGAACGGGAGACAGGGTGCCTGGGCCAGGGGTAGCCCCACAAATCGGGAGCCCTTCCGCGCCGATCGCAAGTAGACCGTGTCGGGTC
Organism: Acidobacteriota bacterium; assembly: GCA_018970215.1. Lineage (GTDB taxonomy): Bacteria > Actinomycetota > Acidimicrobiia > Acidimicrobiales > RAAP-2 > RAAP-2. The sequence continues at coordinate 5,656 of JAGWWX010000026.1, read as the reverse complement.
GAAACGATCGAATACGCGATTCGCCCGCCTTGCCGCCACAGAGTTCAATCCACTCATCTCCCGTCTCGGGATTTGTCACGTGGGCCACAAATGAGTAGTTCGACCGGGTTTCGCGCTCCACGTTGACGGCGACAAGGTCGCCCTCCGAAAGCCCCTGCCACGTAGTGGACCGCAGATACCGAGAGGGCGGTGCGGGGCGCGAACGAGCCATGTATCTATTCTGCCCTGATACAGGCGGTGTTACAGCCCACCCGTATCGTACGTCGGCTGAAACGAGGAGTTTTTCACTCCCCAGCGCTCATCATTTACTCATCAACAAGGAACCAATGGAACGACAAAAGAAAGAGATTCGTCAAGCATTCCGAGACTGTCGGGATACAGAGAAAAAATATGAAGCCCGCAGATTGCGCCGGAGAGCACAGGGGAAATTTGGTAAGGCGAAAATCGACGACTTCAACACGATGGTGATTGGAACACGCGGCAAGAAGAAGGTGAAGACGTAGGGGGCGACGCTGCGTGGAGGCTTCGTCGGTGTTATAGCCCTCTCGTACCGTGAGCATCGTGACATTTGAACGACCACTTCCGCAGTCCCTCTCGCCCTCGCGTCTCCAGGACTTTCAAGCGTGCCCCCGGCGCTTTCAGCACGCATCGATCGATCGCATTCCCCAACCTTCGACGAGGGCGACCGCGATGGGTCGCTTCGTTCACTACATCTTGGAGAACATCTTTTCGTTGCCGGCTCCGGAGCGACTCGCCGAACGGACGAGCGACTTCCTCGACCTCGCCACCACCGCGATCTTGACCGAAGACGTTCGGACCGACCTCGGCCTCACCGATTCGCAACAGGAAAGTTTCATCCGCGAAGGAGACAAGATCGCGAAGAACTACTTTTCGATGGAGGACGCGACCACTCGCAAGGTAGAAGGTATTGAACAGCGCCTCAACGTAGAGATCAACGGCGTTCCTCTCGTGGGGATTCTTGATCGCCTGGATCGAGAAGAGGACAACAGCCTGACCATTGTTGACTACAAAACGGGTCGCGCGCCCAACCCCAACTTTCTGTCGTCCGTCTTCGCCAACACTGAGCTCTACGCGGCAATGTGTGAAGAAGCGCTCAAAGAAACCCCGCAGCGCATTCGTCTCTTTTATGTCGGAGCCGGAGAAATCGTCGAGCGACCCGTCACGCCCGTCGTGGTCGAAGCCCGTCGCAAGGCAGCAGCTACGGCGTGGTCCAACATCACGACGTACTACGCCGATGGACACTTCCCGGCACGGCCGTCGGCGAATGCCTGTCGATTCTGCGCCTACAAGAGTCTCTGTCGAGACGCCGGAGTCGCCGTCCCGAACTAGTCCCTAGGGTGGCGTCATGAGCTTGCCCGCGTTCCGCGTGTCGTTTGACTATCGCTGCCCCTTTGCGAAGAATATTCATCTGCATCTCATCGCCGCACTACGCGCCGGCGCGGACTTCGACGTCACCTTCGAACCTTGGACCCTTTCGCAGGGCCACCGCGCCGAGGGCGCACCTGATGTGTGGAGCGACGACTCCAAAGTTGCCGATCTCGTCGCTCTCGCCTACGGCGTTGCCGTGCGTGAAACCCACGATCGCGAGACCTTTCTGGCCGCTCATGAAGCACTCTTTCGTGCGCGGCACGAGCGGGGAATCCGCCTCGCCAGTGCCGAAGAGGTAGAGGCGGTGCTCACCGACGCCGGTGTCGACGTCACGGTTGCGAGGGCATTCGTCGACCGTGGTGCGGCCCACGACATCATTGCCACGACCTATCGCGAGTTTGAACGTTTCGACGCCTTTGGGGTACCAACGTTTGTCGTCGGCAACGATGCAACGTTTGTTCGCTACATGACCGCACCGACAACAGACAGCGATTCTGCGGCCATCATCACGTCACTGGTGACATTGATGTCATCGACTCCCGCACTCAACGAGTTCAAGCACACACGCCTGCCGGCCTAAGCAATTCCCAGTCTCTCGAGTTGCTCATGAGGCGCCTCGAGTTCTCGGAGGGCCTCACGGAGAGCTTCAAGCGGTGCCGGTGTCGTCCCGGCGCGGTTTTCCACTTCACCTTCGTCGAGGCGTCTGTCGAACAGTTGGTCCCCGACGTAACGAGAGTCTTGCGCCCAAAATGGAACGTCATCGCCCACGTCGAAGGGCTGTCGTAGAACGGGTACGTCGCTGCCCGGCATACGGTCGAGGTACGCGCGGTGATCGGGACGTGGCAAGCGAATGTCGGGAAATGCGTGGACCGGCATCGTGGACCATCGATTCGAGAACATCGACAGAGGACGGTTCGTCGCCACGGGAGTGCGAGTGAAACGCCAATCACGATCGACGTAGGTAACTTCTCGACCCCAAATGCCGGTCACCACGTGATCCCGTGACGAGGGCTCGTTGCGCTCCAACGTCGGCAGCAGGCTGACGCCGTGCGTGCGGTGAGAGGTCGTCACGCCAAAGATGTCGCGAAGGGTGGCGTGGACGTCCACCGTCGTCGTGAGGTCCGCACGCTCCCCTGGCGCACGTCCGGGCCAACTGACCAGCAGTGGGATGTGACCCATTTCGGACCACACGGGAACACCTGGTTTGCCCCACGTCGAGCGTTCGCCGAGGTAGTGCCCATGGTCCGTCAGGACGAAGACGGCGGTGTCCGACCAGGCGTCCGTCGCGTCGAGGGCATCGAGGACCTCCCCAAACCAGTGGTCGATCATCGACAGTTTGGATCCATAGTTTGCGCGCAGTTGACGGGCCACGGCCGGTGACGGGGTATGACGTGAGCCCGGTGCCGCGTAGGGCGGCCAGATCACGCGGGGCTCGTCAAAGGTTCCGTAGCGAGACGCCCACGGTTCGGGAGTATCGAAGGGTTCGTGGGGATCAAACTCATCGACGAAGAGAAAGAAGCGGTCGTGGTGGCGATGATTACGGGAGATCCACTGTGCGGCCTCTCGCATCGTGCGAGGACCCGGAAAGTCGTCCTCTGACTTGAAGTAGGTACGCGACGTGTCGTAGCCGCGGTGAAACGGCGCCGACTCCGCGGGGAGTGCGGGCGCACCAACCCACGACGGATCGAGGCGGGTCATCCACGGGTCGTCCTCGTGCCCCCTGACATACGACCACGCCGAAAAATCAGTGTGATAGTTCTCGCCGCCCGACTCAAAAAGATGAGGGTGGTCGGTGATGAGTTGGGTGACAACGCCCGCGCGACGAAGTTCGAAGGTCAGTGCGTCTTCCCACACTTCAATGGAACCCCACGGGCGCCACAGAAAGTCCAAAGATCCGCACAGTAGGTCGTGTCGAGCGGGCATACACGGCAGCGAACCCGTCTGATGATTCGTAAAACGGGTCGCCCGGGCGGCGAACCGATTCAAGTGAGGAGTGTCGAACTCAGTTGAACCGTAGGGGCCAATGAGATGACGATTCAGCGAGTCAAAGAGAATAACAATGACGTTCTGCGGAACCGCCACTCGTGACGCCTATCCCTTGTTGAGTTCGAGCAGCAACTCGATCGTGGCGTCGCGCTCGGCATCGGTGCCAATAATCGCGGCCGAAAACTCAGTCGCGCCGGCCTCCGCGAGCTCCGCGAGCTTGTCGCGCACCTCGCTCGTGGTACCTAACACCGCAACGTCGGCGACTTCCTTCGCGCCTTCCTTCTCCAACATCGCTTGGTAACTCGGCAGGGTGCCGTAGACCGCGAGCGTCTCGTTGATGCGTGCGCGCGCGGCGGCGACGTCGTTCGTCACCGCAATCGGCAGTGCGGCGATGACGCGGGGCGCGGGCCGCCCGGCGGCGTCAGCGGCCGCACGAATTCGTGGAGCGACGTGGGTTCGGATGGTCGACACTCCCGTCATCCAGAGACACGTACCGTCGGCTTCGCGTCCAGCGAGCTCGAGCATCACCGGACCGAGTGCGGCCAGAATAAGGCTCGGCGGAGTTACCTGACGAGGACCGACGGTACCCATAGTTACCGCCGTGACTTTCTCGCCGTGAACGTTCGCGGCCTCGCCACGCAAAATCGGTGCGAGCGCGGCGACGTACTCCTTCATGTAGGTGGCGGGCTTATCGAAACTGATGCCCCACATTCCTTCGACGACCACCTGGTGCGAGAGTCCGATGCCCAAGGACAGATGACCGCCGATGGCGTCTTGCACCGTACGAGCCTGGGCGCCCAACATCGCGGGGTGGCGCGGCTGAATAGGAACAACGGCCGTTCCGAAGTCCATGTCACGCAGTTCGCGACCCACCACGGCAATCGCCGTCAACGTATCGGGACCGAATATCTGCGACGACCACACCGATCGGAATCCGAGGTCGTGGAGGTGATGGGCCCTTTCGAGTACTTGGTCGATAGAACCGTCTGTTTCGAGGCCAATAGCAATACGCACGAGAGTTCTCCTTGGTCGACCGGTAGCGTTTGGTCGTGCCGAAGACTACCCAACCGCCGGGGCGGACGCGGGTAGGCGTGATTGGGGGCGGGCAACTAGCCCTCATGATGGCCGAGGCGGCCACGACCCTCCCTCTCGATCTCTTCCTTTTGGCCGCGAACCCCAGCGATCCCGCCGTACGGCTGTTTCACGATGTGACCGTCGGTAACGCCCTGGTGCCAGAGGATGTTGCCGCGTTCATCTCTCGCGTGGATGCGGTGACCGTTGACCATGAGCTCGTCGCCCTTGACGCGCTACGTAGTGACGCGGTGGTGGTGGCACCCTCCGCCGAGGCCCTGACGTTTGCGCAGGATAAGGCCCACCAACGACGCGAGTTCTCGCGGGCGGGCCTTCCGGTGCCGGCCTTCATCGTCCTTGACGCGTACGACGAAGCTGTCATCAGTGACTTCGTCGACGGGCGCGCAACAACGGTCGTGAAGGCGGCGAAGGGTGGCTACGACGGTCGCGGCGTGCGAGTGGTGCACGGCGATCCCCGCAACGACATTCGCGAGGTGCTGACGAGCTCCGCGGTGGTCCTCGAAGAGTTTCTCGAACTACGCAGCGAACTCGCGGTCAGTGTGGTCACGGGGCACGATGGCGTGCGAGTGGTGTATCCACCTGTCGATACCGAGCAGCGTGATGGCATGTGCGTGTCGGTAACCGTCCCGAGTCAACTCCCCACGTCGTTGCAGACAGCGGCGACGGAACTCGCCCTGCGCGTCGCCGACTGCGTTCGGGCCGTGGGGGTTCTCGCTATCGAATTGTTCGTCACCGAGACCGGACTCGTCGTGAATGAAGTTGCCACTCGTCCTCACAATTCCGGGCACTGGAGCATCGAAGGTGCCGTCACCAGCCAGTTTGAAAATCATCTCCGAGCCGTCGCCGGTCTCTCACTTGGCAGCACCGCTCTCGCTGCGCCCCTCTCGCTCATGGTGAACATCGTCGGAGGATCACATGAGCCGCCGTGGAACGACCTAGCTGAACTACGTGGCGTGTACGTCCACCACTACGGCAAATCGTTTCGGCCGGGCCGAAAGTTGGGGCACGTCACGGTGACGGGACTTTCACCGAGCGAGACGGCCGAGACCGAGGCGGCCATTCGTTCACTCCTCGCGCACTAGTGCGGAGAGTCGTCGTCCAAGGTCTCCATCACGTGTCGCGAGAGCAGGTCGCCCATTACTCCCACGATGGAGCCGAACAAGATAAATCCCGCGATGTTCATGAGTAG
>JAGWWX010000025.1 GCA_018970215.1 Acidobacteriota bacterium | reverse complement strand
AATCCGGTCTACACGATTGGTGCACAGATCACTGAGGCACTTCTCGCGCACCGTGAAATGTCCAAAGAGGAGGCGCGTGCGGAAGCAGTCCGACTTCTCTCCCTGTCAGGAATTCCACGTCCTGATGAGGCCTTAGATAACTTCCCTCACGAGTTTTCGGGGGGCATGCGCCAGCGTGCGGTAATCGCTATCGCCATGGCCAATAACCCGAAAATTATGCTCGCTGACGAACCGACGACGGCGCTCGATGTCACGGTCCAGGCGCAGGTGCTTCAAACGTTGCAGCGGGCGTTGGACGAGACTCACGCAGCGCTGATCTTGGTAACGCACGACCTTGGTGTCATTGCCGGCTTGGCACAACGTGTCATCGTGATGTACGCCGGACGAATTGTTGAGTTTGCTCACGTTGACGATCTTTTCTATCGCCCCTCAATGCCCTACACTCATGGACTTTTGGGATCAATACCGAGTCCGACCGAAGACTCCGATGGTCCTCTTCGCCAAATCCCAGGGAACCCCTTGACAATGGTCGGTGAACTGGTTGGTTGTCCGTTCGCATCGCGCTGTCCAATGGCTCAAGACATCTGTCTACGCGAAGAACCGACACTGCAGCGAGTGACGACCAATACCGAACGCGAACAGTATTCGGCGTGTCACTTCCGCGACGACGTGAGCAAGGCGCCCGTTGCATCAATGTTTCTTGAATCTGAGGTGAAGTGAGTATGGAGACACAGCAGGTGACGCAGAGTTCGATTCAGTCGAACACCACTCCACTGCTGGCCGTAAACGACCTCGTGGTGCACTTTGAAAAGCGCCGTCGGGTGGCCAAAGATGGTACGAGCACCGTCCACGCCGTGTGTGGTGCGACGTTTGATGTCTTTTCGGGCGAGACCCTCAGCTTGGTTGGAGAATCAGGCTGCGGCAAGACCACCGTTGCCCGCTCCATCCTTCAGCTCGTAAAGCCAACGTCGGGCTCCATCAAATTCAACGGCGACGAGATGGTGGGACTTTCTCGCAAGAAGATGAAGCCATTTCGCCAGAACCTACAGATTGTGTTTCAAGATCCTTTTGCGTCTCTCGATCCGAAAATGACCGTCGGGACAATCCTGGCGGAACCGCTGGTGATTCACGGCAAGTGGGATAAGTCAGCGGGTTCTGATCTGATTGCCGAGACCCTTCGTCTCGTGGGTCTTGATCCCATCGCCGCCAACCGCTATCCCAACGAGTTTTCTGGTGGACAGCGCCAGCGAATTGGGATTGCTCGTGCGTTGATTCTCCGACCACAGCTCGTGTTGTTGGACGAGCCAGTGTCCGCATTGGATGTTTCGATTCAGTCGGGAATCATCAACCTGCTTGATGAGTTGCAAGCATCGTTAGGCATTTCGTACCTGATGATTTCGCACGACCTCTCCGTCGTCCGGCACGTTTCCAACCGCGTCGCCGTCATGTATCTCGGGCGAATTGTAGAAGTGGGTGACAAGAAGACGGTCTTTAACGCGCCGCAACACCCTTACACGCAAGCTCTCTTGTCCGCAGCCCCGCTTCCGGACCCCACTCGTGAACGCAATCGCCAGCGCATTGTGCTCGAGGGCGACGTTCCTAGCCCGACGAATCCGCCCAGTGGATGCCGCTTCCGCACGCGTTGCTGGAAGGCGACGGAGTTGTGCGCTAGCGAGCAGCCGCCTCTGACGACAACGTCTGATGGCCACGCAGTTGCCTGCCACTTCCCCGAAGTGCGTTCGGTTCTCTAACTCGAGGCTGAGAGGCCCCGCCACATCAGTAGGGCGCTCAGTAAAAGAAGAAGGATGTTGGTCATCCGGAGAAAGACATCCGCGTGAATCCGCGGTGACGTCCTTCGGGCGAATAGGTACCCAACAATGACGGCCGGTAGGTCTGCTAGGGCGTACGTGAGAATGGTGGTTGTCACCAAACCGGAAACGATGAATACGGTCAGTGCAGCCACATTGGTAATCGTAAAGACGGCAGATAGCGTCGATCGATATTCGTGCGTTGACATTGCACGACGTTGTAGGTAGGCCACGAGTGGCGGACCGTTAGTAGAAATCGATGTTGTGAGCATTCCGCACGCCGCCCCCGCTACCCATGGGTGCCACCAGCGAATTTCCCACGGTTTGGTTCGATGAACGTGCCGCAGTCCGCCGAACGCGACCAGTGCGGTGACAACGGCCAGAAAAAGCTGTAACGAACGGCCACTCACGTACACCAGAATCACGACCCCTAGGGGCATTGTGGCGATAGCTGCGACGGAAAGGCGCCAGGTGTCAAACCATTGGACGGCTTGGCGATCAGCACTCACCATTATCAAGCTGATGAAGAATGAATCAAGGAAGACGGTGATCACGGCGTCACTTGGTGCGATGACAAGAGACACCGATGGCACTGCGACCAGCGCGTAACCGAATCCAGTAATCCCCTGTAGCCACGCGGCAAATGCACTAATGGCCATGAGAGCTACGAGATGTGATACCGGCATCGTGTCGGAGATGATGCGCAGCATGGCTTGCCTTCCAGAATCAGTCGCTGTTCGCTGGAAGGCAAGCCTACGGTGCTACGGCAGTGCCATCACGGTGGCGGAGGGAGTGGGATTTGAACCCACGGTGAGTCGCCCCACGCCGGTTTTCAAGACCGGTGCATTCGTCCGCTCTGCCATCCCTCCGTCTAACAATGTAGTCGGCGGTCAACGTGGCCCTGAGAGCCAATTAGTTCTTAGCGGCGTTTTTTGAAGTGCGGTGTCGCGTTGCTTGATTCAATTCGACTTTACGCAACCGAATGGACTTCGGAGTGACTTCGACGGCTTCGTCGTCAGAGATGAACTCAAGCGCCTGTTCCAAGCTCAAAATCGTTGGCGGAGTCTGACGCTCGGTATTGTCGGAACCCGAAGCCCGCATATTCGTGAGCTTCTTTTCTTTTGTCGGGTTGACGTTCATCTCATCGGCACGTGCATTTTGTCCGATGATCATTCCTTCGTACACATCGACGGCAGCGCCCACGAATAGGACACCACGTGCTTCGAGGTCAATGAGGGCATGCGTCGTAGTGACGCCCCGGCGGTCAGCGACCAGGACTCCATTTTGTCGATGCCGAATATCTCCGAACCATGGGGCGTATCCATCAAAGATGTGGTGCATCATGCCGGCACCGCGAGTCTCGGTGAGAAAGTCCGTTCGCATTCCTACCAGTCCACGGGCGGGAATGCGCCACTCCATGCGGACCCAGCCGGTTCCGTGGTTCACCATGTCCAACATGGCACCTTTACGTTGGCTGAGGAGAGACGTAATGTTGCCGACGAACTCGTCAGGGGTATCGATCGTGACCCGCTCCATTGGCTCGTGGAGTTTGCCATCGATGGTTCGAGTAACCACTTGAGGTTTCCCGACTGTGAGTTCGAAACCCTCTCGCCGCATGGTCTCAATCAGCACCGCGAGTTGGAGCTCGCCACGACCTTGAACTTCCCACGCGTCGGGTCGCTCTGTGGGTAGAACGCGAATTGAGACATTGCCAATCAGCTCTTTATCAAGTCGATCTTTCACCATGCGAGCCGTCAGCATCTTCCCTTCTGTTCCGGCAAGCGGCGACGTGTTTATACCGATGGTCATTGACAGGCTCGGCTCGTCGACGGTCAAGGGGGTTAAGGCCACGGGATTTTCAGGATCCGCAAGGGTTTCACCGATGGTGATGTCCTCAAAACCCGCAACGGCGACGATGTCGCCTGGTCCCGCCGAAGCGGCCGGTGTACGTTCAAGGGCTTCGGTAATGAAGAGTTCGGTGATGCGAGCGTGTTCAACGGTCCCGTCAATACGGCACCACGCCACCCGAGCGCCCCGTTCTAGATTGCCGTTGACGACTCGACAGAGGGCCAATCGGCCCAAGTAGGGCGAGGCGTCAAGGTTGCACACGAGGGCCTGCAGTCCCGCCTCCGGGTCAAACTCGGGCGCGGGCATGTGTTCCAAAATGGTCGCAAAGAGCGCGGACAGGTCGGAAGTTTCCTCATCGGCCGAGAGCGAGGCCCAGCCTTGCTTGGCGGAGGCATAGAGAACGGGAAACATGATCTGTTCTTCGTCGGCGTCGAGGTCTAAAAAGAGTTCTTCAACTTCGTGTACGACTTCGGCCACTCGAGCGTCAGGTCGGTCAACCTTATTGATGCAGAGAATGACGGGGAGACGCTTTTCGAGAGTTTTGCGTAAGACAAAACGTGTCTGCGGCAAAGGCCCCTCAGCGGCATCAACTAACAGCACCACGCCGTCGACCATGGCGAGACCTCGCTCGACTTCTCCCCCGAAATCGGCGTGACCTGGAGTGTCGATGATGTTGATGGTCGTTCCGTGATATCGCACCGCCGTATTCTTGGCGAGAATCGTGATGCCTTTTTCACGCTCGAGGTCTCCGGAATCCATGACTCGATCGGTGACTTCCTGATGTGCACCGAAGGCACCCGTTTGACGCAGCATGGCGTCAACCAGCGTGGTCTTTCCGTGGTCAACGTGGGCAATGATCGCAATGTTGCGCAGATTATTTTGGCGGGCCATAACTACACCACGCTAGTTGGCGTGGCGTTCAATCTCGACTATGCCGCCACGCTGGAGTGTTGGCGAAACTGAGTTATGGCGACGCGAAGTAGATCGCGTGCTCCCGCACGGATCACCGATTCGCCACCGTCGACAGCCAATGCAATTCCCGCATCGGGCCACACGCCAACTATTCGTTGGGCGGCACATCCCTCGACGTTGGCGAATGCGTCAATGGTGAGGTCGGCCCGAAGCCCGGCGACGGCGGTCGGTGAAGGGATGCCGGTGCGAAGACGGACGACAATTCGCCCATTTTTCGTGGCGATGAGGGCATCGCGCCGACCGCGCAGGGAAGTTCGAGCTCCGGCGACGTCGTAGTAGGCATCGGAGTGGGCGATGGAGAATGGTGTACCGAAACTCTCCAAAGTTTCAAGGGCCGTCGTCCCCCATGTCATCGCCTCGGCCGTCACGATGGCGAGAACGGGACTTGTTTGCTGGGCCAGCCAATGTCCGAGTGTTCCGTGACGCGCATACCCTTTGGCGGCTCGAAAGAGGTGTTCGTCAACTACATCGTGAATAGCGCTGAGTAGGGAACTCACCTCGCCGCCCCGGCGTAGCGCCGCGTTGCCGATGGTGCGCCGCGCCGTTACCGGACTCCACGCAAATTGCCGTCCAGTGTTACCTCGTCGTTCCACCATCCATGCGTCGGCCCGTAAGCGGTGGGTTGTGGGGATGCTACGAAATCTCGTAGCGAGTGATACACGTTGCTCATCACTGATGACGAATGAATCGTCCTCGCATGTCACAAGGTTGGATAGGTCGAGTGAGGAGATGCTCCGCTGTACGTAAGTCACTGCTGCTCCTCTCGTGAAGAAAGTACGGCGATCAAGTCCGCAACTCCTCGAAGTAATAGTTCGTCATCGACCTCGCAACGCCACATGTCGCCCGAAGCGGTCGACAGCGCGGCGACAAAAGTGGGCGGACGTGACGTACGAAGTGACTCCACAAGTGCGTGATACCGCAACGCTCGTTCGAGTGATTCGTCTAAGGGCGAAGTTGTTAAGTCGACTACGGCAACACCGCTGCCAGTGGTTACCGAACCGACCATTAAATCGACGTGATCTCGGAGTTCGACAACACCGCCAAGTCGTAGTCGGGTGCGCACTGCAGTCCGTGGCCGCCATGTTGCGGGCAGTTGACCCACACGTTGGGTCAAGGTAACGCTGTGTGCCGCAACATCGGTGGCGAGTCTCGCTCGCTCATCATCGTCAATTGCATCGAAGTAGTCGACGAGCTCGCTCGCCCCTTCGCTCGCTCGCCAGGCTGCGACTGCACTCGCGAAGGGATCGCGCGACGAGAAATTCACCAGGAAAAGTCGAAGTGTTTGCGTTAGCAACGCGCCGCGCATACGACCGTACGGGGTGTACGCCGCGGTGTCTGCCTGTCGAAAAGAGCTGGCACGCACGACCACGGGTTGGTCGACAGGACGCCCCCCGATGACCGCGTAGATGCCATCAAGGAGGTGAGCGCGGATGCCACTGACGTCAGGAAGTGGCGAAGTGCGTCGTGTACGTCCGTCGCGGAGAATGTCTGCCATTGTGACCAGGGTCGTCTCCATGGAACAACTGTGACAAAGGACTATGACACGTCTAGGGTGGCATTATGCAGTCGTTTTGGTTAGTTTTCTCGATATTTGTTGTGGTTCTGGCTGCTTGGGCCGTCGCCACGGTGCGATGGGCCGTTCGGCAAGATCGTCGGCGCCGGATGTCACAGGATGGTGGTTCACTAGAGGAATGACCGACCACATCTTGGACTTCCATCCGGTTGTCGCAGCGTGGTTTGAAAAGCGTTTCCCGGCTGGCCCCACTGCCCCTCAGCGAGACGCCTGGCCCCACATTGCGTCGGGCGACGATGTCTTAGTCGCCGCGCCAACGGGTTCGGGAAAAACTCTGACCGCATTCATGGTCGGGATTAACAACTTCTTTGTCGCTCCGCCTGACGCCCAACCGGCCGGCCCCAGCATCGTGTATTTATCGCCGCTGAAAGCGCTGGCGACAGACATTCGACATAATCTGCAACAACCACTAGAGGAATTAGCGTCGCTGGCAAAAGAGATGGGCTACGAGCCACCTCCACTTCGTGTCGAAGTGCGTACCGGGGACACGTCGTCGAGCGAACGGCAGCAGCACGTGCGCAAGCCGCCCCACATCTACGTCACAACTCCCGAATCCTTCTACTTACTTTTGACGTCACCGAACGGCCGGAACATACTGCGACATGTTCAGACCGTCATTGTTGACGAAATTCACTACATGGCACCCGACAAACGAGGCACCCACCTCACCTTGTCTCTCGAGCGCCTCGATCGTCTTACTGTCGAGACCAACGGCCGACGCGCACAGCGCATTGGTCTCTCTGCGACGCAGCGCCCACTGGAACTCGTTGCAGACTTCTTGAGCGGAGTTGGTGCTAATCGCTCCACTCGCATTGTCGACTGTGTGGCCTCGCGTGATGTTGATTTCGCGATTGCTCTTCCGACAACTGAGTTGGAGTCAGTGATGCCCACTGAGCAGTTCCATGATGTGCTCAGTCAGCTCGCCGGTTTGGTGGCAACTCACACGACTACTTTGATTTTCGTTCAGAGCCGTCGTCTGGCCGAGCGACTGGCTCACGAACTGGCCGATGTCCTCACGGAGTCGGCGTTGGTCGGAGACGCAGATCAAAGCGTGGCAGCCCACCACGGCTCGATGAGCCATGAGCGCCGACATCTCATTGAGTCCAAGTTACGTAATGGACAACTTCGAGCTCTCGTTGCGACGGCGTCACTGGAACTCGGGATTGATATTGGGCCCGTTGATCTGGTGGTGCAAGTGGGTTCGCCTCGGGCAATTTCAACCTTTTTGCAGCGGGCCGGACGGGCTAATCACCGCGTGGGCGGAGTACCCACTGCACGCCTCTTCCCTTTGAGTCGACACGAACTCGTAGAAGCAGTAGCGCTACTCGACGCCGTGCAGCGGGGCGAACTTGATGTCCTCCACATTCCCCAGGAGCCCATCGATGTCTTAATGCAGCAGATTGTTGCTGAAGTATCAACGCGTCCTGACGATAGCCCTGACGAACTTTTCGAGATGGTGCGGCGGGCTTATCCCTACCGTGATCTCACCCGCCCACGCTTCGATGAAGCTCTCGAGTTCATCAGTCGCGGGGTATTCACGGGCCGTGGTCAACGAGGGCAACAGCTCTCACTTGATCCCATTCATCAGCTGATTCGCCCACGACGGTCAGCAAAACACGCAGCAATTATGAACGGGGGGACGATTCCCGACCTCGGCGACTACAACGTGATTGTTGATCCTGACAACACGGTGGTCGGTCAACTTTCGGAAGATTTTGCAATTGAATCGTCGGTCGGCGACGTTTTTCTCTTAGGCACCCACGCGTGGCGTGTGGTACGAGTGGAACAGTCATCTGTCCGAGTGGTGGATGCCGAAGGCGCGGAACCCTCGGTGCCCTTTTGGTTTGGTGAATCTCCCGCTCGCACGTGGGAGCTGTCATACGCCGTGAGCCGTCTCTACGACGACCTCGCCGATCCACTCGCTGTACGTGATGTTGTTGCGGCGAAACAACGCTTGGTGTCTATCCCGGGCGTATCGGGAGAAGCGGCACAGCAACTGGTGACGTTCCTCTCGCTGTCGCTCGACACACTCGGTGTTTTGCCGTCCCAGCGTCGGATCGTGATCGAACGATTCTTTGATGAAACCGGCTCCACACAACTCGTATTCCATACCCCTTTTGGGGCTCGTGTGAATCGAGCAATGGGCCTCGCCTTGAGAAAGAAGTTTTGCGTCACGTTTGATTTTGAGCTTCAAGCCGCTGCCGATGATGACGCCATCACTATTGCCCTGGGTCCCCACCATTCCATGGAGCTCTCAACAATCATGCCGATGGTTCGAGCTCAGACTGTCCGTAGTGTTCTGCAGCAGGCCGTCTTGCCACTCCCCATGTTGAAAACACGATGGCGCTGGAACGCGGTTCGGTCCCTCGTGATTAGTCGAACCGTAAGTGGTGCCCGGCGTCCCATTCAGTGGATACGCATGGACGCCGACGACCTCATGGCGGCGGTGTGGCCGAGCCTCGCCGCGTGCCAGGAGAATGCACCCGCTGGACCAATTTCTATTCCTGATCACGTCCTCGTAGATCAGACGTTAAGAGACGTCTTCTTCGAACCTTTGGACGTATCACGCTTAGAAGAACTACTCGCGCAGGTCGATAGTGGTGAGGTTGAAATTGTTGGTGTTGATACGGCCACGCCCTCACCCTTGGCGCAAGGAATCCTCACGGGGCGGCCCTATACCTTCCTTGATGACGCTCCTCTCGAAGAGCGTCGCAGCCGGGCTGTCTCGCTCGACCGTACGCTACCGGCGCTCGGCGCCGACGGTCTTCCCGAGCGAACGATGCGTCACGCACTCGATCCCGAGCTCGTTGCCGAAGTGGTTGCTTCAGTCGCCCCTCGTATTCGTGATCGCCATGAACTGGCCGACTTTCTCCACTCGTACTTTGCCATTCGACCCGTTGAAGAATGGCAACACTTTTTTGATGAGTTAGTCGCCGAAGGTCGAGCTCTCATCGTCGACGAGACGTGGATTAGTGCCACCCGCCCCTTCGTCGTAGATGAACTGCAGCTCGATGATGAAGCTGCGGCCATTTTGATTACGGCGCACCTTGACGCGGCGGGGCCCGCAACAATCACCACCTTGGTGGGCGAGGGAGTGATTGGTTCTGGTCCCTTACGCGGAGCGCCGCTTTCGGAACTGCGAGCCGCAACTGCGCTCGCCCGCTTAGAGTCTCTTGGTTTTGCCGTCGCACTGCCCGACGGACTCTGGACAACGCGGGACCTCTATCAGAGGCTTCAGCGTCGTGCTGCGGCGCGTGAGCGCCGCCGCCAACCCACTGTGTCGCTTGAACAGTTCTTAAATTTCCTCCTTCACTACCAGCACGTGGCACCGGGAAGTCAACTCGAAGGTCGTGACGGTCTTCTCGACGTCATCACGCAGTTACAGGGCGTTGAGATTGCTGCGGGGGAATGGGAAAGCAAAATTTTCCCGAGTCGCATTAAGGACTATCAACCCGAATGGCTCGACGAACTCTGTCTCGCTGGCGATGTGACGTGGGCGCGGTTGACGCCAAAGGCCACGTCTGACGAGAATCAGCGTGGCGCCTCGACTCCGTCGGGTGCTACTCCCATCACGTTTGCTGATCGAGAAGATTTTTGGACCCTTCTGCGGATCGCTCGGCACCGCCGCGAGACCTCCGTGCCCGCGACGGGCTCTTCCGCAGACGTACTGGAGGTCTTCACCGCGCGCGGTGCGCAGTTCCGTGCTGACCTCAGTCGCTGGGTGTCTCGTCTACCCGATGACATCAACGACGGGCTATGGGATCTCGTCGCCCGCGGACTCGTCCACGCGGATTCATTTCATGCGGTGCGGAATCTACTGAGTGGAAGGATCGCGGGAGGTTCTCGGCGTCACGCCCGCGGACGGCAACGTTCGAGCCTCGCCGCGGGGGTGGGAGAAGGCCGTTGGATGGCTCTTCCTACGGAATGGGACGACGTGGATCGACTCGCTCTCGAGGATTTTGGTGAATTTCTCGCCGAACAGATGCTGGCGCGATGGGGCGTCGTCGCGTACGAGCTCTACGACGCAGAAGACGTCTCGGTTCCCTGGCTCTACGTTGTACGTGCACTACGTAAATTTGAAGCCCAAGGTCGAGTTGTCGGCGGCCGATTTGTCACGGGCTTGCGCGGTGAGCAGTACGCGACCCGTGACGCATTGGCACTACTGATGTCGGCGTCTCGTGTGGAGAACCTCGAGATTTCGGCGTGTGACCCACTTAACCTGACGGGCGGGATCATGGTCGGCACGCGCGTCCCCGCACGCCCCAAGCACACATTGATTGTGGGTGCTCCCGACGAGGTGTCAGCGCTCCTCGAGGGCTCGAACGGCGCGGTCTAAATCCGCGACAGCTCTCTCCAGTACGACGAGCCGTTGTTCGATGGTCTCGTTGAGTACCGAGGTGACCCGTTCGGCAATCTGTTGATTGAGTTTGGTCTCCACGCTGTCAATCACGGGTGCCGTGATCTGGCGGAGTGCATCTTTGATATCGGCCGCGGACAGCTTCGGTGATTCGCTCATATCGCCACCTTACGTTCCGCTCGGGCGACAGTAAACCCCACCATCAAACTGCAAGGTGTTATAGAGACCGCTCCACGGCGCCTGATTGAAGAGGGCAATCTGCCACGGTACTGCGAGGCAGGCGTTCGACGAGCCGAATGCCGTGAATCCAATGATGTTGTTGCCCACGGTGGTGGACAGTCGCAACGGGGGTGTGATGCCATTAACGACGACACCTTTGACGTGGGCGCGTTTGGTCGCCGAGGTTAAGGGAACGGTGAGGGAGGTGCCGTTGTACGACGGTGCAATCTGCAGGAACTCGGGACCGGCCGCGTCACGAATATAAAACTTCTGATTCGCGTAGAGGCCGGCGCTCGATGCGACCTGCACGCTGGTGGCACCTAGAGGAATCGCCGACGAGGCGCTCGTTGAGAACCACTTAAAGGCAACGGCGACGAATACCGGCATGCTCAGCGCTGCCAGGCCGCCGTTTTTGTATTCGTTTTGGGATGCATAGATTCCTGCGTGGAGGGAGTCGTCAATCTCTTCGAGTCCGGCGGCCCAGCCGTTCGCGTAGGCGGCCCAGAGTTTGGGGTTCCAAGGGGGGCACCACGGTGCGAGTGTGTTCGTGCCGTCAAGACAGGAGTGGTAGTCCGGATATCCCTCGGGATCAATAATGACCCAGTCGGGCTTCAAACCCAATCCCAGAGAGCGATAGGTACCGATTTGCGTGGCGACCGCTTTACCCGCGACGTATCCGTGTTTGTAGTACGACGGGACGTCAACAGGTTCACCCCGGGCGGGCCCCGATACCGTCCAGAAGGAGAGCCACGTCGTGCGAACGTGGCTCTCGGCAATCGCCTTGCCAACCAAGAAGTCCTGTGAGTAGCGAATCTGAGTGAGTGACGTCTTGGTCGCGACCCACGGTGAACCAGACGTTCCGAGAGCTCCCGTGATCCCGATGCTGGGCCACTTGTCGACGATGGCCGCGGTGTTTTTGGTTTCGGGGATGGCGTACACCCCGGTGCCCGTCGGCGCGGGTGAGTTGACGCCACCGGCAAAGAGCACCAAGGATCCGTCCACGAGGGCGCCGGTAATGCCGCCTCCGACGGTTCGTGCCGCGCTACCCCCCGTGGCCGAGACGTCCACGTCGACCCACGCTCCGCCGACACCGTCGTTCGAGATAGCGAAGAGGTCGTTCCAATTGGCCGCGGTCCCGGCCACCGTCACTACCGAGCCCGCGACAGCGATGAAGGGACGTCCCGTGAACGCGGGCGCCCCGGAGGCGGATGTGAGGTTGGTGTCGACCCAGGAATAACTTGCGCCCGTCGATGTCCCGGAGATGACAACCGCACTGCCCGCCGCGGTCAGCCCCACCACTGCGACACCTGTCGCGGTTGCGGTCACACTGAGGGCGCTGGTGAGGAGTGGTGCACCGGTGGCGATCGTGAGGTTGGTCGTGGCGATGGATGAACACGTCGCGGGCGTGGCAAAGCAGGCGTCGGGGAGTTGGTAGTAGAGAAGGGAACCGGTGGGTGACGACGCGAGGATGCCGGTACCGGACGGCATCCACACTGGGCTGCTCGTGATTCCCGCGTCACGCGCCGCCGACGTGACATCAATCACACTCGAAGCACGGCCACGCCAGCTCACGTCCGTAATGATGACAACGAGATGATTCGTTGCCGTTCGCCCCACTATGCGTAGCGTGTCGTTGACGAGGGTGACTTCGGGGGCACTGACGTAGGTCACCCCCGCACTTTCCGTGAGATCCCGCTGCACCGTCACCGTGCTCGCACTGCGCCCGGGAAGTCGCGAGTCAAGATACGGCGGTGTCGCAAAGCGCGAGGTCATGACGAGGTGTCCATCGGCGTTCGTCCCAATGGTGTGTTGATTGTCGTAGCCGTCGACGAAGTACCAGGGATCATCGACCACGGTGTCGCCACCGGTCAGAGAGGTCAGGTCGGTTGTGACGGGTCCGCCGGGATCTCCGAAACGCATCGACATTGCGTGGCCCGACACGCTCCGCCACGTCAGAAAGACAGTGCCATCCACGGTGATGCTCCGTGGCGCTCCGGCCATGACGTCGGTCTTCATGGCGCCGGCGAGGGAACTCGCACTCCACGGCAGCGGCGTCGACGACGTTTTGGCGTACTGAAAGAGGGGCAGACCACTGTCGGACGTGGTGACCGCCGACATCGACATGACGAGGGGCGCCACCAGACCCCCGCAGAGGACAACGACGGCGAGAACGACCCGTCGAACGAGGGAAATTGGCGCCCGCGCGCGTGAGTGAACACCCATCCGGCGAAAGTCTAGGAACGTCACGCGACCGAACTAGGTCAGCGCCAGAGTGCCCACGTGGATGTGCCGTCACTCACGATGACGACGGATCCGGAGCCGAGGATGCTGAGAGTGGAACTCGTGACGCCCAACGAACTGGCGAGATCAAGTGATCGCCACGTTGGCGTCAGCGCCCAGAGGTCGGTGGTCGAATCGCGAGAGGTGAGGAGTAGTCCACTCGTCGTGCCGGTGAGGGTGGTGACCGGACCGCTGACGTCATCAAGCCACGTTCCGTCGGTGAGTTCGAGAGAACCACTCGCCACGAAGGCAACAACTTCCGGCGACGTGCTGAGCACGTACGGTCCGTTCGCGGGATCGGTCACGGCTCCGCCGACTGTTCGGGTCGTGATGGTGGACCCCGTGGTGTTGGTAAAAGCTTGGACCGTGTTGAGATTTCGGACCAACACTCGCGCTCGTCCACCGGCCGTCCGTACCACGACGGGCGTCCCGCGGAGCTGCGATCCCACACTGTTCGTTCTTGTCACCGACCCGGAATCACTGAGAAAGGTCATCACGAGTCGACCATTGGAGGCGACGTAGCTCACCACGCTGCCACTCTGGAGAATCTTCACGCGAGGTTGACCGATATTCGAGATGGTCGTCGGGAGAGTCACCGCTTTGGGTTGTGCGCTCCAAATATTGGAAATGACAACTACACGTGTCCCCGACCGAAATGTCGAGGCGCATAACGAGCGGTAACAGTCAACATCCGGCGAGGCTGACGCGAGTGGCGTGCGTGTCAGCGACGTCAGATCACGAACGAGAGTGGGGTTGGCGCTGGATCCGAGAACTACCCGATGGTTGGTGCGCTGGGCAGCAATCACGACCGATCCGTTCAAGAGCGAGGCACGTAGTTCCCCCACGCCGTTCAGGCCGGCGACGAGAGTTCCGATTGACCGCTTCGAAAAAGGAGGAGTAAAGGTGATGGTGCCCGACGTGATGGGGACGCCCCCGACGCTGACAGAGACGGTGGCCGTGCCGGGACGATCCGTCGTCACTGTGACGCGCTGCGTCGTTCCACTGGCAACAGGGGGTAGCACGGTTACCGCGGGAGTGGCACCACTCTGCACGACGCTGACGGCCGGAATCGTCGTGGGGAGGAGTGAGCCGCTCTCGTCACGTAAGGCGATGTCAACGGTGGCAATCTGATCGATCGCGGCCGATATCGACGTCACGACCGAGGTAGAGCTCGAGGGCTGGGAAGGACAGAGGGCCGCGGCAAATGACGTGGGATTGGGACTGCCGAGTCCGCTCGCCATGTCGTAGCCAACCGCTGCGTCGTAGACACCAACGCCGTAGAGATCATTTGATCCCCGGGTGACATCGCGGAAACCGACACCACGAGTGGCCATGGCGTAGAGCATGGGGTTGAGAAATCCAATGCGTGAGACGCCGCAACTCTCGGCGGCGTTGGCGATGAGGGCCGACAATATCGGTGCGCCGATGGAAGTTCCTCCGTAGGTCGCCCACCGCCCGTTATAGAGGGTGGGAAAACCCACTCGTGGATCACCCGTGACGGAGATATCAGGGATTTCGCGCATCGATCCGTTGTCCATCCCCGGGGCGCTCTGCCACGCGGGACGAGAAAATACGGTGCTGACGCCCCCGCCCCCCGCCCCCGCTCCGTCGTTCCACACCTCTTCGGCAAACGGTGAGAATGACGTGACGTTCGTGCCCCCTACGGCGGTGACGTAGGGCTGGATGGCGGGATCGTCGACACTCGGTGTCGTGGTCGAGTCGAAGGGCTGACAGTCACTCGATCCCGAATCGCCGGCTGCGGCGAAAACTGTTTGGCCTTGTGCTGCCATCTGTTGAAAGATCCCAACTTCGGCACTGGCGTCGGTGGCGAGTTCGCAGATGCCCCATGAGATAGAGACGATGTCGGACGTATTATCGGCGGCGATGCGCGAGAAGAGATCTACGGGTCCCGTGGCGTCGTTCGGAGCACTGTAGACCGCCAGCGTGGCACCGGGAGCAAGGACGCCGGCCTGTTCGATATCGAGGGCAACTTCGGCGTCGTAACCGTAGGCACCACCGTCCACGTTGGTGTTCGTCACCGTCGGGGAGATGCCGTAACAGGAAAAGTACGCGGCGATATCCGAGCTTCGGTAACGAGCTAGTTGGTACAAGGCGATGGAGTGTCCCGCGCCGCGGACACCGGTGGACCACATCTGGTCGATGCCATAGAGCGCCGCCTGTTGACTCGCACTGAGCCCACTCGAGGCGTTGGCGCTGGCGCACGACGTCAGGGGCGAGTTACTCGTGCGCGGTAATGCCTGAACGTGGTGATGGGCGTGCGCGCGCCGAGACAGTCCGACGACACCGGCGATGTGGGTGGCGAGGTTCGCCGGCAGCGTGACCGGTGTTGTGGCCACGAGAAGGGCATCGCCACCCCTTCCCGCGACATGCAGTGTGGTGGAAAAGAGCTGCTCTACGTGACGAGCGTCACCCCGCGCTCGCCACACGAGGGCATTAGCCGAGCGGCGCAACTCGACGCCAAAGGTCGCAAAGGACTGTCGAATGGCGTCGATATCGTCGGGACGAGGTCCAAAAAGGCGGTCGAACTCACCCTTCGCTAGATAGCGCTGGTAGAGGGGGGAGCCTGGAGTGCGTTGCTCAGCGAGGAGTATCGCCAGTTGATCGGCGTGCGACGGCTTCATCAGGACGCGAAACTCGACGGTGCGTGTCGACGCGACGCGAGGCAGGTTGTCGGCTGGGACGCCATCGGCGACGATTGCTCGCGGCGGTGCGGCATCTACCGCCCGAGGCAGACCCCCGAGCAACACGAGTACGGCGAGTGCGAGACCAAGCCCGTACGGACGATGGCGTGACGAGAGAGGATGCCGCATAGGTCGTGAGTCAACCTTACGACTCAGCGGACGGCGAATTTTGGTCGTGCTACG
>JAGWWX010000101.1 GCA_018970215.1 Acidobacteriota bacterium | reverse complement strand
CTGTGGCAAGGGATGCACGTCAAGGTGTGTCACGCCGGCCTCTTTGAACGCGGCAACACGCTCGGCGACGTAGCTCTTTGGGCCAATCAACGTCGTGAGCTCTAAGAACTCCTCCGGCACGGCCGCTTCGGCCTCGCGCTTCTTGCCATCCAAGTAGAGGTCCTGAATAATCTCGGCTTCTTTTTCGAAGCCGTAGCGAACGGCGAGTTCGTTGTAGAAGTTCTTACCCTTCGCCCCCATGCCGCCCACGTAGAGCGCAATCATCGAGCGCTGAATGTTGCGCAGTTTCACAATGTCGTCACCTTCGCCAATCGCGAGAAGGCCACCGGCCTTCACCATGAGCTCACCCAACTGGGGGTCACGCTTCGCGGTGCCGGCGGCGAGGGGATCGCCCCACACCTTCTTCGCGTGTTCGGGGATAAAGAGAATGGGAATCCAACCGTCAGCGATCTCGGCCGTGAGTTCCACGTTTTTATTCCCGAGCGACGCAATCCACACGGGAATCTCCGCGCGCAGGGGGTGCGTAATGATCTTGAGGGCCTTGCCGAGTCCCGTGCCCTGATCGGCCGGCAACGGCAACGTGTAGTTCTTCCCGTGGTATTCGAGGGGCTTCTCGCGACGCCACACTTCACGACATATCTCGATGATCTCTCGCGTACGGCCGAGTGGATTGGTGTAGGGAACACCGTGGAATCCCTCAATGACCTGGGGGCCCGACGCACCGAGACCCAAGTGGAAACGTCCGTCGCTCAAAAAGTCCAGTCCCCCGGCCGTCATGGCGATCAACGTGGGGGTGCGGGTGTAGATCGGCAAAATGGCCGCGCCGATCTCGACGGTGTTCGTGACCGCGGCGAGATAGCCCATCTGGGATACCCCGTCGTAGCCGTAGGCCTCGGGAACCCACACGATGTCGAGTCCTTCTTTTTCCATCGCCACGACATCGGCCGCCGCTTCCTTGAAGCCGCCGGCGTAGTTGAGCATTGTTGAGATCTTCACGCAGTCCCCCTCGAGTTCTGCGAGAAACCCTAGTTCGGAACACCCGACGCCCCGCCGGACCACGGCGGCCGCGGTGCCGGCCAAGAGGACCTAGTGAAAATCAGAATCGAGCGACAAGGGTCGCCCCGTGCGCTACGCGATGGCGCAACGGTTCGGTCCGAGCTCTTTCTCGTGAATCTCTTCCAACGTCAACTCCAGGTCGCCAGAGTTATAGCGAACGATGTCGAGATAGTTCGGCGGACGGTCGGTGACGGAGCGAACCGCCCACGCGACAAACTCCTCTTCCGGCAGGGCGAGGGCGGGGAGCACGGGGCGAAGTTCGCCGAGTCGCTTCGTTAACAGCTCGCCGAATCGGACGGGCACGTCCTGGCCCCAGTGGGCCGGAAGAACCAAGATGTCGTCGGCGAGTGGCAACACGCGCTCGTGCAGCGTGCGATACAGCGCCCGCGCGAAGGGTTCGGCTTGATCGGCGAGGTCCGGTCGCCCCACGCTCTCTAAAAATAAGGTGTCGCCGGTGAAGAGGGCGGCGTCACCGAGTCGATAGACGGTGGAGCCTTCGGTATGACCTGGTGCGCGCAGCGCTTCGACCTGAACGTGGACTCCCTCCGCCAACTCAATACGGATGCCGTCCGTCACGGGCGTGTAGTCGTAGTGAAAGGGGTCAGATGAGTTCAACATCAACGTGGCGCCCGTGAGCTCGCGTAAGCGTCGACCACCACTGACGTGATCGGCGTGCAGGTGCGTGTCAAAGATGTGGGTAATGTTCGCACCGCTGGCCCGTGCGATTGCGACGTAGCGATCTGCGTCGAGTGATGGGTCAATCACAACCGCGCGATCACCGGCGGCAATGACGTACGAGAGGCATCCCTTGCCTCGACGGCGTACTTGCGTCACCGTCGCGCCGCCGAGTGTGACGGTCACCTCGTCGTAGGTGGCCCCCCACTGACTCATCCCGCCTTCCATGACGACCGCATCAAAACCCTGGTCCTGGAGGAGTGTGGCCCCCGACATCGCCCGAGACCCCTTCGCGCAGATCACCACAATGGAACGATCCGATGGAACGTCGGCCGTGCGTTGCGGTAGTTGACCTAAAGGAATGTTGATCGCACCCGGAATCGCCCACTCGGCGAACTCATCCGGTTCACGCACGTCCAGTAAAAACGGTGCGTCGGGACCATCGAAGAGTGGCAGGAACTCCGTTATCGACCGCGTGGAGGGCACTGACACAACGTCATATTACGGCGAACGGTGGGATCGGTTTTCGCCGTGGCCCACGCGGTCACTTGTGGCTACTCCTCGACGAAACCCTTCCAGCCCGCCATGTAGTTGATAAAGCTCTCCCCGAGCCCTTCACTATCGAGGACGGCCCGGGAGACGGGTAGCTCGCGCATGGAAAAGTCGGGGTTCGCCGCCACGAGAAGGGGCACGTTGTGATTCGTAATTGCCGCGCGGCCCAGCGCCACGATGTCGGCGCCGGCCTCGAGACACGCGCGCATATCGGCCGCGGTGTAGAGGTGTCCCGCCACGGCCAGTCGCACGTCACCACGTGGGAGTTGGGCGAAGATATCGATCAAGCGCTGTCCCCC
>JAGWWX010000100.1 GCA_018970215.1 Acidobacteriota bacterium | reverse complement strand
GCGGTGAATCGACAACGGTTGAATGTCGATGCCGATACGACGTGCGACGCGGGGCACCGGCGTCGGCTGTTCGTCACCCGATCGACATTCGGTGACGAGCGTGGCGTCGCGACCGTCGTCGACGGCCCTCACGGTGACGAGATCGGGAAAGAGGTTCAAGCCCATCGAACAGCCGACGTCAATCAAGGTGATGGTGGACCATCGGTGCGTGGCGGCCACGTCGGCAATCACCTTCGAGAGCACCGCCGAGCGGTTGGGTTCGTTGGTTTGGGTGGAGCGATGCAGTTCGCGACGAAAGGCCTCCGGGTCGTTCTCGAGAACGTCGCAGACCGAGGATGCGAACGTGGCGGGTGCGACGGCGACACCCTGCCGCACCGCTTCGTAGAGGGGGCCGAGCGTGGGATGACCTTCGAGTGCGAGGAAGTGGGCGATGGCGAGGATGAGAGTGGGGTTCTGGTGACGCTCTAGCGCGTCATCGAGTAGCTCGAGCGCCACGTCACGAGTGGCGAGTTCGTCCACGAGGGCGGCGTAGAGAGGGAGTCGGGCGCGGTCTTCGGGGGCGAGGATGTGTCGATACCGATGGGCGAGGTCCGCGCGATCCATCTCAGTACCCCGCGGGAAGTTGCCACGAGATGGCGTTGAAGAGGGCGAGGAGAAGGGGTGTGCCGACGAGTAGGCCCGCAACGATGACGAGAGCCCGCCGACGCGTGCGTCGGATGAACCGCCACGTGAGGAGGTAGACGGCGAGGGCGAGCGAACCCCAGATCACGATGTGCCACGCCGAAGGACGGGGAACGTCGGAGGTGATCGTGCGACTCTGGGTCTCCGTGACACTCACGGGGGTGCGACGGACGTGGCCGACGGCCACGAGTTCGGCGCGAACGACTAACCGCTGCGCCGCGGAGTACGCCGGGTGACACGTCGTGAGGGTGAGGGAGTTGGTCCCCGTTGGTCCGATGACCGAGAGATCGGTCGGGGCGACGACGCGTTGCCACGCGACGCGATAGAGCACATCGGCCCGGGGCGTGGCGATCACAATCTGGTCGCCTCTCTTTAAGTGATCGAGATTGCGAAAGGGTCGACCCCACGTGGTGCGGTGTCCCGCGATGGCGACGTTGCCGGCCTCGCCCGGCATGGGGGTGCCCAGGTAGTGACCCGGTCCGAGTCGGAGGTCATTGACGGTCGTGCCGTTCACGATGACTTGTTGGAGTTTGATGGCGGGAATTGAGAGGACCCCCACCCAGTGTCCTTCGCCGGGATCCACACTGCGGGGCAGTGGTGTCGCGGTGCCGAGCACGCGGGGGGCCGAACCACTCGGCAGGATGCGCCGGACCTCGGTGGTGAGTTGCGTCTGCGTCGAGCGCTGCAACGTGTCGGTGACGACGAGTTGGTAGCCACCAAAGAGGAGAACGACGAGGCCGGCGCTGATGAGAGCATGTCCCAGTCGAGCGAGGGACGCCGCGCGCCGCCGGTGCGAGCGCTTGACTCTCCACTCGGTCATCGAACGGTGACGAGCGTGCCGATGGGGGTGTAGGGCCAGATCTTCTTGGCGTTGTCGAACGACAGTTCTACGCACCCGAGACTCTGCGGTGAACCGTAGCTGGGTCGAAGAAACCCGTGGAGGGCCTCTCCGCCGTTGAAGTAGCTAATCCACGGCACTCCGGGATCCACGTACCGCGTGCCGTCGGGGTTGAGTCCCGTCATCGTCTGTGACTCGAGACGCAAGTAGACGGGATCGGTCTGGAGCTGTGTCGGGGCGACCGGAATGCCGAGATTGACGCGGAGGATCGACTTGACGCGACCGTTCTGGTAGAGCGTCAACGTTTGGGGAAGCGCGGAGTTCACGTCGACGTAGTTATACGACGAGAGAGCCCCCTTGCCGGCATTGACTTTCATCATCACCGTCTTCCACACGTATGCCGTCACGATGCCGGTCGGCTCCGCGTGGTGCTCGTCTTGCAGTTTCATGACGGCACCCTTGGTAATGACGTTGGGTGCCCCTGCCTGCCACAGTGCGTACAGGGTGCTCGGCAGTTTGTCGAATCGCTTGACGAAGATGCCCTCCACGGGTGTTGCGGCGGGGCTCACGAACGACGCCGTCGGTACGTAGGTGTAGGGCAGGTAGTTCGCCTGGGCGAGGAGCTGTTGGAGCCACCGTAGTGATCCCACCGCCGTCACCGTGGTCGCGGGTACCGCGATGGCGAACTTGTCGTTACGACTGCGCACGAGATAAGTGAGCGTTGGGATGAACTGTGGAACGGCGGAACCGTTGCGACCCTCGAAGGCGCTGCGGCGCATCGTGGCGACAATCGTCGTGTCGTTCACCGCCGTCCACTTGGTCTCTACCGACAAGCGAGTCTTTCCGTCGGGGGTCGTTGTTCGCACGAGGAGCTCGGGTCCGTCGGCGGCGCGTAGACCGTCGGGGTCGCTGATGGTGACGAGCGGAGTATCGGGCGCGAGGGTGCTCGCGACGGTCACGGTCGGCGGGGTGTCGGCCAGGGCGGGAAGGGAGGTGAGTCCTGTCGCGAGAGCCGCGAGTGCCCACGCGGCACGAGCGAAGCGACGAAACATCACGCTGCGCAGTTTACGGCGGCGGCCTCGAAAATTGGC
>JAGWWX010000099.1 GCA_018970215.1 Acidobacteriota bacterium | reverse complement strand
CGTTGAGTCGCGCCGGACACGACGTGGTCTTCGGCACCCGGGGCGTCGATCGCACGACCGACGACGGCCTGCCGATTCGCGGCTATCGCGAGGCCGTGGCGGGAGCCCGCGTGGTGATCATTGCGGTTCCTGGTTCGGCACTGCGCGACACGCTGCGCACGCACACTGAAATTCTTGATGGACAGCTCCTCATTGACGCAACCAATGACATTGAGTCACCGCAGTATCACCAGCTCGAACTCTTTCGCGAGTACGTTCCCGCTGCGCGTGTCGCTCGAGCGTGGTGCAGTGTGGGCTGGCCCAACTTTTTAGAGCCAACCATTGACGACCACGCCATCGACATGCTCTGGTGTGGTCCCTCGGGGGTCGATGGCGACGTCGTCGCGAGTCTCGTCAGCGACACGGGACTTCATCCGGTACGAGTTGGCGACCTGAGCGCGGCCCACATTGTGGACATGGCTACACGACTCACGCTGTCGTTGATCTTCGAGGCCGGATTTCCGCATCGCAGCGGACTGAAAATCCTTCGTTAGGCCGTCGCCGCATCGAGCGCCGCCACGACATCGTCACCTAGCGTCGTCACGGCCGCGACATTGGCGGCAACTTGATGAGGGTTCGACGCCCCCGCAATCACCGAACTGACCTGCCGATGAGAGAGCAGCCACGAAAAGGCCAGCGTCAATACTGAGATTCCCGCCTCTCGCGCCACGTCGTGGACACGACCGGCCCGGGCCACCATGTCGTCACCGAGCCAGTGACCTCGACGATTCTCCGGCATGGCGGCGAGGCGCGTACCGGCGCTCGGGGCTGCACCCGGAACGTACTTGTCGGTCAACATTCCGTTGGCGAGTGGATAAAACGGTAGGAGACCCATGCCGAGTTCGTCGCACGCATCGAGCACTCCTTCTTCGGGCTCTCGGTGTAACAGGGAATACTGGTTCTGGACGGACCGGAATCCCTGAGCGCCGCGAGCGGCTCGATGGGCGTCACGCAGCATGTCGGCGGAGAAGTTCGAACACCCGAACTCGCGGATCTTGCCGGCGTCACGCAGCGTCTGTAACGCCGCGATGGTGTCCTCGAGTGGCGTGTTGGCGTCGGGGAAGTGGAGTTGGTAGAGATCGACGTAGTCCGTGCCGAGTCGAGCCAGCGACGCCTCGAGTGCGCTCTCGATGTAGTCGGGCGCGGCGCTCCACTTGATGTCGGGGAAGTTCTCGTCGAGACCCATGCCGAACTTGGTGGCGATGTGAACGTCGTGGCGTCGTGCGCCGAGGGCTCGCCCGAGGAGGACCTCCGACTGGGTGGCGCCGTACGTATTTGACGTGTCAAAGAAGGTAATACCGTGATCGAGGGCGGCGTGTACGACGGCCGACGTCCCGGCTTCGTCGAGGCGCATGCCGAAGTTGTTGCATCCGATGCCCACGGCGGAAATCTGTAGCGAACCCAATGAACGTGTTTCCATGGTGCCTCTCTCGTATCGCTAGGGAGGCTACTCAACGCGACACCCGTAGTCTTCCTCAGTGAGCACTTCATTTCGCCCGGCGCCTCCGGCCTACTTTGGCCGCCCGCTGCCGACCCCGAGTCGTCGCGAACTCGCTCTCCGGTCGTGGAAGATTGCCTACACGTTCGCTCCGCGACTTGGTCCCGCCGTTCTTCGTCAGTTGCGTGCTGCCCGTACGGGAAGCATCGATGTCGCCACCATGGGTCGTCCCCTACGAGAGTCGTTCGAGCGTGTTGGCGGCACGTTTGTGAAGTTCGGTCAGATCATCGCCTCGTCCCCAGGACTCTTCGGCGACGAACTGGCGAACGAGTTTCGCAGCTGCCTCGATACCGGTCCCGTTGTTCCCTTTGACGAGGTGCGCAACATTGTCGAAGTGGAACTCGGCCGCACCCTCGAGGACGTCTTTGCCACGTTTGACCGCACACCCATCGGTCGCGCGTCAATCGCTGTGGTGCACAGAGCGACACTGCTCGATGGCACGCCCGTGGCGGTCAAGGTTCTTCGACCCGGAATTGACCATCTCGTCGCCACGGATCTCGACGTCATGCAGCCACTCTTTGAGATCATCGTTCGTCAAACGGGCGCCCAGATCGCCGGCGCCACCTTGCAACAACTCGATGGACTACGCACCCAGATCGGCGAAGAGCTCGATCTGCGCAACGAGGTGCGCGCCTTGCAGCACTTTCGCGAACTCGCCGCCGACGCCGGGTTGGACAAGATTGTGGTTCCCGCTCCATTTCCCGAACTCTCCGGTCGCGATGTGCTCACGATGGAGTTTCTCGACGGCGTGCCGATTGACGACCTCTCTCAGATTGCAGCGTTAGGACTGGACCCCGCTCCACTGATCGACCAGCTCATTCGAGGTTTCTTCACCATGACGGTGCGATGGGGCACGTTCCACGGTGATGTGCACGCGGGAAATGTGATGTTGTTGCGCGATGGACGCATCGGCGTCATCGACTTCGGCATCGTCGGGCGACTTGACGCTGCGACGCATCGTTTCTTTGTCCGTTTACTGGCCGCCGTGTTGGGCGAGGAGGAGGCGTGGCGCGACGTCACGGACTTTGTGATTGCGAACTACGGTGACGAACTACGCCAGGCCGTGGCGATGAACGATGAGGAGCT
>JAGWWX010000098.1 GCA_018970215.1 Acidobacteriota bacterium | reverse complement strand
AGCCCACCGCGGAAGCGTCCGCGATGTTGACCCGACCGCGTAGCGACGATCTCGAAGCGTTCCTCGTCGAAGAGGTCGAGAACTGGCGACTGACGGCCGGTTCGGGCTACGCCCTTGACGAAGAGTGGGTTCGTGAACAGGCCATCGTGGCGCGCGGCCGGAATCGCAATCCGATTGGGGTTCTCCGACACCTCGTCGCGATTGTCGCTTCGCCCGACCGCCGTCCCGGTCTCGCCGGTGTCACCGCGCCGTCGCTCGTCCTGCACGGAGGCGACGACCCACTCGTGACGCCGTCGGGCGGTGAGGCCACCGCGGCCGCGCTCCCGAACGCGAAGCACGTGGTCTACCCCGGAATGGGACACAGCTTGCCGGCGCCGTTGTGGGATGAGGTCGTGCGAGAGATTTCGCTCGTCGCGTCGCGCGCCTAGCGACCCGCGTCGCGACCGCCACTCTCAATCCACGCGCGATACATCGCGGCGTAGGCTCCGCCGGCCGCGACGAGCTCGTGGTGCGATCCCACCTCCGTGACGCCACCCTGATCGACGACCACGATGCGGTCGGCCCGCTGGGCCGTGGTGAGTCGGTGGGCAATCAATATGGCCGTGCGACCTTCGAGCATGCGATCGAGCGCCCGCTCGATAACTGTTTCGCTTCGTAGATCGAGCGAACTCGTGGCTTCGTCGAGAACGAGGACGCGCGGTCGCGCGAGGAAGGCGCGAGCGAGGGCGAGAAGCTGGCGCTCGCCGGCCGAGAGAGTCTGACCACGTTCGTGGACCACCGTGTCGAGTCCCTCGGGAAGTCGATCGATGAGCTCGCGCAGTCCGACGACGTCGACGGCTTCGTCCACTTCGGCATCGGTCGCGGCGGGTCGCCCAAATCGGAGGTTCTGGCGTACCGTGCCCGAGAACAAGAAGGGCTCTTGCGGCACGACACCTAACTGACTGCGGAGTGAGTGCAGTGTGACGTCCCGTAGATCGATGCCGTCGACGAGGACGCGACCCGCGGTCGGGTCGTAGAAGCGGGTGGCGAGTTTGGCCAAGGTGGACTTGCCGGCACCGGTGGGTCCGACGAAGGCCACCGACTCTCCGGGGGCAATGTCGAGCGAGACGTGGGCGAGGACGAGTCGCTCGGGGTCGTACCCAAACGAGACGTCGTCGAAGGTAAGACGTCCGGTGATCGGGGGCAGAGTCGTCGCCGTTGGTGATTCGTCTACGTCGGGCCGCGTCTCGAGCAGCTCGCGGAGTCGCGTAATGGACGAACGTCCCTGTTGCAGCAAGTTGTACTGCTGCACCAGGAGTTGGATCGGCTGAAAGAACCGGTTGAGATACAAAATAAATAAGGTGAGGCCACCGAGTGAGAGCTCACCGCGGAGCACCATGTGGCCGCCGAGTCCGAGAAGGAGGGCTTGGCTCAAGATGCCGATGCCAATTGTGCTCGGCCCGTAGACGCTCATGATCTCACCGGTGTACATATTGGCGTTGCGGTACGCGCCGACCACGTTGCGGTGGTGCACGATGTTGTGTCGCTGGCGGTTATTCGCCGTCACGACCCGAATGCCGTAGAGCGACTCCGAGAGATCGGAGAGAACATCGGCGATCGCGTCGCGCGCTCGGAGATAGCCCTTTTCGGAGTTGAGGTGGAACCAAACCGTCAAGACAAATAAGACGGGGACAACGAGGAGCACCGTCCACAGGGCCAACGTCACGTTGGTGGAGAAAAGAGCGATGGTGATAATCACCATGGTGAGGCCTTGAATTGCGAACTGGCTGAGCCCGTCTTGGAGAAGCTGTTGGAGATTCTCGATGTCGCTCGTCATACGACTCATCAAGACGCCGGCCTTCTCGTCGGTAAAGAAGGAGAGGCTGAGTCGTTGGAAGTGGGTAAAGACGCGGACTCGCAGGTCGTACATCACGCGGCTCGCGAGGCGACCCGTGACCGACGCCTGCCAGCGCTGAAACAACACGGCGCCACCGGCGGTCCCGAGGTAGAGCGCGGCGCAGATCGCCACCGTACGGAGCGATCCGTGGCCGGGTCGCATGCCGTGGTCGATGGCGTAGCCGACGAGAGCGGGGCCGGCCTGACTGGCCGCCGCGATGGCCGTCACAAGGATGGTCGCGAGGACGAAGAGTGACGAGTGGCTGCGCACCATGCGGACCAAGGTGAGACGCCGAGCTTCATCGGCCGAGGGCAGCTGAGTGAAGGGCAGATCTTTCGGTTCGTGCGTCGGTTCGGCGCTCACGATCCGGCGTACGCCGTCCATCAACTCTTGAGGAATTCCACCGAACGGCAGACCCGTCGTCCCCGTGGCACCAGGGTGGCCGTGTCCGCCGCCACCCATGCCCGGTCCGCCACCCCAGCCGCCACCCCACGCCACTAGTCGGCCTCCACGGTTTGCGCCAGGACTTCGTTATAGAGCGGCACGGTTGTCAGCAGTTCTTCGTGGGTACCTTCGGCAACCACGCAACCCTCCTCCAACAAAATCACTCGGTCGGCCAGGGCAATCGTCGAAATTCGGTGTGCAATGACGACGGTCGTGCGGTGTTCGAGCAGCGTCTCGAGCGCTGCGTGAATTTCGGCCTCGACGTGTACGTCGATCGCGCTCGTGGCGTCGTCGAGAATCAAAACGGGCGGATTCACGAGGAGGGTTCGTGCAATCGCG
>JAGWWX010000097.1 GCA_018970215.1 Acidobacteriota bacterium | reverse complement strand
GCCCTCGGTGGCAATGGATGTGCACACGAAGGGCACGCCGTGCACGGCACTCTCGCCGAGCTTGCCTTTGATGCCCGCGCCGTACCGCAGGGGGGCAACGACGAGGCGTGTCGCGTGATACAGGGGCACGAGATCGTGAACCCAACCCACCGGATCGACGCCCGGTTCGTGCAGCGAAGCGATCTCCTCGGGCATATGGCTACCCACAATGGTGAATCGCACGTCGGGAAGCGATGCTCGCACGGTGGGAAAAATGTCGCGAACGAACCACTCAACCGCATCGCGATTGGGTAGGTGGTTGAAGTTCCCGACAAACAAGATATTGCGCCGACTGGCGAAGTCCCCGTCCCGTGGGACGGGCGAGTGAACATTGGACACTTCTCGAATCGTGGCCGAGGGGACCGCCGCTTCGAGAATCGTCTGCTCCACACCGGTGACGACGAGAGT
The DNA here is from genome assembly GCA_018970215.1 of Acidobacteriota bacterium. GTDB lineage: Bacteria > Actinomycetota > Acidimicrobiia > Acidimicrobiales > RAAP-2 > RAAP-2. The sequence continues at coordinate 2,307 of JAGWWX010000097.1, read as the reverse complement.
GGCGTCGCATCGTCGCACGAGCCCTAACTCAATCTCTTCGAACCTCTCCGCTTCGCGTCGCACGTCGTCACGACCTTCTAGCTCGGCCCGACGTGCTTCACGGACGTAGTGAAGGTCGACAGTGTCGTAGATCACTTTTGCCTGCGGGGCGAGCCGGCGCACCACGGGCTCGAGGTTCTCCCCCACGACCGGGCGCGACAAGATCACCACCTTGAGGAATTCGCCAAGTCGCCCGATCTCTTCGGCGTAAGCCACCCGACCATCGAGAACTTCCACCCCGAGCTCACGCATCTGAGCGGCGTACGGCTCCACGGGCGGCTGCTTGAAGGACATAAATGTGACGGCGTATCCCACGTCACGCAGAACCTTGACGATTTCGAACATGCGAATCGAACCCGAATCTTTGTCCGTTTCGGGCACGTTGGTATCGATCACCATCAGTCGGCCGCGCCGGGATCGCCACGCCGCGCCCGCTCGATTCCGCACCGCGGGTGGGAGGTGGGTCCCTATCTCGTCGCCCCACTTTTCAACGAGCCGTGCTTTGTTTTTTTCGAGCATGGCCGTTCGTTCGGGATTCTCGGAACGCCCGTACGTCTCACCTTCGAGATGAAAGACCACGGAGCGTGGTTGATAGACGACGCGGAGACCGTGACGTCGAACCGCAAAGGCGAGATCGGTTTCTTCGTAGTACGCGGGCGCGAACGCCAGATCGAATCCACCCACCGCGTCCCAGGCCGAGCGTCGAACTAACAAAGAAGCCCCACTGCAGTAGTCCACGTCACGTGGGAACTGGTACCAGGCCCGCGTCGGGATATCACCCTTGCCGTAGTTGATGCCCCGCCCGTCGGAAAAGATCAGTGACCCCGCTTCTTGCAGCATCCCGTCGGGATAGAGCAGCATCGACCCCACGATGCCGACGGTCGCATCGGCGGCGGTCGCCACCAGCGCGTCGAGCCAACCATCAGTAACAATGGTGTCGTTATTTAACAGCACGACAAACTCTTCGCGTGACGCCGCCACTCCCGCGTGCACCGCACGCAAGAAACCGTGATTCTCGCCGTCATCGACGACCGTGATCCCGGGGATTCGAGAGAGCTGATCGGCCGTCTCGTCCGACGAACCGTCGTTCACGACAATGACGCGATACTGCGTCTCGTTCGCGGTCATCATGAGCGAACGAAGACAGTTCGCCGTCAGGGCCCAGTTGTTGTACACCGGGACAATGACGGCCACGCGGGGGTTCGCCGGGGAGACGAACGTCAGGGGTCGGGTATCGGACTGCACCGTCGTGACGTGCTGGACCACCCGTCGACGACGCCGAGGTGAGCGTCGCGCGCTCCATGTGGCTTCGAGGCGCAGGACCTCCACGACGGCCCGCATGATCAGGCGATACCGGAGGGAGTGCAGAGGCACGAAACGCTGAAAGACGGCCGCCTTGCGCCCGGCGGACGCTCGAATCTCGGTCTCGACGCGGTGACGAGCAAAGTATCCCGTGCGATCGAGCATGACCAATCGCAGCAAGGTGTCGTGGACGTAGCGCACACGCTCCCACCGCGAGCTCGGGGTCGGGAGAGAAATGGAGTCGTGCATAGCGAGCGAAGTCGGAAAAATCTACACCGCCACTGCCCTCACTGAGAGGGTGGTGAGCGAACACTCCTAAGATTTACCCGTGGGTAAAAAGAAGAAGTCAGGGAAAACGGTCCGCATCGGCGTCGTCGACACCATGTTTGCGCGCTACGACATGGGCGGGGCCGCTCGGGCCGAACTCGCTTCGTGCCCCGGCTACGGGGACACCTTTCAGGTTGTCGCCGCGACCGTGCCCGGCTTCAAAGATTTGGCCGTCGCCGCGAAGAACATGATTGAGCGCGACGGCTGCGCCATTGTGGTGGCTCTCGGCATGCCCGGGAAAGAGCCCATCGACAAACAGTGCGCCCACGAAGCCAGTCAGGGCATCATGATGGCCCAACTCTTGACGAACACCCCCATTCTGGAAGTCTTCGTTCACGAAGATGAGGCGACCGACCCCCAGACACTCGCGAGTGTCTTTGAGAATCGTTCACGCAAGCACGCGCGCAACGCCTACTGGATGCTCTTTGAGCCCGAACAGCTCTCACGTCGGGCCGGCCAGGGCGTACGCCAAGGATTTGACGACGCCGGTCCCCTGACTCTTTAGCGAACGTCCTTCGGTAGGCCGAGTACTCGCTCGGCGATGATGTTGCGCTGGACGACCGATGTACCGCCACCAATTGTGAGCGCTTGCGCGTAGAGAAAGCCGTGGCGCCACATGTCGGCGGCGTCCGACCGATC
>JAGWWX010000096.1 GCA_018970215.1 Acidobacteriota bacterium | reverse complement strand
CTTGCGACTCCCCGCATCACGCGGCGATCTCATTGCGGCCGCTCACCGAGAAGGTGACGTGGTCGCCAAGGAGAACGACGACGGGTTTGTCGTTCTGCATGTTGTGTTGGACGATGTCGGGACGGCGCGATTCGCAGAGTGGAGAATATCGGCGTGAGTTTCGTTCTACCTCCGTACCCCTACGACCGCCTCGCCCCCATCATCGCCGCGGCCGGGCGGCACGAGGGTGGCGCCATTGAGTGCTCGATCGGTACGCCGTGTGACCCGCCCCCGCGCGTCGCCCTCGACGCCCTCGCCCATGCGACCTCGCACCGCGGTTACCCCATGTCGTTTGGATCCGAGGCCTTTCGCCAGTCGGCGCTCGACTGGCTGCAACGACGTTTTGGTGTAACGCTCGCCCTCGACGACCTCGCCGCGTGTGTGGGCACGAAAGAGTTCGTCGCCTCCCTCGCTCAGTATCTTCACCTTCGCGACCCGTCGCGCGATACGGTGCTGTTTCCTGCAATCAGTTACCCGACCTACGCGATGGGAGCGCAGTTAGCCACTCTCCGCGCCGTGGCGGTTCGTATGGAAAACGGTCGTCTCGACCTTGATTCGATCTCGGCCGACGATCGTCGCCGAGCGCTCGTGCTGTGGAGCAACTCACCGTCGAACCCCACGGGTCAACTCGATGATCTCGCCGCCGCCGCTGCGTGGGGACGCGCACACGGCGTTCTGGTCGCGAGCGATGAGTGCTACAGCGAGTTCACCTGGTCTGGTCCGCCACAGTCGATTGTGCAGCACGGAACGGAGGGTGTACTCGCCGTGCACTCCATCTCGAAGAGGAGCAATCTGGCGGGTGTCCGTGCCGGGTTCTACGTCGGTGACCGCCACGTGGTGTCGTTTCTTCGCTCGGTGCGCCAACACGCCGGGTTGATGGTGCCCGGTCCCGTGCAAGAAGCCGTGGCGGCGGCCTATCGAGATGACGAGCACGTCGTCGCGCAACGCGCGATCTACGAACGGCGCTTAGATCTCATTCGTGGCGCCCTGGCGTCCTGCGGAGTCACGGCCGCTCGACCGGAGGGCACGTTCTACCTATGGGGTCGCGACGACCAAGGGGACGGCTTTGCGACGGCCCACCGGCTGGCCGAACGCAGTGGACTCGTCGTGAGTCCGGGGGAGCTCTACGGCGCCGCCGGCGCGGCGTACATCAGACTCGCCGTGGTGCAGCCCGATGAGCGCCTTCAGGTAGCGGCGCAACGACTCACGGGCGCGTAAATATCGCCGGACGGGCGTGATGTGGTGTGGGCGACAGTCCGAATCTCGCGTGACGACACCGGTACGCTGGAGGTAATGAACGACCTGCGCGACCGCATTGGCGAGTGGTATCAACAGATCGGTACGTTGACGCCCGACCATCACGACGCCCGTCGGGACGTGGAACTCGTGATTGCGATGCTCGACGATGGTCGCTTGCGCGTCGCGGAGATCGTGGACGGGGACGTGGTCGTGCACGAGTGGGTGAAGTGGGCCATTTTGATGCTCTTTCGCCTCCGGGGGCTCGAGCCCAGCGAGGCAGGACCGTTTCACTACCTCGACAAGTTGGATTTGAAGACGAACTACGAACTCGCCGGCGTGCGGGTGGTACCCGGCGCATCAGCTCGCCGCGGCAGTTTCCTCTCCCCGGGCGTGATCTTGATGCCGAGCTACGTCAACATTGGTGCGTGGGTGGGACCCGGCACCATGGTGGACACGTGGGCGACGGTGGGAAGTTGCGCCCAGATTGGGGCCAACGTCCATCTTGCGGGCGGCGTCGGTATCGGGGGCGTCCTGGAGCCTCCGAATGCGAAGCCGGTCGTCATTGAAGACGACGCGTTCATCGGTAGTCGATGCATGATCACCGAAGGAGCCCGAGTGGGGCGCGGTGCCGTACTGGGTTCGGGAACAATTTTGAACCCCTCCATTCCCGTCATTGACGCTCAGACCGGCGAAGAACTGTCTCGTGGTTACGTTCCCGACTACTGCGTCGCGGTGGGGGCCTCGCGCCGTCGCGAGTACCCCGGTGGCGAGTTCTTCTTGCCCTGCGTCTTAGTCGTGAGTCGCATTCCCGAGGGCGAGCGCCACAACAAGGCGGCGCTCAACGACATTCTGCGCGACAATGGGATTGCTACGTGAGTCGTCTGAGCGATGTACTTCGGCTCGTCAAAATTGACTCAGTGAGTCGAGGAGAAGCCGAACTCGCCTCCCTTATCTTTGCGGAACTTGCGTCGGTGGAACACCTAGACGTTGAGCGCATTGGGGACAACGTGGTGGCCCGAACGACGGGCTTTCACTCCGAGCGAGTCGTTGTCGCCGGTCACCTTGACACCGTTCCCGGCGACGCCACTGGTGCTCGATTGGAATCCGACCGCGTGGTGGGACTTGGAGCGTGTGACATGAAAGGCTCACTCGCGGTCATGTTGGAGCTCGCACAAGACCCGTCACCGCGGTCGGTAGAAGTGACCTGGGTCTTTTACGCCCGCGAGGAGATTGCGCGGAGTGAGTCCGGACTATTGGAGATTGCCGAGATCCGACCCGACCTCCTGCAGGGCGATGTCGCTATTGTCGCGGAGCCGACCGGCGGTGCGGTAGAGGCCGGCTGCCAAGGAACCCTCCGCCTCGGCTTGACGGTCGCCGGGAAACGCGCACACACGGCTCGCCCCTTCACTGGGGTCAACGCCATTCATCGTCTGAGTGCGATGATTGCTCGCATTGCGGACTATGAACCACGGACCGCGGTGAT
>JAGWWX010000095.1 GCA_018970215.1 Acidobacteriota bacterium | reverse complement strand
GATCCTTCCGGGTCGCGATGGCCTCCTCCACATCTCGAAGATGTCACCCCTGAATGACGGCAAGCGCATCAACAACGTGGAAGATGTCTTGGAGTTAGGGCAGGCCATTGAGGTGAAGGTCGATGACATCGATCCTCAGGGCAAGGTGAGTTTGTCGTTGGCCGGCGTTGAGTACCCGGCCGCCGAGCCCCGCGAACCTCGCGAACGTCGTGAACGCCGTGACGACCGTCCCCGTGACGACCGTCCCACCCGTGAAGGACGTCCCGCCCGCTCCTCCTTCGAGGAGAGCTTCGAGGCCGAGTTGGCCGACGAACTGGGAGATTTAGGTCCGGGTGGACCGAATCTCGGTGGCGAGGACCGCGGTCCACGCCGACGCCGGCGATAAGCCCTGCGAGCTACTCGCCCCTCCCTCATCGAGGGAGGGGCGTTTCTCGTTATAGGGGCAAGTCACACTCAGGTATGGACATCTCCGCCTTCAACCCAGCCCGCGAGGTATCTCTTCTCGACCGTCAGGTGACGTCCCGGCGAAGAACCTGGTCGAGGCTGTGGGACGCACTGGACGTGCGATCCACCTGGCAGCGCGCGTGGACAACGAGATCGTGGCTGGGGCGTCCGTTGGGTTTTCGGACATATGACGTCGGCGTATTGTTTGCGGTCGCCATCTATTTCGTCACACTGTGGCGTGCGCACCCCGGTGCCCGAGAAATCACCTGTGTTCATGTCCTCATCTTCTTTTATTGGTGGCGTCGAGCGGATGTTGCGATCATCTCCGCCCACATCGCCGGGCGTCATCACCTACGACGTTCACGGTGGGCGGTGCTTCTCGAGATGGGAACGGTTCTCTCGACTCTTCTCATTCTCTCTTCCTTCCATCCCCACGGGTTCGGTATCGTGGCGCTCGTTGGCTGGTCTTTCGTCGTCGCGATCTATCTCCGAACTCGACACCGCTGCATTGAGGGCCTGCCGAACCTGCGGCTCCGATGGTTTCAAAAGAGTGCCAACATTGCGTCACTCGCCACACTCCTGTGGCTCATCATCGCCGAGACGGCGTCGACGGAGTGGCACTTCATTTTTCACTATCTGCGATTTATCGAAGCCGTCGTGCGATAAACCCCTCGGCACCGCCGGGCTTGCTACCGTCGTATCGCTATGGCACGCCCCCCATCTCCGTCGTGGTGGCGGCCGCTCAGTCGTAGTGACCGTCGTGCGCTCCTCGTTCTGCTGGCTGTGCCACTCGCGGTGTTCGTTCTTCCGGCCGCACTCGGCTACCCGGCACTCGCCCAAGACAACTACATTCAAAACTTTCCCCTGCGGTACCTTTCGGGCCTACAGCTCCGCAGTGGTCACCTCCCACTCTTTAACGTCCTGACCAATTCGGGCACGCCGCTTCTCGGTGGCATGAACTCCGGATCGCTCTATCCGCTCACGGTGATCTTTGCGCTCGTCCCGGCGATTGCGGCGTGGGTGATCAACATGGTGGCCGTGTACCTGAGCGCCTCGATGGGCCTCTTCGCCTTGGTGCGTTGGCTGGGCGTTCGAACGAACGCCGCGTGTGTCGCGGCGCTGGTGTTTGCGTACTCCGGGGCGATGATGGGCCAGATGGTCCATCTGGCCGTTGTCCAGGGTTTTGCGTTACTTCCCTGGATGATTTTGATTCAGCTCTGGCTCCTTCGCGAGATGCTCTCGATGTCGGCCGGCGCAACGCTGCGTGAGCGCTGGCGAGCGGCGGCACCGGCCACACTGGGCCTCGCCGCGCTCTGGGGACTGACGTTCTTGACGGGTGAACCTCGAGCAATAGCCGAACTACAACTGGCCGCTCTCGTTGTCGTGGCCTACGGACTACTGCTTCCCACCGACCCACCGGCGAGTCGCTGGCGCGGTCGCATCGACGTCCTCCTCGTCAACGCCGTCGGCGTCGTCTGGGGAGCGGCCGTAGGTCTCGTCCAGCTGCTGCCGGGCTGGGCCTTTATTGGCGTGTCACAGCGATCCGTCGTTGACTATTCGTTCTTCGGCTCGGGATCGTTGAACACGAAGTGGACGGTCTTGTTGTTCCTCCAAGATGCTTTTGGGGGGAATCAGGTGTTGGGTTATCCGCACTACTTCAACAACTACAACCTGGCCGAAGTAACGGGCTACGTCGGCATCGTCGGACTCACCGCACTGGCCGCCTTCTTCGCCCGCATCACGCGTCGTGGGTGGCCCGCCGAAGAACGGCGTTTTGCCGTCTTTGCGGTCCTCGCCATCGTCGGTCTCGTCGCGGCCTGGGGTAGTTTCACGCCTCTCGGGCATCTCTTTCACGCTCTTCCGTTCTTTGGCCGGACGCGACTACAGAGCCGCAACATTGTGCTCTTCGATCTCGGTGCCGCGGTACTCGTGGGTTGGTGGCTCGACGCCGTGGCGTCTCGTCGCTTTCACGAGGCGGCGCTCAGTGGTCGTCGTCGGGTGGTAACGGCGTTGCCCGCGGTCGCCACCGTGGTTCTCGGTCTCGTGATCATCGCACTACCACGACCGTTCTATCGATTCATGGAAGTCCGCGAGTGGCTACTGCCTCAAGCGCAGTTCGTACGAGTGAATATGGTGGTGCACGTTGTCATCGCTGCGCTGGTGCTGACGCTCGTGCTCACCCCGTGGCTACGAACGTCGGGACGGCGTTGGTTGCTCGGTGTGATGTTTGTCGACCTGGCCCTCTTCAATCTCTTTTGCGATGTGTCCTTCTATCACGGGTCGTGGCCGGTTCGTCCGGACGCCACCGCGGTGGCTCGGACGTTGCAAGCGGGGGATGGTCGCACGGCGATGGTGGATCGCACGTTTGCGAACTACGGGCGGTACTTGGCGCTCGGGGCGACCAACGTCAACGTCTTTACGGGCGTGGCCAGTATTCAAGGGTACGGTTCGCTCGTCTCGGCGCGGTACGACGATGCACTCGCGGTGCACCCGCTCTTGGGACTGGACCC
>JAGWWX010000094.1 GCA_018970215.1 Acidobacteriota bacterium | reverse complement strand
GCGGTGGGCGTCGTGTCGGTTGCCGGGCACTGGGCGGCCCCGGAGTTTGTCGCCCTCATCGATGCCCACACCGCGGGCGACAGGACGACCGCACTCGAGTTCGCCGCGCGTCTCGCCCCTTCGTGTGCCTTTGAGGGGAACGACACCTACCCCAACCCCCAGCCGTCCAAGGCTGCGTTGCGTTACTTGGGGTTCCCGGTCGGCCACTGCCGACTACCACTCGGTGAGAGTGATGCCGACCTGGACGCGGAAGCAGCCCGCGTCGTGGGTTCGCTGCGGTCGGCTCGTTAGACCGTCTTGTCCGGTTCGCCGTGGTCGGCGTTCGCGCTCCCAACTCGCCAGAATGCTTTGAGCGAGATGGCCTCGGGCGACAGTCCACGATCGAGTAGCGCGGTGCGCAGGACATTCATCGCCCCGAACTCGCCAAAGAGATAGGCGTGGCCGTCGTCGGGTGGAAAAGCAAACGCCGCGAGACCACTGAGTAGCCCGTCCGCAGTGCCGCGTGGACGACCGTCGCGGTCGACGAAGATGCCGGTCACACCGAGTCCTTCGGGAAGCGAGGGAGTCAGCGCATCGGCGGGATCGTCAACTTCGATAATAAAAACGACGCGACCCGGTGGCTCAATCGACTCCGCAAGGCGATAGAAGGCCGCCAGCGATGAGACGTCGCCAATACAGAGGTGCCAATCGGCCAGTTCGTCGAGTCCAATCTTGCCCCGGGGGCCCACCACGTCGAGCGCAGTGCCCTCGGTCACCGTGCGGGCGAGGGTGGCCCCCGCCCCGTCGTGGTGCGTCGCTATCCAGAGAGTCAGCGTGTCGAGCTCGCGGTCTACCGATCGCACGGAGTAGCGGCGTCGCACGGGTCGACCTTCGTGAGTGACCTCCAACATGACGTCGTTTCCCGGAACACCGGCGAGAGCGCTCACACCGTGTAACACGATCTCGTGAAGTGAGGGGGAGATGGCCCGCGTGGCGTGAACCACGCCGACGCCTACCGAGGTCGAGAGTCTCTCGGCAAGTTTCACCGAGCTGGCGTCGGGTGGTCGCAGCACGGGAAAAGCCTAGGGGCATACCGGAAAACATCACAGGGGGTTAGTAGCGTGGAAATGACGTGTCAGGCACCAAAAAGACTCCCAGTAAAGGACGAAAGTCGTCGACCGCGCGATCTCGCGCCACGTCGACGGACACCAGTGTGTGGCAGCGACATCGGCGCGACCTGTGGATCCTCGCGCTCGTGGTCGTGGGTTTCTTCGTGCTCTTCTCCGAAACGGGACTGCTGGGTCCGACGGGCGATGTCATCAACACCGCCCTCTCGTCGTCACTCGGCGTCGGCCGTTTTGCGCTGACCTTTATCTTTCTCGGTCTGGCGGTGGCGTCCCTGTGGGACAAGGTGGAAGTGGATCGCCGCCGACTCGTCGTTGGCGTTCCATTGGGCCTGATGTCCGTTGGCGGCTTTGCCGATATGGCGCGCGGCAACGTGTCGTTCTCGGCCGACGCCGCCACCCTGGGTGGAGCTGGCGGTTGGGTGGGCTGCGCGGTGGGGGGCGGACTGCATCACGTCATCGGTGCCGCCGGAACGCTGGTCGTCATCTCGGCCCTCGCGGTTATCGCGACCATGGTGCTGACGGGTATTTCGCTCGGCGTTATTGCTCGGTGGGTGTGGTCGCTCGTGCGTGGCCTGGGTCGTGCCGTCGCTGCGCTGTTCGCGTCGTCGGACGAGATTGATGTCGAGGAGGTTCTCGACGAACCCGTGGTGCCGACGCGCCGCCGACGCGCCGATCCGCCCCTCGAAGAGTTCCCCGTCCAAACGGTGGAGGAGTACGACGAAACAGTGCGGGCGGCGGACGCTGTCGATGAGGAAGCTCCCGACAGTGCGGACAGCCCTCCGATGGTTGACGAACCGACACCCCGAAGGAAGAAGGCGGCGCCTGCGCGCGTCAAGGGAACGTGGAAACTTCCCGACCCCGCCATACTGCAGCGCATTAAGGAGCAAAAGCAAGATCGCAGCGCCATCGACGCGGCGGGCGATGAACTCGTTGACGCCCTCGCCGCTCATGGCGTCGAGACCACACTGGTCGGCTACACCATCGGACCCACCGTGACACGGTACGAGTTAGAGCTCGGTGCGGGCGTCAAGGTAGCCAAAGTGACGTCCCTCAACCGCGATATTGCGTACGCGATGGCGAGTCCCGACGTCCGAATTCTCGCGCCAATCCCGGGTCGATCGGCGATTGGCGTCGAAGTCCCGAACCGACAGCGAACGCTGGTCACACTGGGCGATCTCCTCGCCGCCGATGAGGCAATCCAAGCGACCCACCCACTGGATGTTCCGCTCGGTCGCGATATCTCTGGCACCACGGTTGTCGTCAACTTGGCTGCGATGCCACACGTTTTAATCTCCGGCGCGACGGGCGCCGGAAAGAGTTCGTGTATTAACTCGCTCATCTCTTCACTCGTCATGCGCTCAACGCCCGATGAGGTGCGATTGATTTTGGTCGACCCCAAGCGGGTCGAACTCGGCCAGTACAACGATCTGCCGCACCTTCTCACGCCGGTTGTCGTTGATCCCCGTAAGGCGGCCGGCGCCCTCGCCTGGGCAGTCCGAGAGATGGAACGTCGCTACGACATCCTCGCTGAAGCCGGCGTCCGCGACATCACCAGTTACAAGGAGATGTTGACGAAGGCCACGCTCGACGTTCCCGCGGAAGGCGACGCTGCAACGAACACTGAAGAGTCCAACGCAACGACGAATGAACGCGAGGACTTTCCCTACATCGTCATCGTGGTGGATGAGCTCAATGATCTCATGATGGTCGCGGCCCGGGACGTTGAGGAGTCGGTCGTGCGGATTGCGCAGATGGCCCGAGCGGTCGGCATCCATCTCGTCCTCGCCACTCAGCGCCCCAGTGTGGATGTCATCACGGGCGTGATCAAGGCCAATGTACCGAGTCGCATGGCCTTTGCGGTT
>JAGWWX010000024.1 GCA_018970215.1 Acidobacteriota bacterium | reverse complement strand
AGCGGCCGGCGTCTCCGGTGTGCCGGGACGAAACGACACCTTGACGACCGCGGATGAAGTCATTGCGTTCGGCGATGAGTTTGGCTGGCCAGTCGCCATCAAGGCTGCGTACGGCGGTGGTGGTCGAGGAATGAAGGTTGTCCACTCCGCAGCGGACGCTGGTGAGGCCCTCGAGAGTGCGCAGCGGGAGGCGCTCAGCTACTTCGGCAGATCAGAGTGCTACGTCGAGCGGTACCTCACGTGGCCGCGCCACGTAGAGATGCAAGTCATTGCCGATACACACGGCAACTATCTCTGGCTCGGTGAGCGTGACTGTTCGGCACAGCGTCGCCACCAAAAATTGATTGAGGAGTCGCCGGCGCCGAACTTTCCTGACGATGTGCGGCGAGCAATGGGTGAAGCTGCTGTCAAAGTATCGAAGGCGTGTGGTTACGTCAACGCGGGGACGGTGGAGTTTCTCTACCAGGACGGAGAGTTCTACTTCCTCGAGATGAACACCCGACTGCAAGTAGAGCACCCCGTCACGGAACTGGTCACGGGTCTCGACCTCGTGGAATGGCAGCTCCGCATTGCTGCGGGAGAAGTTCTGCCGTTTGGTCAAGACGATGTTGCTCGAAACGGACACGCGATTGAAGTTCGCATCAATGCCGAGGATCCATCGGGAGGTCGCTTTACTCCTTCACCGGGCACGATTACCCGTTTTGATGAACCGAGCGGTCCCGGCGTGCGACTTGACGCGGGTTACTCCGAGGGCGACACTGTCAGCCAGTACTACGACAACTTGATCGCCAAGCTGATTGTCTGGGGTCCCGATCGCGACCGTGCTCGCCGCCGCCTCTTACGAGCCATTGAAGAGACACGCATCGAGGGCGTGGCGACAACTCTCCCCGCCGACGTGGCCATCTTGGAGCACGACGACTTTGTCGCCGGCACTCACTCCACCAAATGGGTCGAAGAACGCCTTGATCTCTCCCAGCTCCAGGTGGCAGTTACTACGGCCGGAGAAGGCGAAGCACTCGTTCGACGTGATGTGACGACGGAGGTCAATGGGCGGAGATTTAGTGTCGCGCTGTGGTTACCCGAGGGCGCATCGTCAGCGCCGAACCCAACGACATCGGGGAAATCGAGTCCACGTCGCGCGAAGTCCAGCGAAGTGGCCGGCTCGGGGAGCGGCTCGGTCCAAGTCCCGATGCAGGGCACCATTGTCAAGGTGTCCGTTGCCGTCGGTGACACCGTTGAAGTGGGTCAGACCGTTGTCATCCTCGAAGCCATGAAAATGGAGAACGCAGTGGCCGCGACCAAGGCCGGTGTGGTGAAGGACGTGCGAGTGGCGGCGGGTGACTCCGTTTCGGCGGGTGACGTGGTGGTCGTTATCGAATGACCATTCACGACCGCATTCGAGCCTCAGTTGCGAATTACTCGTCCGAACTGCGTGCGCTCAGTCACGACATCCACGCCCACCCCGAAGTGGGCTACCAAGAGTTTCACGCTGCTCAGGTGACCACCGAACTCCTCGAGCGTCATGGTTTTGTAGTGGAGCGTGGCATCGCAGGTCTGGCGACCGCATTCCGAGCGACGAAAGGATCCGGTTCCCTCCGCGTGAGCTTCTGTGTCGAGTTTGATGCACTCCCGGACGTGGGTCACGCGTGTGGACACAACATCATCGCAGCCTCGTCAGTGGGCGCCGCACTCGCACTCGCTGACGTGGCCGATGACGTGAACGTCACCGTCGTGGTATTCGGCACACCGTGCGAAGAAGGTGGCGGCGGGAAAATCGACATCATCAATGCTGGCTTCTTCGACGACATTCACGCCTCGCTCATGGTGCACCCGTGGCCCACCGAGCGGCTCGCCGCAACGTGTCTCGCCGTGGTGGCCTTTGACGTCACTTTCTACGGCAAAGAGGCACACGCTTCCGCCGCCCCGTGGGAGGGTGTCAACGCCGTTGATGCCTTGACCATCACTCAAGTTGCGGTGGCCCTGCTCCGGCAACAACTACGACCCGGCGATCAGATTCATCACATGGTGCGAGAAGGTGGCAGTTACGCCAATATCATCCCCGCAAAAGCGGTGGCGCAGTTCATGTGTCGCTCCGTCTCGTCGGAACGTTTAGCCGAACTTCGGGAGCGGGTGGATAAGTGCTTTCAGGCCGCCGCACTCGCAACCGGAACTACCTACGACATCAACGTTCTAGGACACGAATTTTCACATATGGAGTCCGATGTAGAACTTCTGGCGCTCTATCGCGAAGCGGCGGAGTCACTGGGCCGGTCATTTGCCATGGACGATGCCGGTGAGGCTCTGCCAACGATTTCGACTGATATGGCCAACGTCTCACTCGTCACTCCGTCCATTCACCCTTTGATCAAGATTGACGCAGGTGGTGCGTCCAACCATCAGCCGGCGTTCGCGGCGGCCTGCGTGACCGAGTCGGCTGACGCCGCGGTGACCGACGGTTCCATTGCGTTGGCACTGACGGCCGCCAATGCGGCCACCCACCCGTCACTACGGCAACGACTCCTGGCGGGTCAACGATGATCCTCGAACACGCGTGGCTCCACGTCACTCCGGGGCGGGAGACCGAGTTTGAAAACGCAATGGTCGCAGCACTCTCAATTATTTCTTCAGCGCCGGGCTGCCATGGAGCTGAAGTTCGACGCTGCGAAGAGATGGTGGGGTACTACGCACTCATTGTGCAGTGGGAGTCGGTCACCGCGCACATGGACGGCTTTCGCGAGTCACCTCTCTTCGAAGAGTGGCGCGCCGCAACGCATCCCTTCTACTGCGAAAAGCCCGTGGTGTTGCACTACTCCGCACCGCTCGGTCTCTAGCCCGGCTGGTACGTACCAAACTCTTCCCGTAGCACGTCGGCTACTTCACCAAGAGTTGCCAGTCGGCGTAACGCTTCCTTCATCGGGTACAGCAGGTTTGCTGACCCCCGAGCCGCCGTTCGCAGATCCTCCAACGCGGCGGCCACGGCGGCGTTGTCGCGGCGGTTTTTGAGCTCCCGCACTCGCTGCTCTTGTGCACGCTGTTGGTCGACGTCAATGGGGAAGACATCGGCTTTCTGATGCTCTGTCTCCGTGAACTTATTGACTCCCACGACTACTTTGTCACCTCGATCCACGGCACGAGCAAAGTCGTACGCTGCGGATTCAATTTCATCTTGCATGTAGCGCGCCTCAATCGCTGCGACGGCGCCGCCCATCTCGTCGATCCGCAGGATGTACTCCTGCGCCAATCTCTCAATTTCGTCCGTCAGCGACTCGACAAAATACGACCCGGCGAGTGGGTCAACGGTATCGGCGATGCCCGATTCATACCCGACAATCTGTTGAGTTCGTAGAGCCAGTTTGGCGGCGTTCTCCGTGGGGAGTCCCAATGCCTCATCGAAACCGTTCGTGTGCAGACTCTGCGTCCCGCCCAGAGCGGCCGCCATCGCCTGAATCGCCACGCGAACAACATTGTTTGTCGGCTGTTGCGCCGTCAGAGTTGAGCCGCCCGTTTGGGTATGGAAACGCAACATTTCACTCTTTGAATCGCGGGCGCCAAACCGATCCCTCATGATGCGGGCCCACAGACGTCGAGCGGCGCGAAACTTTGCAATCTCTTCGAAGAAGTTGTTGTGCGCATTGAAGAAGAACGAGAGTCGAGGTGCAAAGTCATCGAGAGCGAGGCCGGCCGCCAGAGCCGCTTCGACGTACGCGATGCCGTTGGCCAAGGTAAAGGCAACTTCTTGCGCCGCCGTGGAGCCCGCCTCGCGGATGTGATATCCCGAGATGGAAATTGTGTTCCAGTTCGGGATCTCCTTCGCGCAGTACGCAAAGGTGTCCACGATCAGTCGCATCGACGGACGGGGCGGATAGATATAAGTTCCGCGCGCCACATACTCTTTCAAAATGTCATTTTGAATTGTTCCACGCAACGCGCTACCGGGTACACCTTGCTCCTCCGCGACCAACTGGTACAGCAAAAGAAGTGTGGAGGCCGTGGCGTTGATTGTCATCGAGGTCGTGACCTCGTCAAGAGGCAGGTCGCGGAGAAGAAGTCGCATGTCCTCCAAGGAGGAGATGGCGACGCCGACTTTTCCGACTTCACCTTCGGCGCGGGCGTGATCGGAGTCGTAACCCATTTGCGTCGGGAGGTCGAAGGCACACGAGAGACCGGTTTGACCCGCCCCGAGAAGAAACTTGAATCGCTCGTTCGTTGCTTCAGCGGTGCCGAAGCCGGCGTACTGGCGCATCGTCCAGAGGCGCCCGCGATACATCGTCGGGTGCACTCCTCGGGTGTAGGGAAATTCGCCGGGGGTTCCGAGAGAGTCCTCGTACGCAAAATCACCGAGGTCACCTGGGCCGTAGACGGCCTTGATTTCGATGCCGGAGTCCGTCGTTCGGTCGTTCGTGCTGCTCACAGCGTTCAAGGTTAGGGGTTGCGTGA
The DNA here is from genome assembly GCA_018970215.1 of Acidobacteriota bacterium. Lineage (GTDB taxonomy): Bacteria > Actinomycetota > Acidimicrobiia > Acidimicrobiales > RAAP-2 > RAAP-2. The sequence goes on along the minus strand of JAGWWX010000024.1, from coordinate 14,021 downwards.
AGTAACAATCTCCGCGTGGCACGATGTCGGGGTGAATACGAGAAGCCCCCGGGTGGTGATGGTCCTTCCTAACGACGGATCGGGCGGCATGCAGGTACAGGCCCGCCTTTTGGCTCGAGAAATGGTGTCCACCGGAATGGATGTCTGCCTCGCCGTGGGAGGAGGGCAGTCCACCATTCGACACGGAGTCGAGGAGATTGCTCTGCCAGCATTTCGCATCGTTTCTCTCCCCTACTTTGCTCTGCGTGTGTGGATTCTCTGCCGACGGCGTCGCGCGAACGTGCTGCACGCCCACGGTCTACGCCTCGCCGTGGTTCTCGCGCTCTTCCCAGGACGGGCCCGAGTCATCACCTGCCACGGGATCGACCCAGAAAATGTTGATCCACGACTCATGAAGCTTCTTCGCCATCTCCACGTGTCGGTGGTTGCGTGCGGCATCGCACCGTACGGTGAACTCGCGAAGTGGAACGTCCCCGCCACCGTCATTAACAATGCAATTGAGGCCCCGGCACATCGGAAAACTCGAGACGAGTTCAACGAGCACTTTGGAGTGTCGAATGAAGATTTTGTCGCACTCTGGCCGGCACGCTTTTCTCGACAAAAGGGCCACGACTTACTTTTAGAGATCTTTGCCGAAATCGATAATCCACATGTGAAGATCATCTGTTGCGGCGACGGACCCCTACGACGGGAGATTGAACGGCAGCGAGACGCCCTCGGACTCACCGAGAGAGTGATGATTCGCGACTTTGAGCCGGACGCTGCCTCGTGGCTCGCGGCGACGGACTACTTCGTCGTCCCCTCGCGATGGGAGGGTCAGCCCCTCGCCGTGCTGGAGGCGGCGAGTTGCGGGGTGCCCGTGATCAGCTTGATCGAGTTAGAGCACATTTCGGCCCTCATGACAACGGTTCATCATGTCGCCGCCCTCATTCGCCTCTGGGCACAACGGGGAGAGGCCTACCGCCACATACGAGAACTAGTAGCCATTCCTCCCACTTCTGAACACACCGTAGGTATCGCCGCCGCGGCGTATCGCGACCTCTACCATTCTCTCGGAACGTAAGGAGCCTCAATGTTTTGTCCTCAATGTGGAACCCCGGCCGAAGGTGCCGCGTTTTGCCCGTCGTGCGGTGCCGCCGTTACCGCAAACGCCGTGGCCGCACCCGTGAACGCCAACTCGCCAGCGGGAGTGGACGCCACCACACAGCTGGTCCTCGCCGGATGGTGGATACGTGTCGGTGCCACGATTATCGACAGCCTCATTCTCGCGATCCCCAGCCTTCTCCTCACCTCAATACTGCCGAGGCCCGTCGGTTCAATCCTGGAGTTTGCCTACCTCTATCTCATGTGGATGCGCTTTGGGGCGACGTTGGGTAACCAAGTTACGAAAACCAAGATCGTGAGCACCCTCGGTGGTGCGATTGACTCGCGCAGCGCCATGATCCGCGGACTCGTGCTTGCCGTGCCGGCGTTTATCCAACAGCTTTTTCAAAGTTCCGGAACGGGCGGTGGACTCGTAACGTACGGCTCAATGATGACCGGTATCGGTACCGTCGCCAGTGTCTTTATGTTGATTGACTTCTTGCTACCGCTCTTCGATAAGCGTCGTCAGTCAATTCACGATAAAGCGGCAAATACGCTCGTTATCAAGCTCTAAGCAACGCCCACGGGGTGTGGCATGCAGAGTTCGTCGTACTCAGCGATCACAATCGGACCAGCGTTCTCGGAGCACGCGGGACACGCGGGGTCGCGGCGCACTTTGAACGTACGGAAGCTCTGGTCCATCGCGTCGTAGCTCAAGAGCCGTCCGACGAGTGGATCGCCAAGATCGAGCAAGAGTTTGAGAGCCTCGAGCGCTTGAATCGAGCCGATGATGCCCGGTAGTACGCCCAGGACTCCCGCTTCGGCGCAGCTCGGCGCTAGCTCGGCCGGTGGAGGCTCAGGAATCATGCAGCGATAGCACGGGCCGTCGTAGGGCTTGAAGATGGTGGCTTGACCCTCGAAGCGGAAAATTGAACCGTGCACCACGGGAATTTTCTTGAGGAGGGCGGCGTCGTTAACGAGGTAGCGAGTGGGAAAGTTATCCGTTCCATCCACAATGACGTCATAGCCATCAATAATGTCGAGAATATTGTCGGCTCCCAATCGAGTGTCGTACGTGACAACCCTGAGATCGGGGTTCAAACCCATCAAGGTGGCCTTCGCCGAGTCCACTTTGCGCATCCCCACGCGGTCGATGTTGTGAAGTACTTGTCGCTGGAGGTTCGACGCATCTACCACATCCATATCAATGACACCAATGGTGCCGACTCCGGCGGCGGCGAGATAGAGCGCAGCGGGCGAACCGAGACCACCGGCGCCCAACATCAACACCTTGGAGTCCATCAGTCGAAGTTGACCTTTCTCTCCCACTTCGGGCAACAAGAGGTGTCGGTGATACCGGTTGCGTTGGTCGGCGTTCAACGTTCGGGGCGTGGTCCAGGGGTACCCGTCGTCTTTCCACTTGTTAAATCCGCCAATGACGGAGACCACATCCGAGTAACCGAGATCCTGCAGCGTCTTGGTCGCAAATGCCGATCGCACACCGCCGGCGCAGTAGACGGCAATGGGCTGTGACTTATCGGGGAGACGTCCCTCGATGGCGAACTCCAACTGACCACGGGGCACGTGGACCGCGTTCGGAACGGCGCCCTGTTCGTACTCATCGGGCTCCCGCACATCGAGGATGGTGAAGTGCGAGAGTTGAGCCGCCACTTCGCTCGCTTCCACTTCGCGTATCTCTGACTTCGCGGCATTCAATAGATCTCGAGGGGTTGCCATGCTGTCTCCTTTGGAACCTAAATCTTACCAATTTGGTCAGGATTTGCGACTCGGTCCTAGCCTGTGGCGGTGGACCTCTCGGCGCTCATCCTTCAGCGACGCATGGTGCGGTCCTTTGACGGGTCCGCCCCATCTCACGATCTGCTGGCTCACTGGACCCAGACGGCGCTCTCAGCCCCCTCTGCTGGTAATTCGGCTGGAGTTCGGCTCGTGGTCTTAGAAGCCGACTACGTAAGTAAGTACTTCGAAGTCGCGACCGACTCGACGTGGCGAGACTCCGCCGCCCGAGCCCCCGGCCTGATGCGTGCTGGAGCGGTGGTACTGGCGTGCAGCTCCTCAGAGATCTATACCGAGCGCTACGCCGAGCGGGATAAGAGCTCAAGCGGGCTCGGCGAGGTCGATGCGTGGCCCGTTCCCTACTGGCACACGGATGCGTCCATGGTCGTCATGCAACTACTGCTACTCATCGAGGACAGCGGTTGGGCGGCTTGTCTGTGGGGCAACTTTCGTCACGGCGATGCGGTTCGAGAGCTGGCGCAACTATCGCCGGCGTGGCAGATCTTTGGATCCGTGCTCATCGGTCGAGCGGATGGCAACGACCAACGGTCATCGTCACTTCAACGTTCGGTGCCCGTTCGTTCCGAACGGGTGATGTGGTTACCGGGTGAGGTTCGTTAGGTACTGGACGATGGAGCGAGCTCCAAAGGCCGTCGCCCCGCGCCCGTAGTACCCACGGACGGCGTCGCTGCGACCGGGCCCCGCAATGTCGAGGTGAATCCATGGTGTGTCACCGGTAAAGCGACGTAGGAAGAGTGCGGCCGAGATGGAACCTGCACGACCCGCTTTGCCGATGTTCTTAATGTCGGCCACGTCGGACTCAATGTGCGCGTCGTAGCTATCAAAGAGCGGTAGTCGCCACATCGCTTCGCCGGCATCGTTCGCTGCGGCGGAAAAGTCCTGCGCCAACTCGTCACTCGTGGCGTACATTCCGCCGATCTCGTCGCCGAGGGCAACGGCCTGGGCGCCGGTGAGAGTAGCGACATCGATGATGACGTCAGGATTTTTCTCCACGGCCAGACTCAGGGCGTCGGCGAGAATGAGACGTCCCTCTGCGTCAGTGTTCAACACTTCCACGGTCGTCCCATTACGAATGGTCAAAATGTCGCCGGGGCGCATGGCCTTGTCGCCCGTCATGTTTTCGGTCAATGGAGCAATCGCCGTGACTCGAATCGGCAGTCCGAGCTCCGATGCCGAAGCAATGGCCGCCATGACAATGGCCGCGCCCGACATGTCGGTCTTCATGGTCATCATGCCCTCGGCCGTCTTTAATGACAGTCCACCAGAGTCAAACGTGACACCTTTACCGACAAGAGCAATGTGTGGACCTGTCGCCGTGGGTGGGTTGTATTCGGCAAATACCACCCGAGGTGGCTCCGCCGACCCACGGTTGACGCCTAGCAGTCCGCCGAGCCGCTCTTTGATGATCTGCGATCTCGCCCAGCTTTGAATTGTGACGTGCGGAAGGCCTTCAATGCGCTCTTTGACATGGGTGACAAAAGCCTTGGGAGTCAGTTCCATCGCCGGTGTATCAATGAGTCGCTTCGCCCAGTTCGCACTGTTCGCGATGAGCGAACCGTTCCGCAGAGCCGCGCCAATCGCGTCGCGGTCGGCGGGGACGAGGTCACCGATAACGGCAACTCCCACGGGAGGAGCTTCGTCGACTGACTTAAAGTCGTACCCCGCAAGCACCACTCCCTCTGCGAGAGCCTGCGTTGCGAAGGCCGCATGAATACCCGACGTGCCCGGCAGAAGAACGAGAGCGCTGGTCTTCGACGACTGACGGGAGACGGCAGCACCAACGCGACGCCACTCGTCGGCGGTGGTGGCAGCACCATTCGTAACGACGAGCACAACGTTGGGACCCGAGAGAGAGCGAAGGACCGTTGCGCTGGCCACTTTCGTACTCAGACCCTGCGCTTCACACCACTCCTTGGACAAGGAGCGAGGCAACGATGTGCCGTCCACCTGCTCCGGCGTACCGTCGAGCGTCACGACTCCTCCGTTGGCGGGTTGTACCAGCGCAACGATGGTTCCAAAGTTCGGGGCGTCGTTCAGGCCCGTCGCTATTACTGATCGCGTCATTCTTTGCTCCTCACCATTTACTGCGATTCACGGGCCGTTCGGTGCTCAGGTCCCTCTGCATATCGTGCCATAGTCCAGACCAGGTCGCTGAGGCGATTGAGATACGCCACGACGTGACTGTCGGGAAGTGGGTACCCCACGGCGATTCTTTCGGCTCGGCGTACCACGGTCCGCGCCACGTCGAGGGCAGCCGACGCTTGGTTTTCACCGGGAACGACGAATTCCGTGGGCATCGGCACAATCATCGATAGGCGGTCGATTTCGCTTTCCAGAAATTCGACCATCGGCCAGGTCACGCTGGACTTTCCCGGCGTCAGCCGGTCTCGGTTTTTGGGCAACGTTGCAACTTCGGCCATCAAGACCCACAGGTCTCGCTCGAGGTGGATCATCAGTTGGTGCAGCTCGCTCCCCGCGGGTTGAAGGGATCGTGCCCAACCCAGAGCCGCTTGCGCTTCGTCGACGGCACCGTTGACTTCGATGGGGTCAGAACTCTTGGGTACGCGACCACCAAACAACAGACCGGTCGTACCGTCATCTCCGTCGCGTGTGTAGATCTTCACTGGTTCAGCGTAATGGCGAGCACTCGCACGGCGGAAGCCCCGACGGCGAAGTAGGTGATGGGGGTAGCCTGAGACCACCCCATGGCTGCGTCGTTACCCTTTGCTCGCCCGTCTTCGGATGACCCCTACCTCTCGGCGCTGGCACGGCGCCCCCTGATTTACGACGGGGCAACGGGAACGAACCTCCAACTCGAAAATCTGTCGGCGGCCGACTTTGGTGGGGCCGCTTTGGAGGGCTGTAACGAGATATTGACCGTCACGCAGCCACAGGTGATTGAGAGGCTCCACCGTTCGTTCCTTGATGTCGGTGTCGACGTCATTGAAACTGACTCATTTGGGTCGTTTGGCGTTGTCCTGGCAGAGTACGGTATCGCCGACCGAGCATTTGAATTGGGATTGGCGTCCGCGCAGATTGCGCGACGCGTAGCCGATGAGTACGCATCTCCCGGGGCGCCCAAGTTCGTCGCCGGCTCGATCGGACCGGGCACGAAGTTCCCGACGTTGGGGCAGATTACCTACGACGATCTCTCCGCGTCGTACGAAGAGCTCGCGTACGCCTTACTCGAAGGTGGCGTCGACCTGCTGCTCGTCGAGACAATGTTCGACTTGCTCTCTGGCAAGGCCGCCATTGCGGCGTGCCATCGCGCAATGATTCGTCACGGCCGCATCGTTCCCATCCAAGCACAGGTCACCATCGAGCTCACGGGTCGGATGTTGCCCGGAACAGAAATTGGCGCAGCCATCACCTCTCTGCTTCCCGTAGGGGTGGACGTCCTCGGCCTGAACTGTGCGACCGGTCCGGTCGAGATGTACGAGCCCCTGCGAACACTGTCCGACACTGCTCCGGTGCCGCTCGCGTGTCTCCCGAATGCCGGTCTGCCGAGCGTGGTCGACGGGCAGATGCACTATGACCTCACGCCCGAGGCTCTCGCGGAGCACCTCGCCAACTTCGTGGCGGACTACGGCGTCGCCGCGGTCGGAGGGTGCTGCGGTACCACGCCCGCGCACATCGCCGCCGTGGTGAATGCCGTCCGTGCCGTGACGCCCGCGACACGAAATGTGGTCGATGAGCCGGCGGTGGCGTCGATCTACTCCGCCACGACCTACCAGCAAGACCGCTCAGTGTTGCTCGTTGGCGAACGCACCAACGCCAACGGTTCGAAGAAATTCCGTGAGGCCATGCTCGAGGGTGATTGGGACACGTGTGTGGCGATGGCTCGTGACCAGATCAAAGAGGGTGCCCACATCCTGGACGTGTGTGTCGACTACACGGGTGCCGACGGCGTCGCCGACATGGATGCCGTCATGTCACGCCTCTGCCAGCAGTCGTCCGTTCCGATCATGGTCGATACCACGGAAACAGCGACGGCTCGCGCTGCTCTCGTACACCTTGGCGGGAAAGCAATTTTGAACTCCGTCAACCTCGAGGAAGGGCGTGGGCCGGGGACCCGTCTCGACGGATTCCTCTCGTTGGCCGCGGAGTTCGGCACCGCCGTCGTTGCGACCACCATCGATGAAGAGGGGCAGGCGCGCACCGCCGACTGGAAAGTCCGCGCGGCGCAGGCCATCACCGACATTGCCACCCGAGACTACGGACTCGACCCCCGCGATATCTTCATCGACCCCCTCGCGCTCCCCTTGTCAACGGGCATGGAAGAGTCGCGACGCGATGGCATCGAAACGTTGGAGGCAATTCGTCGGATCAAGACCGAACTTCCCGGCGTCCACACCATTCTTGGACTTTCCAATATTTCTTTCGGCCTCAACCCTGCGGCGCGCCAGGCCCTCAACTCAGTATTTCTGCACGAGGCGGCCGAAGCTGGGCTCGATGCCGCCATTGTGCACGCCTCAAAGATTCTCCCGCTCGCACGCATCGACGACGCGGTACGCACCACCTGTCTCGACCTTATTTACGACCGACGCACCGAAACGTACGACCCACTTTCAGCACTGATCGCCCTCTTTGAGGGCGTGAAAGCAACGGATACCGCCAAGACCAATCTCGACGAGCTCCCACTCGACGAACGTTTACGTCAACGCATTATCGATGGCGTGCGCAACGGACTTGAAGCGGACCTCGACGCGGCCATGGCGTCAGGACGTCCCCCACTCGCCATTGTGAATGACACTCTCCTCGAGGGAATGAAAGTGGTGGGAGAGCTTTTCGCCACGGGCGAAATGCAACTTCCTTTCGTCTTGCAGTCCGCGGAAACCATGAAAGCTGCGGTCGCACACCTCGAGCCCCACATGGAGAAGTCGGATCAGGGCGGGCGCGGGACAGTTGTACTGGCGACAGTCAAAGGCGACGTTCATGACATCGGGAAAAACTTGGTGGACATCATTTTGACCAACAACGGGTACGAAGTCGTCAACCTGGGTATCAAAGTCGGCATCAACGAGATGCTCGCCGCCGTCGACCAGCATGCAGCAGATGCCCTCGGAATGAGCGGACTGCTCGTGAAGTCGACACTCATCATGCGTGAAAACCTCGAAGTGATGAACGAGTTGGGATACTCACAACTCCCCGTTCTGCTCGGTGGCGCCGCCCTCACTCGCACCTATGTCGAGCGCGATCTCCGCGAAGTGTACGACGGTCGTGTCTTTTACGGTAAGGACGCTTTCGAGGGACTGCGTGTTCTCGACCGCCTAGGTGAAATTCGCCGAAGCGGCGACGACGACCCCAGCTTTGGTCGTGAAATTTCGGAACGAAAGGTGCCTCGCCGGAGTCGCGACGGTGCGGCACCGAGACCCGAGGGCCTTCCCCACCGCAGCGCCACCGTGAAAGATGACAACGAACTTTTTGCCCCGCCATTCCTCGGATCGCGTGTCGCGAAGGGTATGTCCGTTGACGAAATCGCGGAGTTCTTAAACCTCACGGCACTCTTTCGTAATCAGTGGGGATTTCGACCTGAAGAGGGCGAAGACGACGCGACCTTTAAAGAACGAGTCAAAGCAGTCTTACGCGACCAATTGGCCGTCGCGAAGGCCGATAATCTCCTCATTCCGCAAGTGGTGTGGGGTCACTTTCCCGCCGCGGCCGACGGTGACGATTTAGTGATCTTCACCGACGACACGCGCAGTGTCGAGCGGGTGCGATTTAACTTCCCTCGCCAACACGCTGAACCCCACCTGTGCATCTCTGATTTCTTCCGCTCGCGCACGAACCCGGACCACGATTACGCCAGCTTCATGCTGGTCACGATGGGTTCGCGGGTCTCCGAACGGTGTCAAGAACTATTCGCGGAGAATCGCTACACGGATTACTTAATGCTGCACGGCTTAGGTGTTGAGATGGCGGAAGCTCTGGCGGAGATGTGGCACCACCGAATTCGCCAGGAGCTGGGCTTCGCCCACGAAGATGGACCGACCTTGACGGGTCTTTTTCGCCAGCAGTATCGCGGTGGCCGGTACTCGTGGGGCTATCCGGCCTGCCCCGATCTCACTGAGAACGCCAAGGTGGCAGACCTTCTCGAGGCCGGTCGCATCGGCGTGTCAGTCTCGGAAGGCTTTCAACTCCATCCAGAGCAGACGACGGACGCCATCATCTGTCATCACCCGCAGGCGAAGTACTTCGTCGTGTAGTTAACCGCCGTTATTTGCGGCGGCGTACGTGCGACACGGCTGTCCCCGGTTGGAGCCGCACGCCGGTTGCGTGTCGGTAGGTGTGACACCACTCACCGACGGCAGAACAAGCGCTGAGCCCTTGCCCAGCATGATCGTGTTCGTGACTGTTCCGCCGGTAACGAGTGTCCCGTACTTCCACGTCGGACGGTCACCGCCCGGTGCGGTAATGGTCACTCGGATCTTCGACCCGGTGCGGAACGTGTACGCGATGGGCGTCAGTGGAACGCGAATGGCGGCAGCGACGTTAGGCGTTAGATTCTTCGCCGACGCGAGGGTGTACACCGGAACTGGTGAGTAGATCGTCGACGTCTTGGCCAATGTGCGATAGCTCGCACGTAGAGTGCCCGACGTAATAAACATCTCGTCACCCGAGGGACGGACCTCGGAGACCGTCACTTGAATATCGGTGTTTGTGGCTGTCGACTTGAGTGACAGGTTCATCGATGCGGGTCCGACGATCGTGACATTTTTGGTCAGCGCACTGGAGATAAATCCCACACCGGAACCCGACGCGACGGGTGTCCAGTTGTAGTTCGGGTGAGCCGCCCAGGCGTTAAAGCTCGTTCCCGCGGACGTTTCGGGACGGGCCGTCGCGTCGGGTGCGTAGGCCACTGATCCACTCGCCGGCGCCGTGGCCGCGAGAGCCCCCGACGCCCCGAGGTAGTAGGTCAGGGCCTTGGTCGTCGGCGACGGGAAAGCGCTAAACCCGGCTTCGTACGCCGCGGAGACCACGCCGGAACCGGCCGAAGAGTTGCCGTTATCGAAGAGAACGCGAATCCGAGCGTCTTTTTGAAACGCCGTGAGAGCCGCGGCGTAGTTCGCCGACGTGGTGAAACGGACGGCCGGGAAACTGGCACCCGCCACCGGCTGAGCTCCCGACATGAAAATCTGAGCTAGCAGAGGAAGTGCACTCGGTTTGCGCTGCGCCACAAACAGGTTCAAGAACTCCCACCACCTCGTCAATACCTGAGGTGAAAAGGAATCGACGTGCGTTCCGTTTTGCAGGGTCACCCACACCTTCTTGTTCTTGGCTAGGGCACCAATAAGAGACGGCCACTGTGGACCAGTCTGTTCATCGTGAAGCCCACCGACCAGAAAAACGGGAACTGTAATTCGAGAGGCCCACACCAGTGGTGATCGCACGTCGTACAGACTCGCCGTGCGATCAGTATGTGACTCCAAGATGGCATTAACGTCTTGCGCCTGATTGTGGAAGAGCTGATTGGCCGCACAGACGCTGTCGCCGGTGGCTATTTGAGCCGGTACCCAACTTTGACCATTTGGCGAAGGACGAGCATCGTGCACTCGCTCGGCAATCCATCCGGCCGCGAACCCCGTGTTACGAATTCCGCCCGGCGCACCGGTCGAAAAGAGGTCGTCCGTCGGACTCATGGGTGCGATAGCGGCCAAGTGGGGTGGACGCAGTCCCGCGACCGCGAACTGACTAATACCCGAATACGAAATACCGACCATTCCCACCTTGTGGTTCAAGACCCACGACTCGCGACCGATGCGCTCAATCGCGTCGTAGCCATCAGTGGCCAACGTCGGACCGAAGAGGTCGTACGCACCACCCGAGCATCCCGATCCACGCATCTGGATCGAGACTGAAGCAAATCCCATGGCGGGCGCAAAGAGTGATCCCGCTGCGGTAGATGACGACGGGAGCAGGGGGTCGTTGAGTGTGTGGCCCGAACGACCGAGATAGGCATCAATAAGAGAGTGGGGGGCCGCCGTGGTATATCCCGAGAACTCCACCACGGTCGGGAACGGTCCATCGGCGAGGGTCTTGCCGTCGGGCAGCCGCACCGCAACGGCGAGTTTGATGCCATCGCGCATCGTGATGTAGTTGATACCCGGTTGTAGCGGGGCACCGGTATAGAGCGACGCGGCTGGATTGTTGGTGGCCGAGAGAACCTCAAAGGCCGGTGTGGTGATACCGCCAACCGTCACGCTGTATCCCTTGCCCGCCGGAATGTCGTACAGCACAAGGGCACCGTACGAGTCCAGCACTCCCGTACCGACGGTGGCTCCGCGTGAATTTCGCGCCGTTACCGCAGTTCCGGAGGCCGGGACCCCGTCCACACTGGAGTTGATGTAAATCGCATTGACGGAACCTCGCACGAGCAGCTCGAGCGATGCCGCACGCGACAACGTGGGCAGCAAAGCCCCCACGATCACGAGCGCCAACGTAGCCACCACACTCGAACGGCGTGTCAATAATTTGAACGACATAGTTCCCCCCCCCATGTATGAGAGGAGATTAGCCAGTATTTCGTAATTGTGCTGGTACTACGCCCGAGACCGAAGAGTCACCGGTGACGCCTCGTGAGCTGCCGTCCGTGCGTGGTAACTCGAACGGGTGAGAGGCGATGACTGGACGAAGCCAATTCCCAACTCACGCCCAAAATCGGCGAGGGATTCGAACTCCTCGGGCGTCCACCACCGCACGACGGGTAGGTGCTGGGCAGTCGGTCGTAAGTACTGACCAATCGTCACGATATCGACGCCAACCGCAGCAAGGTCAATCAGCGTTTCGTGCACTTCTTCAACCGACTCTCCGAGTCCGACCATCATTCCTGACTTCGTCGTCAGACCCTCGGACTTAGCTCGTGCGAGAACCGCGAGACTTCGCAGGTAGCCGGCCGACGGTCGCACGGCCCGTTGGAGTCGGGCGACAGTCTCAATATTGTGATTCAAGATATCGGGGGCTGCGTCGAAAATAATCTGTTGCGAGGCACGATCGCCACGACAGTCACTGATCAAAACCTCCACGTGCGTCTCGGGACAGCGCTGACGGATGGCCATGATGGTGTTCGCAATCGCTCCCGCACCACCGTCGGCGAGATCGTCCCGCGCCACGCACGTCACCACGGCGTGCGCGAGTTGGAGTCGAGCCACCGCTTCGGCGACGCGTGCCGGTTCGCTCGGGTCCAGTGGGAGAGGTTTACGAGTGTCGACGAGACAAAAGCCGCAGTTGCGGGTGCAGCGTTCGCCGTTCACCATAAACGTGGCGGTGCCATCCGCCCAACACTCGTAAATGTTGGGGCAGCCCGCCTCTTCGCACACCGTCACGAGTGAGAGATCGGAGGTCATCTGGCGGAGGCGAACGTACTCTTCCCCCATCACGGCGGGTAGGCGCAACCACTCCGGCTTTCGCGTCGCCACGGGCAACGCACTGTCGAGATCGACGCCGGCCTTCCTGAGACGTCGAATCAATGGCCGTTCCGACGTCACGCTGGCCTCCGAGTGGTCGACGGAAGCGACGCTCGCGGCCTCGACACGCTGGAGAAACTCGTCGCGAACTATGAGTTCGAAATCACGATCCGAGATCGTGACGCCGAGCGAGCGCAAACTGCCCACGGGAAACTCCGTAATGCCGCACGGCACAATGGCATCGAAGTACGTCAGGTCCACATTCACATTGACGGCGATACCGTGCAAGGTCCGTCGACGCCCGCGATTGTCGCGTTCGGTCCGAACGCCGACTTGCGCAACCTTGACCGGTTGCGTCGCACGGTGAGCCCATACCCCGGGAAAACCTTCCATGGCCCCGACGTCTCCCAGTACGCCCGGTGGGGCCACGCGAAGGATTGCGGCAGTTATGGCGTCTTCGAGCATCCCCACATGGAGGCGGCCCGCGGCGGGGTCGTCATCAACGGTTCGGATGTACCACGCGACGAGCTGACCCGGTCCGTGAAACGTGACGTCGCCACCGCGGTCAGCGTCGACCACCGTAGCAGTGTGCTCATCAATGGCAGATAGGAACGAAGCGTTGGTCGCTCGAATGCCGCGGGTATACGTCGGAGGGTGTTCGAAGAGCAGTAGGTAGTCGTCGGGAGCGTTCACGAGGGCGTGCTGTACATCGTTCGCTTCGGCAAACGTGACTTTTCCGAGCGAACGAACTCGTAGCACTACCGCTCCGCGTCGATACTGAGCGATCCGAGTAACTGGCCGACTCGCTCAAGGTAGAGCGAGGCGGATGTCGGATCGGCCACGCGATGATCGAAGGACAGTCCTAGAACAATGCGGCGACCTACCTCGATCATCGGATGACCGTCACGCTCCACCACCACGGGCACCGTGCGGACGGCGCCAATGGACACTGCGGCGACATTGGGCTGTATGAGTAGCGGCACACCAACCAGGGTGGAAGGTGTCGGTGCGGGCAGCACCGCAATGGTGCCCCCACTGAGATCGTCCGTGGTCAGTTGACGTGTGGTCACACGGTCGCTCAAGTCCGCCAGACGACGAGCCAGCGACCGAACGGTGAGACCGCCGGCAGCGTGAATCACCGGAACCAGCATTCCGGCCGGCTGAAGGCTGTGGAGCACCCCGACGTTGATGGTGCGATGTTCCACCAAGTCATCCCCCACAACCGTTGCGTTGAAAAAGGGAAATTCGGCGAGCGCCCGAACGGCCGCAAGAATGACTAACGCGTCATCGGAGATGCTCACTCCATCGCGCGTCACGCGACCGACCGCGTCGAGTCGCTCAAAAATTGAAGCGTCAACTTCCACCGCAACGAATCCGTGCGGCGACGTTCGGACGGATTCAACCATGTGAGCGGCCATCCGCCGCAGTCCTGGGGTAAGAGGAACCACGACATCATCGGTCGGTCCATTCGCAACCGCCAACTCTGCGTCTCGGCGCGTAATGGTGCCTCCCGGGCCGGTACCCGCCACCGCTCGAATATCGATATTGCCGTCCGCCAAGATTCGTCTGACGAGCGGTGACACGACCGTGCTTGGTCCCTCAACGTTCGTCGATTTTGGCGCACTACCCGAAGTGGCCGCCGCGACGGGAGCGGAGTGCGAAGGCGTCGAGGCGGAAGGCGACGGTGCAGCCGGCGCTGGTGATGACGAGCCATCGAGC
>JAGWWX010000023.1 GCA_018970215.1 Acidobacteriota bacterium | reverse complement strand
AGGCCGGCCGGTGTTGCGGGAATCTTGATCATGACGTTTGGTGATGAATGCAGCTCGTGAGCAAGGCGTACCGCTGCCGCTACCGTGCCCTCGGTGTCGTGAGCAAGACGTGGACTGACTTCGAGAGAAACGTAGCCATCGGTACTGGGTCGAGTCCCCGCCGCAAATTCGCGCACCGAGGCGTCGTAGACCTTCCGCAAGATGACGCTGGCGTCACGAACGTCGGATATCGCCAGAGCTTCGAAGGCCTCTTCGGCGTCAGCAATGTTCAGTTCACCGATGAGCGAGTCGTACGCCGCAGTGGTTGATAAAGCCTTCGCAAAGATAGACGGGTTCGACGTGACTCCTCGAACACCTCGGTCTACTAACGCCTGCAAGGTTCCATCTTCGATCCAGTCGCGGCGAATGTTGTCAACCCACGCGCTCTGTCCGTGTTCTAAATAGAGACTGTCGAGACGTGTCATCTATCTCCCAATTGCAGTACGGACTGCTTCTTCGACAGCCTCTGAGTTCATATTGAAATAGTCAAGAACGAAGTCGCCCGGTGCAGAAAGTCCAAAAGTGTCAATGCCAAGCGAGTGGTCTGCAAACTTTGCCCAGCCAAATGTGGAACCAGCTTCGATCGACACGCTTGGTAGATCGCCTTGAAGTATCTCTTCGCGATAACTACGCGGCTGTTCATCAAAACACGCCCAACAGGGGAGGGCGACGACACGAACAAAGATTCCTTCTTCTTCCAATTTGGTGGCCGCACTCAGTGCCAAATGGACTTCTGATCCCGTGGCAAAGACTGTCGCCATCGCTTGCGGTGTGGAATGGGCGACGTATGCCCCGCGATGCGCATCACGCTGACTCGCCACGGCGGCCTCTCCCGACAGCGTCGGAATGTCTTGGCGGGTCAAAATGAGTGCGTTGGTATGGCGATTCTGACTCGATAACAACTCTTGGGCCAGGTGAACAGTTTCGTTCGCATCGCTGGGTCGTACGACGTGGAGATTGGGAATCGCCCTCAGCGCTGCGAGGTGCTCGATCGGTTGGTGCGTGGGACCATCTTCGCCGACGGCGACCGAGTCGTGCGTAAAAACAAAAGTACAAGGTGCCTCGCTGAGTGCCGCCAGTCGGATGGCCGGACGGACGTAGTCCGAGAAGACAAAGAAAGTGGAACCCACTGGTCGGACACCGCCGTGGAGAGCCATTCCGACCATCGCCGCCCCCATCGCAAATTCCCGGACTCCGTAGTAGACCTGACGCCCTTCCGGTGTCACGGGTGTCTGAGCGATTTTCTCCGGCAGCAGCACGCCCGTGTTGTCGGTCAGGTCCGCAGATCCGGCAACCAACCCCGGGCTTTGCGCTGACAAGGAGTCCATCAGTCGTTGAAGGGCTTTGCGAGTTGCAACTTTGCTGCCTGGTTCGTACGGCGCGATACTTAAGTCAACGTCCCGGCTGGGCACACCCGAAGTTTCTATCTGCCGGATGAGAGAAATGCCCACCTCTCCACTCGAACGAAAACGGGCTTCCCATGCTGCGTAGTTCTCTCGTTGTGTCACTAAGGATTCAAGAATGTCACCGGGGAGCTCGTCGTCGACTGCGAAATGAGCGTCGGGGTCGAGACCCAGTAACTCCTTGGTTTCACGAATGACCTCAGCTGAAAATGGCGAACCGTGTGCTTCGCGGCGATCCATCATGGCCTCCGCCGGGAATCCAATGTGACTCCTCAGTATGAGAAGTGACGGCTGGGCGTCGTTCTCACGGGCTGCAAGAAGACCACGTTCGAGAGCGTCAAGATCGTTGGCTACTTCCCCCAATTCGACAACGTGCCACCCGTAGGCGCGAAATCGAGCGGCCGTGTCATCGGCTAAAGCCAGTGATGTCGGACCGTCAATCGTGATCTTGTTGTCGTCGTATACGACATTCAGTCGACCAAGACCTAATGAGCCCGCCAGCGAAGCTGCTTCGTGGCTAATTCCCTCCTCCATGCAACCATCGCCGGCAACAACCCACGTGCGGTGGTCCACCAACTCCGAACCAAATTGACTGCGGAGAAGCCGTTCGGCAATCGCCATTCCGACTCCGTTGGCGAGACCTTGGCCGAGAGGCCCCGTGGTCACTTCGACGGTGGGAGTCACCCCCACTTCGGGGTGACCTGGCGTTCGTGAATGCGGCTGACGGAACGCCTGAACGTCCTCTTTCGTCAGTCCATACCCAAACGCCCTCGCGATGCCGTACTGCAAAATTGAGGCGTGCCCGCACGAAAGAATGAAACGATCTCGGTCAATCCACTTTGGTTCTGTCGGGTTGTGACGCAGCACCCTCGAAAACAGCGTGACTGCCAGAGGCGCCAACGCCATTGCCGTTCCCGGATGTCCCGATTTAGCCTTCGCGGGAGCGTCCATAGCCAGTGCCACAATTTCACGAATTGCACGATCTTCGACGTTGCTGGCGTGTGCGTAGGTCACCGTCTTCACGTGGTCAGAGTAGTGATTTCTTCGGGAGAATCGCGTTATCTCGGTAGATTGAGGGCATGCCGCTACAGGTGCCACCCAACTGTGACTTAACTCTCGGTCTTCGGTGCATCGATAAATCCATCCCGGGTGCCACGGTGTGGGAGATGCGAGCCGACGAACGATTTGCTAATCCCGCCGGAATTGTCCAAGGTGGTTTTTTGACGGCCATGCTGGACTCGTCAATGGGCGCCAGTGCAGTTACTGCACTTCGGGGCCGAAAAGCCAATGTGGCAAACGCTGAAATTAAGGTTTCTTTCTTTCGACCAGCGCACGTAGGGTCTCTGCTGCGTTGTGAGACATCGACCACCCATGCCGGCGGCACCGTTCTCTTTCTCGAGGGTCGCATCATGGATGATGAAGGCACGCTTATCGCCGCCGCGACGTCGTCCTACATTGTCCGCGACAGGACATAGATAGGCTCACATCGTGAAGTTCACTGAGATTAAGAGCTTTCTGAGCGGGCAAGCGCTGGCCCGTGACGTTGACGATATTCGTACGACGGCGCTTCGCTATGTTCGCGAAGAGACCGTCGACCCTGTTAAAGCTCTCGGTCGCTACGCCGGATTTGGCTGTCTTGGTTCACTCCTCATCGGACTCGGTGGAATCTTGCTGTTGGTGGGATCGCTGCGTGGACTGGCGCACGTTTTTCACGGATCTCTGTCATGGATCCCGTATCTTCTTGTTACATTCCTCGCGAGCGCTGTCATAGCTGTGACCATTCGAACCGTCGCCGCGGGACCCGCACGCCGACGCCTCCCGAAGAAGGCGTCACAATGACCTCCACGCCGTCCACTCGCCAAGAGTTAGAAGAGAAGATTCGTCGCTTAGTAGGGCCAGTCGAGGGAATGCGTTCGGAATCCTCAACTGGTTTGAAGTCTTCGGGTGCCGCGCTCGGCTTTATCGCTGCGCTCGTGGCCTTCGCTTGGGGCCGTCGCCGCGGCCGACACGGTCACTAGTTGTGTTGAGAGGCGCCCTCACGGCTGTTATCGCAGTAGCGCTGCGGTTTGCCCGTCGACGAGCATCATGGCTCTGGTGGGCTGTCGCGGGCCTAGCGTGGATGATGCGCCATTTGGAGCAACAGCGAAGCGATCGTAGGAAGCGGGGGAGCGATGAGTGAACTGCGCCTGGGCGAACGCGTCATGCTGATTGACCAAAAGGATCGCCGCTACTTAGTAACCCTGCGCAGCGGTGCATCGTTCCACACCCATGCAGGCATCGTGGCACACGACGACATTGTGGGACTCTCAGAGGGAGCAACGGTCGTTGGGAATACGAACCGACCGTTTCTCGTACTTCGTCCCTCCCTCGCTGATGTCGTCCTCAAAATGCCCCGTGGCGCCCAAGTCATCTACCCTAAAGATCTAGGGGCAATCCTGCTGGCGGCTGACATCGGCCCGGGAATGAAAGTTCTTGAAGCTGGCGTTGGCTCTGGTGCACTCTCCATGACCTTGCTCCGAGCGGGCGCTCACGTTACGGGGTACGAAATTCGTGAAGATTTCGCCGAAAGAGCTCGCAGCAACGTCGAAGCGATGTTGGGTTCTGACCTCAACTACGACATCCACATCCGTGATGTCACGCTCGGAATCGACGGTAATGACTTTGATCGTGTACTACTCGATATGCCGGAGCCTTGGAAGGTGGTTGAGCATGCCGAGCACGCCCTGAAGCCCGGTGGCACTTTTCTCGCGTACCTGCCAACGATTAATCAAACGCAGCAACTGCGCGACGTCCTGAATCGTCATCACTTTGGACTCGCCGAGACCGTCGAAGTACTCCGACGAACCTGGCACATCACCGACCGTTCGGTTCGTCCCGACCACCGAATGGTGGCCCACACGGGGTTCCTTACGTCAGCTCGCCGAGTGCTCGAGAAGGTTGATATCCGACCGGAAGGCGAAGACGTCGGGAGCGATTAGTCGCGCTCGATGAAAATACACTCGCCGGGGCACTCTTCGGACGCTTCCGTCACGGCCTCTTCGAGCTCCTCGGGCACCAACGCCAAGCCCTGACTACCACCTGGGTTGTTCTTGACCTCCGTGCCCTCTTTCACGTACGCCAAGCCGTCGTCCAGGAGGGTAAACACCGCCGGTGCGATCTCTTCGCACAGTCCGTCGCCCGTGCACAGGTCTTGGTCAATCCATACGCGCATCAAATGCCTCCACGAAGGTTTTCGTTCAATCTAATGGCATCGCCGCTGGACGTAGCACCCCTGTGCGCTGGCGCAGTCTCGGCGCGGTGGGTACGCTACCCCCATGAGCGAACAGCCCGACCGCGACCTCGCCTCCGAGCTGAGGGCTGCCCTGGAGGAACTCGAACAACTCCGTCACGTTCACGACAGCCCAAGTCAGATTGAAGCCCTCCAAGAGGCTCTCTTCGAGGCACAGGGCCAGGTCTCTCAGTATCGAACAAACAACGAGAAACTCACTATCACCCTGCAGCAGACGCGCGAACAACTCACCACGCTGCGCGAAGAGGTCGAACGACTGACCCAGCCGCCCAACATCTACGGAACGTTCTCGAATTTCAATGACGACGGCACCGTTGATATCGTCGCCAGCGGTCGAAAGATGCGGGTCGCCATCTCACCCAGTCTCGATCCCGGTCAACTCCAACGAGGTGACGAGGTTGTTCTCAATGAGTCATACACCGTTATTGGGATTCGTGAGGCCGACGGCCACGGCGAAGTAGTGACCGTCAAGGAAATTCTTGACGATCGGCGGGTGCTCGTCTATGGCCGAGGTGACGAAGAGCGAGTGGCCGAATTAGCCGAGTCGCTCCACGATGCAACTTTGCGGAGTGGAGATGCTCTCCTGCTCGACTCACGTTCGGGGTTCTTAATCGAAAAGCTTGCCCGTCAGGAAGTCGAAGAGTTGGTTCTCGAAGAAGTACCCGACATTACCTACGGCGACGTCGGTGGCCTCGATGACCAAATTGAAGCAATCACCGACGCCGTCGAGCTTCCGTACGTTCATCGACGACTCTTTGCCGACTACGAGTTGCCCGCTCCGAAGGGAATACTTCTCTACGGGCCGCCCGGTTGTGGAAAGACGTTGATTGCGAAAGCCGTCGCCAACTCTTTGGCTCACAAAGTTGCCACTGTCACGGGCAACACCAACGTCCGCTCGTACTTTCTCAATATCAAAGGTCCCGAGCTTCTCAACAAATACGTAGGGGAGACTGAACGACAGATTCGGCTCGTCTTCCAACGCGCTCGAGAGAAGGCTGCGGAAGGCGTTCCCGTCATTGTGTTCTTCGACGAAATGGACAGCCTTTTTCGGACGCGTGGTACTGGAATCTCGTCGGATATGGAGTCCACCATTGTTCCCCAGTTGCTCGCCGAGATCGATGGCGTCGAATCACTTCGTGATGTCATTGTGATCGGGGCAACAAACCGTGAGGACCTCATCGATCCGGCCATCCTGCGTCCAGGACGTCTTGACGTGAAAATCAAGATTGAGCGACCGGACGCGGAAGCGGCACAGCAGATTTTCCAGCGGTACCTTCACGATGGGCTTCCTCTCGCGGATGACGTCGTTCGTGAGCTTGGTGGTGGCGATCCGCACAAGGCCATTACGGCCATGATCGAGTCCACTGTTCACGAGATGTATCGGGTCGACGACGACAATCGATTCCTCGAGGTGACCTACCGAGGTGGCGATAAGGAAGTTCTCTACTTCAAGGACTTTGCCTCCGGCGCCATGATTGAAAACATTGTTCGGCGAGCCAAGAAATCCGCGGTGAAGCGCGAGATTGCCAGCGGTGATAGGGGTCTCGTTTTGGACGACCTCTTCCAGTCAATTCGCCAAGAGTTCCGCGAAAACGAAGACCTTCCCAACACGACAAATCCTGACGACTGGGCACGGATTTCCGGGAAGAAGGGCGAGCGAATTGTCTTCATACGCACACTCATTCACGACGATCGCTCTGAGGCTCGTGGCGGTCGTTCAATCGAGCACGTCGGGACGGGACAGTACCTTTAGGCATGTCACTTCCCAAGGTGTTAGGGATCGAGACGGAGTACGGCATCTCGGGCGGTCCTGACGGTGACCCCGTCCTGGCATCGAGCCACGTTGTCAACGCTTTTGCCCGCCAGGGTCAACGAAGCGTGAATTGGGATTTCACCGATGAATCGCCGGGAGTCGATGCGAGAAATATCCCGATTTTGACCTCGGTGGCGCCACTGATTGAGACCCATCTCGCCAACACAGTCCTGACGAACGGTGCTCGGTTCTACGTCGACCACGCCCACCCCGAATACTCGTCGCCCGAGTGTCGAACTCCTCGCGAGGCAGTGTTGTACGACGTGGTGGGGGAGAACGTACTGCGGCACGCGGTGTCGACGGCCAACTCGCTCGGCCTGGATGGAGCACCGTTGGTCGTCTACAAGAACAACTCCGACGGTAAGGGGAATTCCTACGGAACCCACGAAAACTATCTCGTGAGTAGGAGTGTGGAGTTTCCTCACATCGTCCGAGCGATGGCGGTGCATTTCCTCTCCCGGCAGATTTTTTGTGGATCGGGCAAGGTGGGCTGGGAAACCGACGTCCTCGATGACATTGCACCGACCTATCAGATTGCTCAGCGCAGTGAGTTCTTCGAGGAACTCGTGGGGCTCGAAACGACCCTGAAGCGTCCGATCGTCAATACTCGCGATGAGCCACATGGAGACCCCGAAAGATTTCGTCGACTTCACGTCATCGCCGGTGACGCGAATATGAGCCAAACTGCCACGTTCCTCAAACTCGGTTCCACCGCGCTGCTTCTCGCGGCGTTAGAGGAGATAGGTATTGATGGGTTTCCCGCGCTGCCACGCTTCCCCGTTCGCGCCATCCGGACAATCGGGTGCGACCCCAGCTTGCGAGTCGCCGTCGACTGCGACGACGGAATACGGCGCACGGCCTGGGACTACCAAGACGCACTGTGGCACCTCGCGGAGCGATACGTAGACCAGTTTGGGGGCGAATGTGTCGCTACGGACGGTGAGGTTCGACACATCCTGTCTCAATGGCGAGATGTCCTTGACGGTCTTCGTGATGATCGAGACTCGGTCGCTGACCGGGTGGATTGGGTTGCCAAGCTGCGACTCATCGACGGAATGAGGGACCGATACGACCTCGCCCCAGACGATCCACGTCTGGCCGCGATTGATCTGCAGTACCACGACATTCGCGTCGAAAAATCGTTGGCCTATCGAGCGGGTCTTCAGGAGCTGGTGAGCAGCGAGGAGGTTGCACTCGCGGAGCAGCAACCCCCACGGGAGACACGGGCGTACTTTCGCGGGCGGTGTGTCGACAAGTACCGAAATTCGCTCGTCGCCGCCAATTGGGACTCCCTTGTTTTTGACCTAGGGGAGGATCCGTTACACCGAGTTCCTATGATGGACCCACTGAAGGGAACGGCCGCTTTGACCGAGAGTCTCCTCGACTCCAGTGACTCGGCGGCAGATCTCTTGCACGCTTTAGGAATGGTGTAGGACCAATGGCAGAACGGGAACAGGTTCAACGACCGGCACACACGACCGAGTCGAACGACGAACCCAGTGAGTTAGCGACTGACTCCGCTCGTGCAGAGAAGTTGAAGAGCGACCTCGACAGTCTTCTCGATGAAATTGACGAGGTTCTCGAGGATAACGCGGAGGAGTTCGTCCGGAACTACGTGCAAAAGGGTGGTGAGTAGTGGGACTTCCGATGTTTCCTGCTCACAGTGATCCCGGGCCCAATTTTGTCGCCCTGCTCCAGCACCTCGACATTGCACCCGTCGTGGGTGGCGACACCCACCTCAGCCCCCATGCGACCACTGTCGTGGCATTGCGTTCAGACACCGGTGTCGTTCTCGTAGCTGACCGCCAAGCGACATCTAGCTACATCGCGAATCGCGAAGTACGAAAGATTGCTCAGGCCGACCGTCATACCGCAGTCGCAATCTCGGGAGTGGCCGCCACCGGCCTTGAACTCCAGAAGGTTCTGCAACTCTCCTTTGAGCACTACGAAAAGATGACTGATGACGTCTTGAGCCTCGAAGGAAAAGCGAATTATCTGAGTAGCTTCATCGGCCGCATCAACCTCCAAGGTCCCGGTATCGTGCTGCCACTACTCGCCGGATTTGATCTCAACCACAACCGCGGTCGGGTATTTGAGTACGACGGTTTAGGTGGTTGTTACGAGAAGTCTGACTTCGCCACCATTGGATCGGGTAGCGAGTTTGCGGAGGGCGCGTTACGCCTGGGCTATCGCGACGACATGACGATAGAAGAGTGCATCGAGCTGGGTGCCCTTGCGCTCTACGAGGCGGGGGATAACGACCCGGCCACCGGGGGACCGGATTTCGTTCGCAATCTCTTTCCGATCATCGTGGTGGTCACGGCTGATGGGTTCAGCGAAGTATCGCTCGAGCGCACGAGGGAGATCTTTGAGGCTATTAGCGCCCGTCGCGCTGAGCGCCAGGGCCGAGCAGGGGGTCAACTGCGGTGAGCATGCCCTATTACGTCACACCCGAGCAGTACATGAAGGACCGGGCGGAATACGCCCAAAAGGGAATCGCCCGTGGTCGTTCGCTCGTCGCTGCTATTTACGATGCCGGAGTTCTGCTCGTTGCAGAGAACCCATCGGCGTCACTCAACAAGATTTCCGAGATTTACGACCGCATTGCGTTTGCGGGCGTCGGAAAGTACAACGAATTTCATGAGCTCCGTCAAGCCGGAATCCGGTGGGCGGACTCGACCGGATTTTCGTACTCACGAGAAGACGTCGACGCTCGGGCGCTCGCGAACTTCTATGCCCAGTATCTCGGGGTGACGTTCACCGAGGGCGGCAAGCCACTCGAAGTAGAGATTCTGGTGTCGCAACTGGGAATTCGTAACCGACCCACCAAGCTGTATCACGTGGGCTTCGAAGGAACAATCACGGATGAGACACGCTTTGCCGTTCTGGGTGGCGATGCCGAAACGGTGAAATCACGTTTCGTGCAACACGGTGATGACATCACCGACCTGACAACCACGCTACGGAACGCAGTGGGCGCTTTAAGTGGTCCCGATCGGAATCTGACACCCAATGACCTTGAGGTTGCGAGGTTGGAAGATCTCGGTGAACGCCGCACCTTTCAGCGACTCAGCGACGACTTCGTCGCATCTTTGCTTAGTTAGCCTCCTCGCACTACCGTCAACGTATGTTGCGGCGCATCTTTGGCTTAGAGACCGAGTATGGCGTGACCTTCACTTTGCACGGCCAGCGTCGCCTGAGCCCTGATGACGTATCGCGTTACCTCTTTCGCAATGTCGTTGCGTGGGGAAGAAGTTCGAATGTGTTTCTCGAGAACGGTTCACGGCTGTACCTCGATGTTGGAAGCCATCCTGAATACGCGACTGCTGAGTGTGACAGTCTCTACGACGTCCTCGCACAAGATCGAGCGGGCGAGTCAATTCTGCAATCACTGGTCCATTCGGCTCAAGAGCAACTCGTCAACGACGGGCATCGTGGTTCCATCTATCTCTTTAAGAACAACACCGACTCCGCCGGGAACTCCTACGGCTGCCACGAGAACTACTGCACAACTCGCGACGACGATCTCACGCGCCACGAACAGTTTTTGATTCCCTTCCTGGTGACACGTCAGATATGGGCGGGAGCGGGTCGGGTCGTGACGACCACCAACCGCGGAACACATTTTTCACTTTCGCAACGGGCCGAGCACATTTGGGAGTCGATAAGTTCGGCAACGACACGCAGCCGTCCCATTATTAATACCCGGGATGAGCCACACGCCGATCCAGAGAAGTACCGTCGCCTTCACGTCATCGTGGGGGACACAAATATGAGCGAGTACGTCACTTTCATGAAAATGGGAGTGACATCAGTCATCTTGTCAATGGTCGAAGATCCGACCACCATTCTCCGAGATCTCTCGCTCGAGCAACCCATAAAGGCTCTGCGCGAAGTGTCAATGGATCCCTTCGGTGACGGTGACGTCAAGGTGCGCCTCACCAATGGGCGCGAAATGACCGCACTGGAGATTCAAGAGGAGATCTGCGAGCGAGCCACTCACTTTGCCCGCCAGCGAGATCTCCCCGAGGACTACATCGCCGCGGTTCAGATGTGGGGCGAGACTCTTGTGGCGCTTCGTCGCGACCCTCTCGCCCTAGGTGATCGCCTTGACTGGGTCTTGAAGTTTCAGTTCATCCAGCAGTTGCGCGAACGTGAGCAGATTCCACTCACGGACCCCCGTGTGTCGCTGATCGATCTGCTGTATCACGACACCGACCCCGCGAGAGGCTTATTTCACCGATACGTTGACCGGGGTGATTTTCGCACTCTCCTTTCTCCGGAAGCAGTTCACATTGCTCGTACCACGCCACCCCAGACGACCCGTGCTCGCATGCGCGGAGCGTTCGTCAAGAGAGCGAAGGAGCAACGTCGAGACTTCACCGTGGACTGGGTACACCTCAAGCTCAACGATCAAACCCAGCGCACCATTCTTCTGAAGGACCCGTTTAAGAGCGACGACGAGAGATTCGAGAAACTTCTCGCCTCGCTGTGACGCACTAGCCTTACTTTTCGTGACAACGGCAGACGAAAACTCCGACAATGTCACTACTGACCTCGATCATGACGAGTTGACCACCACAAAGACGTCACGAAAGATACTGAGAGCATTGGGGGAGTGGGCGGGGATCCTGGGAATCGCTCTCCTCGCGACGCTTCTCATCCGGACCTACCTTTTCCAGTCGTTTTATATTCCTTCGGTTTCTATGGTCCCCACTCTGGACGTGGGCGATCGGATAATTGTCTCCAAAATTTCGACATCACTGGGAACTATTCATCGAGGCGACGTCATCGTCTTCGCCCGCCCCCCACGCGAAAGTTGCGGTGGGGGCAACGATGTCACTGATTTGGTGAAACGAGTTATAGGACTACCTGGTGAAACCATTTCAAGTCGGAACGATACTGTTCTGATTAATGGCAAAGCCCTTCACGAATCGTGGGCGACTACGGCTCCCCTCGGACGTGAAATTGGAACCGTCGTGATTCCAGCACATCAGTACTTCATGATGGGCGACAACCGCAACGCCTCGTGCGACTCGCGCTATTGGGGAACGCTGCCTGAAAAGTACGTGGTCGGAAAGGTCGTTTTTCGAATATGGCCCCCGTCGCGTATCGGGCTGCCGTAAGTTTCGCCAACCCTCTACGGCGTACAATGGCGCCGTGTTCAATCTGAGCCCGTTCAAGATCATGATCATTGTTGCGGTGATCTTGGTAGTGCTCGGACCCGACAAACTCCCGCAGGCCGCCCGTCAAATTGGCAACGGATGGCGGAGTCTGAAACAGTTCCAGCAACGGGTCGAGTCAGAGGTTCGCGACGCAATACCCACGCTTCCTAGCTCCGGCGACCTCGCTCGGGTTGTTCGAAGCCCCGTCAATCTTCTGAACGAGTTAGCGGATCGCGCTGCGACACCTGAAGCACTGGGCGACATCAACGACGCTCCTCTCGAGGAAGAGATCGATGCCATCGATGCGCATGAGGGGTACGAGCCACGCGAACATCGTCCGCCCACCGCACCACCGGACCCGTCCTGGAATTAGCACATGGCCACCAAGAGTTTTGAACGAGCCTCACGGGGTATGACGATTGGCCAACACCTCGCTGAGCTTCGACGTCGTCTCCTATGGTGCATTGCGGCGATCATCGTGTTTGGTGTGTTCTCATTTATCGAATACAACGCCATCTTGCATGTGTTGACGGGACCGTACTGCGATCTCAATCTGCCCACGGGCTGCAAGTTGACAGCCGTTGGAACCCTTTCGGGATTCTCGATTCGCATCAAGATTGCCTACTACTGCGGTCTTCTTTTCAGTGTGCCCGTCATTGTGTGGCAAGTCTGGCGCTTCGTAACACCGGGGCTCAAAGCGAAGGAACGAAAGTACACACTCATCTTCTTCATCGCGGCGAGCGTGTTTTTCTGTCTTGGTGTTGGAATGGCATTCTTTACTTTCGGCCACGCATTGCAGTTCCTCAACGCCATCGGTGGTAGCTCAGTCGAGACGCTGTACACCGCCGATTCGTACATTGGCCTCATCATCTTGATGATGGTGGTATTCGGTCTCACGTTTGAATTTCCCGTCGTATTAGTCGGACTGCAGTTTGCGCGCGTGGTAACCCCCATACAACTCTTGAAGTTCTGGCGTTACGCCCTGATTTTGATCACCATTGCGAGCGCCGTTTTGACGCCGAGCGGTGACCCTTTGTCAATGATGGCAATGATGATTCCATTGCTCGTCTTCTACTTTCTTGCGATTCTCATAGGCAAGCTGGCGCGGCGGTGACCCCGGCGCACCGAGACGCGTTCGTCGCGGGTCTAGGTTTTGGGCTTGACGATTTTCAGGCGCGAGCCATCGATGCCATCGACGCTGGCCGCAATGTTCTCGTCTCGGCCCCGACGGGTTCGGGCAAGACGATTGTGGCCAACTACGCAATTTCGCGAGCTCTTCAGAGCGAGGTCCGCGCTTTTTACACGACACCGCTGAAAGCGCTGTCGAACCAAAAGTTTTCCGAGTTGGGTCAGCTCTTTGGGACACACAACGTAGGTCTGCTCACTGGTGACACGTCCATCAATCGCGACGCACCAATTGTCGTTATGACAACCGAGGTCCTGCGAAACATGCTGTTATCCGATTCCGGTCGCGTGAATCGCCTGGGATTGGTCATCATGGACGAAGTTCACTACCTCCAAGACCCATTTCGGGGTGGTGTATGGGAGGAAGTCATCATCTTGACACCAACCGAAGTGCGCTTTGTCGCTCTGTCCGCGACCATCGCCAACGCACCGTTCGTTGGCGAGTGGCTCGACGAGGTTCGAGGACCTACATCAGTCATTGTCGAAACCACGCGACCGATCTCGCTCCACAATCATGTGGCCTTTACCCGACGAGGCCAACGCTCCCCGGAACTCATTGACTTGACGGACAGCGGTCGCCTCAGCGAGAGCGCACGAAAACTTGACGCAACCATGAAGAACTCACGCAAGTTTCGGCCGGGCCCGCAATGGCGGGGGAATCGATCCAGCGCCCCACCGCCGCCGATCCTCGCTCCGCGGCGTAGCGAGCTACTGCGAGTTCTCGAGGATGCCGACATGTCGCCCAGCATCGTCTTTATCTTTTCACGTTCGGCTTGCGATCAAGCGGTGGATCAGTGCCGACGCGATGGTGTGCGCTTTACCACTAGCGACCAGATACGACGCATCGAGAAGATTGCCTATGACCGAGTGAACGACTTCAGCGATGATGATCTCCGGGCCCTGGAGTTCCCTCATTTCGTCGAGTGCCTCCGTCTTGGACTCGCCGCACACCACGCGGGGATGGTGCCGGCCTTCCGTGAGATCGTCGAAAAGTGCTTTGAAGCGGGGCTACTCGGTGTGGTCTTTGCGACAGAAACACTCGCTCTCGGAGTCAATATGCCGGCGCGAACGGTGGTTCTTGAACGCTTCACGAAGTTTTCCGATAGTGGTCGCAATCTACTCACCAGTGGGGAGTTTGCGCAGATGGCCGGACGGGCCGGTCGCCGAGGACTGGACGAGGAAGGGCATGCGGTGGTCTGTTTTGCGCCCGAAGTGTCTCTGGCCGACATTGGCCGCATCGCCACGTCGCCACCACCCGACTTGCATAGTTCTTTTCGACCCACCTACAACTTCACGGCAAACCTCATCCATCATGTTGACTACGAGACGGCTGTCACCATTCTTCAGCGATCATTCGCGCAGTTTGAGGCGAGTCGACGTCCCGGGGGAGCCCGACGCCCTCTCGTCGATCTCTTGCAATCGCGTCATTCGGTGTTGCGTGACCTGGGATACGCCGATGACTGGACCCTGACCACCAAAGGGCAGTCTCTTCGTCGGGTGTACCACGAGAACGACCTTCTCCTCACCGAAGCGTGGTCGGACGGCGCGTTTGCAGATATCGAAGAAGGCACGTTGGCAGCCCTTCTCAGTTGTTTCGTCTACGAGGGACGTCGGACCAAACCAAAGCCCGCGGCGAAGGGGACACAGCAAAAGCGACCCAAAGTCATCAAAGACCGGTTGGGGCCGGGGCGACGCGCTGACATCGCCGAACGCTACGCACTCGTCCGCTCGTTGCAGGCACGTGTTGTTGAAGTGGAGGCGTCCTATCGAGTACGCCACGCAAAGGAACTCGATGATGGCTTCGCCCGAGCCATGGCCGCGTGGGCGAGGGGCGCGAATCTCACAACGACTCTTGAGGTAGCGGATGCCGAAACGGGCTATACCGCACCCGGTGATTTTGTTCGCCACGCGAAGCAAGTGGCCGATCTTTGCGAACAACTCAGCCATCTCGACATCGGTGACCTACGGGAGGTAGCCGCACGGACCAAGCTCGCGATTGTCCGCAATGTCGTCGCCGGTGCCATGGCAATACCCACATCAGAGGACCTTGGGACCTAATCTTTTGGTTCCATGCACCCCTACGCCACCGAAGAGTTCACCGACGGCGAAGCCGAGGTCTTGCGACGGTACTTCACCAATCTCGACGGTCCCGTTTTCGCATTGGTCAATCTCCCTGAAGTTGTCAAGGGAGCGCTTTTCGCGCGATATTCACGCACCAATAAGAGCCTTCGTCGTCTCTTCTTGGATGAGTTTGTTTCGGACTTGGACCTGGCGGGTGACGAGTCAGTAGACGCCACTGTTGGACTTGAGCGAGCCGACGATCTCTATCAGAAAGTGTTCTTCGAATACGGTGACGATTCAGTCGCACAACTCGGTGGCGTTCACCTCGCCTGCGAACAGTCGTCCAATGTACTCACCAAGATTCTTGAGTGGGGCCGCATCATGAGCTACCTCGAGCAGTCAACGCGGTATCTCGGGTACGACAAGCGGTTGTCGCACGGCTTCTATCGCTACTACCGCGACCACGACGTGCTGAACTCCCGTCTCGGCGCACGGTATGTCGGTGACATGGACCGTATCTTCGACACCTACTCACAGCTCTTACCCCAAATGGTCGAGTTCGCCACGAAGAAGTTCCCCAAAACTTCCGACGACACCGATTTCGCGTATCGCCAGGCCATTCGCGCGAAAGCGCTCGATGCCGTGCGGGGATTACTCCCAGCCAGCGCCCTCTCGAGCGTTGGTATCTACGGCTCCGGCCAAGCATTCGAAGGGCTCCTACTTCGAATGCGTGCACATCCTCTGCCGGAGTCGCGCTACTACTCGGATCTCATGTTGACCGAACTACGAAAGGTCATCCCTTCATTTCTCAAGCGGGTTGACCTTGAAGATCGTGGGGTTGCGTGGACGAACTACATGGCCTCAACGCGATCGCAAACGGCGCGGCTTTTGGCAGACCTGTGGGACTCTACTGTCCAACAAGAAGGTGAGTCGGTGAAACTCGTCGGCTATGACCCCGAGGGCGAAATTCGCGTGATGGAGGCAATCGCTTTCGCGGCGACCGACCGACCAACGGAAGAGATTCGGGATCGCGTAGGACGACTATCGGCCGACGAACGGCGCACGCTCATGGACACGTATATCGGTCGGCGCGGCAACCGCCGCCACCGGCCGGGACGGGCCTTTGAGCGAACCGACTATCGCTTTGAGCTCACGACCGATTACGGGGCGTTCCGAGACTTACAGCGACATCGTCTCTTGACGGTGGAGTGGCAGCCCCTGTCGACCAACCTGGGTTATGACGTTCCCGATCTCATCGAGGAGGCGGGACTCGCCGGCGACTACCACGCGGCGATGGAACGTTCGCGAGAGCTCTACGACGCCATGGTCGACGAATTTCCACAGCAGGCCCAGTATGCGGTCTCGTTGGCCTACCGAATTCGTTACGTCATGCAGATGAACGCTAGGGAAGCGATGCATCTCATAGAGCTCCGAAGTAGCCCACAGGGCCATCCTTCCTACCGACGAGTTGCCCAGGAGATGCACCGTTTGATCCGCGACGTGGCCGGTCATCACGCCATTGCCGACGCCATGATTTACGTCGACCACGGGGATATCGACTTGGAGCGACTCGAGGCCGAGCGCGCAGCGGAGCGAGCCCGTTCACTGCGCAACTAGGTCAGTAAATGTCGCAATTGGGGTGCCGAAGAGGTTATTATTCCCTGCGCAAGAAAGGTCGGCATGGCGAGCGACGAAATATTTGAAGACGAAGAACTACTAGACGAGGAAGACGACGTCGAGTCCGATGACACGGACAGTGATGATGACGGTGATGATGACGCCGTCATCGATGTGGCGATAGCCCCGAGTCTCCCGGATGACGATGGCGACCTCGACGATGACACCAATGACTCCGATGTAGAGCTCGCGCTAGACGAGATGATGGCCGAGCGGGTGAAGGTCGTCTCCGATGACGATGATGACGAAGAAGTTACGGTTCCTGCCGAAGACACCACCGATCTCGGTGAGTCGGTTCTCCCGCAGCAGGATGACGAATTTCGTTGCACGTCGTGTCGACTTTTGAAGAAGAAAAGTCAGCTAGCCCGTCCGGGAACACAGATTTGCCGGGACTGTGTCTGAGGTTGATCGTCTCAGCGAAGCCGCTCTGCGGTTGGTCGGGTCTCTAACGCGGTACGCCGAAGAGGCCATAGTTCGTACTGGTGGACGTGACCGCCAAGAGATTGAAAGCACATTACGCAACGCCAAGGCGATTGGTGAGCTCACAGTGCTGATGTCGAGCGCAAAAATTAAGGAGTACGTCGGCTCGTTAGCAAGCTCGCCGGTCATCGACGACTCAGAGAATGGTTCCGTTGAGCCGGCATCTGGAGTGGGCACCGCACCGGACTTCATCCCACACTACGATTCGCTGACCGCATCGCAAATCGTCTCCGTATTGCCGTCGCTCTCGGCTGAGGAGCGCCAGGCCGTTGCCATCTACGAGTCGGGCAACCGCGCTCGCTCCCTCATTCTCCAACACTTGAGGCCGTAGGCAACGGTGGACCGCGATAGCCAAAAGGTTGCTGAGCTCGTCGATCGTTGCTTCGCCGAGATAGCAGGGGGGCGGGGCGGCCGACAGCTCATGCAGGATCTTGCGGTGCGCTTCGGACTTTCGGGGCCAGACCTCGTGTCATATTTTGCAGAAGCAATAACCTCAAATGGCGTCGTCAACGAATATGGATGCGCGGGAGTACTCGACGGACTCGTTTTTATCTATGTCGTTCCAGAGCAACGTCGACGGGGGCACGGCTCAACGATGTACCAACGAGTGGCGGCAGGCCGAGGGGCAGATCTACTCGCACGACCCGGTGATCGAGGTGTGAAATCGTTCGGTGAGTCCCTCGGGTTGAAGGCCCGACTACTCGTTATGAGCGAGGATTTGAGCGAGAACGGCGCGGAGCACTAGGGCGAGCCGGCGGAGGTGGTGGCACCTTCATACCCAGCATTTTGGCAATCTCCGGAATATTTCCCGCAATCTGAATGGCCGCGGTACGAGTGTCCTCATTGGCGGGAATGCCGGCGGGTTTGATGGAACGGTGCATCGGCGACTGGGCCGCGGCCTGGGCGAGGGTTACCCACTGTGCGGGGTCAAGCGACTCGGTCAGGGTAGACGAGACGAGTGCAGAAATCTCCGCAGCGGTCGTGGAAGCAACTTGAAGTCGAAATTCAGGCGGACGTGAGGCAAGAGTCACGGCCAACAGCGCATCCTTCGCTTCGAGTGCTTGAGAGATCTTGTTATTCCACTCCGACGTCAGGTGCTCGACCTTGGATGTCAGCTGGGCCTTCAGGTCTGCCAACATGGTTCGAGCCTCGTCATCAAGTATCACGGTTTTCGCGGATGTAACAACGGCACGAAGATCACGGAGGCGAAGCTCTTTGCCCGCCGACTGAGCACCGCCCGCTCGGTCCTTCCACGACGCCAAGTTGGCCTTACTGAGTAAGTCGTTGGCGATTCGGTCAATCGCGTCAGCGTTGACGGTGGGTCGCCCCTGCGCTGCGGCTGCCTTGTTCTGATCCGCCACGGCGGCACGAACTGCAGGTAAGCCACCCCGTAACAGCTGTTCGGCAACGGGAAGTTGTTCTGGCGTCAAGGCGGCAAGAAATGCGTTGCGGTGAGTCGTC
>JAGWWX010000093.1 GCA_018970215.1 Acidobacteriota bacterium | reverse complement strand
GGCAACGGGTTGACCTTGCTGTGTCGAAGTAAGTCCACAACTACTCGTTGGGGACTATTAGCCTGACGTCAATGCCAATCTCGCTGGACCACTTTGACGTCGAGGTCATGCCCGCGTTGGTCAACTACGCCACCATTCCGTGCCTCTCCCCCGCATTTGACGCCCAATGGTCTGAAAACGGCCACCTCGAGCAGGCCATGTCTCTCTACGCCGAGTGGGCTCGTGCTCGACATTTCGCCCACCACTCGGTCACGGTGCATCGCATAGAGGGACGGACCCCCGTTCTGGTGGTCACCGTCGAGGCCACCGCTCCTACATCGGGAACGGTGCTGCTCTACGGCCACCTCGACAAGCAACCGCCCCTCGGGGAGTGGTCGGAGGGTCTCGATCCCTACACCCCAGTACGGCGTGGCAATCGCCTCTACGCCCGCGGCGTCGCGGACGACGGCTACGCCATGTTCGCTTCGCTACTCGCGATCGAAGAGTTGGAGCGCCGCGGCACGCCGCACGCACGATGCGTGGTACTTATCGAAGCCTCCGAAGAGAGTGGTTCCCCAGACCTCGAGGCGCACCTCGATGCACTGACGCCGCACCTCGGGAATGTCGAACTCATGATCTGTCTTGACTCTGGGGCTCTCACCTACGACCGCTTGTGGGTGACCACATCGTTGCGGGGTGTCGTCGTGGCGAATCTCACAGTGCGCGTGCTCGATCGCGGGCAACACTCGGGCTCCGCCAGTGGGGTTGTCCCCTCGTCAATGCGCATCATTCGTCAACTCCTCGACCGAATCGAAGACGCTCGCACCGGCGACATTCTGCTCCCTGAACTCATCGCGGCGATTCCCGCGAGCCACGTCGCCGCCGCCGATGCCGTCGCGCAGGAGTTCGGTGACGTCGCGGCCAACGAACAGCCCTTCGCCACGGGTGTCACGCCCATGGGCGAGAGTGCGGCCGAACGCATTCTTCGCCGCACGTGGTATCCCACGCTCTCCTACGTAGGTGCCGACGGACTACCCCCGACCTCAATTGCCGGCAACGTCCTCCGTGACGCGACAACGCTCGCTCTGTCCTTTCGCTTGCCACCATCCGTTGATCCCACCGTCGCCTGTGCGGCCATCGAACGGGCGTTGACCACCGACGTGCCCCATAATGCACAGGTCACCGTGGAGATCGACGGAGCGGCCGGTTGGGTTAGTCCCGAACTCGCCCCCTGGCTTCGCGCGGCACTCGACGAAG
This sequence comes from Acidobacteriota bacterium, assembly GCA_018970215.1. Lineage (GTDB taxonomy): Bacteria > Actinomycetota > Acidimicrobiia > Acidimicrobiales > RAAP-2 > RAAP-2. Next base: position 1,850 of record JAGWWX010000093.1, on the reverse strand, counting down.
CTTCCACTCTCGCCTTTGGGACGTCCGTGGCGTTCGCCGGTGAAGGTGGATCGATTCCTTTTCTCGCGTCGCTTGGGAAGCGATTCGACGACGTGCAGTTCGTCGCCACCGGCGTACTCGGCCCGCACTCGAATGCCCACGGGATCGATGAGATGCTGGACCTCGAGTGTGCCGTGGCCGTGACGAACGCCATGTCGCACGTGATTGCGGCCCACGCCGCGCGAAAGGACAACCCATGAGTACCACCCGCATTGATATCTGGGTCGACCCGGCATGCCCCTGGGCGTGGATTACGTCACGCTGGTTGCTCGCCGCCGCCGACGTACGTGACGTGGACGTGTCCTTTCACGTCATGAGCCTCGCCGTCTTAAACGAAGGTCGCGATCTGCCGGACAACTACAAGGAACTACTCCAGCTGGCGTGGAAGCCCGTTCGCGTACTCATTGCGGCCGAGCAAGAGCACGGCAACGAGATTCTCGAGCCCCTGTACTCCGCGATGGGTCATCGCTACCACGTCAACAACAACAAGGATCTTGACAGCGTCATCTCGGAGTCCCTCGCCGCCGTCGGACTCGACCCCGCGCTCGCCGACGCGGCCACGAACACCGCGTTCGATGAAGCCCTCCGGGCATCGCACCACGCCGGCATGGACCCCGTGGGATTCGACGTGGGCACACCCGTCATCCACATCAACGGGCAAGCAATCTTCGGGCCGGTCATCACCCCCGCACCGAAGGGCGAGGACGCCGGTCGACTCCTCGACGGGGTGATTGCCGTCATGAGCACTCCCGGGTTCTACGAACTCAAGCGCTCACGGACGCAGGGACCGGTGTTTGAATGACCACCCGTCAGACACTCGAATCCGGACTGCCCATCAACATCGCGGGAGCGCTCGACGCTCCCCGCGCCGTCATTGTCCTCCAGGAGGCCTTTGGCGTAAATGACCACATCCGCGACGTGACCGATCGCTACGGTGACGAGGGCTTCCTCGCCGTGTCACCCGAACTCTTTCATCGAGACGGGTCACCGGAGATTGCCTACACCGACTTCGCTGCGGCGTTGACCCATATGGGCAACTTCACCCGAGAGACTCTCGAAGCCGATCTTTGCGCGACAGCAACGTGGCTGAACGACCAGGGATTCACCGCAGAAAACATCGGTGTCGTTGGTTACTGCATGGGTGGCACGGTCGCAAGTTTCGCCAACACCCTCGGAATCATTGGTGCCGCGGCGTCCTACTACGGCGGCGGCGTCGTGAATCCCCGTTTTGGACTTCCCTCGATTGTCCAGATGACCGCTCACTTCGCCGGTCCATGGCTTGGACTCTACGGAGGTCTCGACAAAGGTATTCCGATGACCGAAATCGAGGCTCTCCGTGAGGCCCTCTCGTCCTCGCCGAACGATACCGATCTCATTGTCTACGAAGACGCCGATCACGGCTTTAACTGCAACGATCGGACCAACGTCTTCAATGCCGACGCGGCCGCCGACGCCACTGAACGGACCTACGAATTCTTCCGCGAGGTGCTCACCGAGCGCTAGCGGGGAATGTCCTTCCACGCGATGTTCTTGTCGCTACGAGGTTCACCCGGCAACCCGAGAACCCGCTCACCGATGATGTTGCGCATAACTTCCGACGTTCCGCCCTCAATGGAGTTGGCGCGCACGCGCAAAAAGCGCTTACGGACATCTCCCGTGGCGAGGCCCGTCTCGGCCGGACGAACGCGGGGATACTCGTCACTAAAGAGCATGCCTTCGGCACCGAGGAGAGTCACGGCCAGTTCGTAGGTGGCCTTGTTCTCTTCGGCGTAGGCGAGCTTCGCCGTCGAACCTTCGGGTCCCGGCGTTCC
>JAGWWX010000092.1 GCA_018970215.1 Acidobacteriota bacterium | reverse complement strand
CGGGGTCGAGCACATCTGGTCGGTTCGTCGCCGCAATCATGACAATGCCGGTGGTCGTGTCGAAGCCGTCCATCTCGCTCAACATCTGGTTGAGCGTCTGCTCCCGTTCGTCGTGACCGCCACCCAAGCCGGCTCCGCGCTTGCGACCGATGGAGTCAATCTCGTCGATGAAGATGATCGCCGGACTCTCCTTGCGCGCGGAGGCGAAGAGATCGCGGACGCGACTCGCGCCGACACCGACGAACATCTCCATGAAGTCCGATCCCGAGACGGAAAAGAAGGGGACCTTCGCTTCACCGGCCACGGCGCGGGCGATGAGGGTCTTGCCCGTTCCCGGGGGACCCACCAGCAACATTCCCTTCGGGATCGTGGCGCCGATAGCGGTGTACTTCTCAGGGTTTTTGAGGAACGAAACCACTTCGGAGATCTCTTCCTTCACTCCGTCGTAGCCGGCCACATCAGCGAATGTCGTGGTCGGTCGATCTTCGTCGAAGAGCTTGGCTCGAGACTTCGTAATGGACATCATGCCGCCCATCTGTCCGCGACTCATTCGCATGATGATGAAGCCGATGATGCCGAAGATGAACAGCGTCTGGAGCATGTTGCTCAGCGCCTGGCCGAGCGACGAGGGGTTCTTGAACTTCACGTTGATGCCGGCGTTGCGAAGCATCGTGATGTCTTTGGCGATGGCGGGATCTGGTCCGAGAACCGAGTATTGGTTACCGTTTTCTAGCGTGCCGGTAATGACCCCGGAGTAGTTCTCCACGGTGGCGGAGGCGACGTTACCGCTCTTGGCTGAGGCGAGAAACTCCGTGTAGGAGATACTCTTCACCGTCGACGAGCCGTACAGGCGTGGACCCAGCAAGATACCGACGACCAAGGCAATGAGGCCGAAGGTCATCAGCCGCTTGCGGGGCTCGGGACCCAGCGGAGACTTCTTCGGGTCCAACATTGACTTGGGTGACTTACGTTCGTTGCCGTTATTCATTGGACGTCATGCTAGGGCTGACACACAACAACGAATCCTGCCTCGGTGGTTAGCCTGAGAGGGTGAATCGTGCATTACCGTTCCGCGGTGCACCGAGTATCCCGCGGCGTGTCCCGCTGTGGTTTCCCCCTGTGGTTTTTGTCGGGGCCGCCCTTATCGCGTCGGTGGTGCATGCCGTCGTGGGTCGACTCTTTTCCGTCCCGCTGACACAGGCCGACCACACGTGGTGGCTGAACATCGTCTCGGTGGTGGCTCTCTGGGCCGGACTGATCTCCTCCGTGGTCTGGGCACGCCACCTCTACGGGCCACTCTTCGAACGCGACTTTTTCACGGTGCGATGGTGGCGCACGCAGCGATCGGACCTCCTCTACCTCGTGGTGGGAGTTCTCATCCAGATCGTCGTCGGTCTCGTCTATCTGCCATTTCATGCCAAGTCGGTAGGGAATCCCACCCGTGAGCTGTTAGGGACTGCCCACGGTTGGCAGATTCTCTTGATCTGTCTCACGGCGAGTGTGGGGGCGCCCATCGTCGAGGAGATCTTCTTTCGCGGACTGCTACTTCGTTCGCTCCAGAGTGTTCCCGCGGCGTGGTTCGCACAGCGTTGTCGCGGTGCACTCCCCATTGTGGTGTCAGGACTGCTCTTCGCAGCGGCTCACGCCCAGGGTGTGCAGTTCGCGGGACTCGCCATCGCCGGCGTCTCTTTGGCCGTGATTCGTCGTGCCGAGGGTCGCATCGCTCCGAGTATTTTTGCGCACGCCGGATTCAATGCGATTGCGCTCGTCGTTACTCTGCACGCGCGGCTCGTCCCATGATGGCACGGCTCCGCAACGTCGATCGGGTGACGTGGATCGAATGCGCCGGACTCGTGGTCATGACCTACGTCGTTCTCTGGTCGCTGCACCCCGAGTTGTTGTTCTCGACGTCGACCGCGAACGGCGGCGATATGGGAGCACACCTCGCGATGCCCGCGTTCTTGCGTGACCACATGTCGTGGGGCAGCCTCACACCGTGGTACCCGGGGTGGTTTGCGGGGATGCCGCTCTACACCTACTACTTCGTTCTGCCCGACGTACTCGCGGCGCTGGCCTCCTTCGTCATTCCCGCGACGGTGGCGTTCAAAGTTGCGACGGCCCTGGGATCTCTTCTCATGCCCGTCTGTGCCTACATCATGGGGCGACTGTGGCGGCTGCCGCGGCCCATTCCCATCACTCTCGCGGGAATGATTCTCCTCTTCTTGTTCAGCGGCTCCTACACGATCTTTGGTGGCAATCTGTTTTCGACGTTGGCGGGTGAGTACTCCTACTCTCTCTCCCTCGCCCTGGCATTCGTGGCGATGGGGCTCTTTGGTCGGGGCATCCGTGACGGAGGGCGCAAGTGGCTCACGGCCGCTGCACTCTCGGCGACCCTCGCCGCCCACGTCTTGCCGTGGTTCTATGTCATCGTTGCGGCGCTCGTTCTTCTCATCATTCATCTCGTTCTGCCGACCGAGTCGTTCGACACGTTGATCCGAGGTCGCCGACGGCGAGCGGTCGGTTTTGTCGTGGCGACGGGAGCCGTCAGTGCGGGACTCTCGGCGTGGTGGCTCGTGCCGTTTGCCTTCACCCAAGACCTCACGAACTCCATGGGGTACACCAACTTCGATACGTCGTCACTCCACAACGTCTTCACGCAGCTCGGGTGGTTCGCGGAGAGCGGGGGAGCCGGACCACTACGTCCATTCATCGCGCTGGCGGCGCTCGCCCTGCTGTGGGCGTTCGCTACTCGGAGTCGTGACGGCATCTTTCTGTCGTCGATGACGGTCATCTCGCTGCTCGTCTATATCGGGCTGCCGCAGGGGGCGCTGTGGAACGGTCGCGTCATTCCGTACTGGTACGTCTCCGTGTATCTCTCCGCGGGGTGGCTTATCGGTAGCGCCATTGTGTGGCTCGGTGATCTCCGTCACGATCGCCGCTTGGTGTCGTGGCACCGCTGGCAGCAGATCTACGAGGAAGAGAACCTCACCGAGGAGATGACGCCGCCCCCCGCCCCCCGGGCGCGTGTGTGGAGTCCGGTACTGATCACCGTTGTTGCCGTGATCTTCGCCATTACTCCCAGTTCACCGGCCCTCGCCCAACTCTTTCGCGTGACCCCCG
>JAGWWX010000022.1 GCA_018970215.1 Acidobacteriota bacterium | reverse complement strand
CGACCCGCCCTCGACGTTGACCACCGTCGCACCGTAACTCTCGAGTTCGGCGACGAGCTCCGGTTCGGCATCACCCACTACGAGATCGTGATTTCGACGCGCCAGAATGCGGGCCGTATCGGGACCGACGTAGAAGTTGGCGGTAGTGACGAGGGCAACGCGACGCGACGACATATGTCTCTCCTGAGGTAGTGGTGTGTAGATTCTGTCATAGAAACTGCCAATAGTTAGGAGCCCCGTGCCGACGTATCTAGAAATCGATCGCCGTGATCTTCGAGAAGCCGCCTTCGTCGACACTCCTTCCTCCGAGCTCACCGAGGGTCAAGTGCGGTTTCGCGTGGACCGTTTTGGCATCACCGCCAACAACATCACGTACGGCGTCTTTGGAGACGCCATGCGGTACTGGAATTTCTTTCCGGCCAGCGATACCACCCGTGGTCGACTGCCCGTCTGGGGGTTTGGCACCGTGATTGAGAGTCGCCACTCCGGCGTACCCGTCGGACAGCGCGCCTACGGATACTGGCCACTCGGCTCAGAACTAATAATCGACGCCGGGCGGCTTGACGGACGCAGCGTGGTGGATGTGGCACCGCACCGCGCGGACCTCCCTTCGCCGTATAACCGCTACATCTTCACGGAGCACGATCCGGCGTACCGCGAAGGATTCGACGACATTCACATTCTCTTGTGGCCCCTCTTCTACACATCCTTCGTCGTCGAAGATTTTCTCGACGATCACTCCTACTTCGGCGCTCGTCGCACGGTGATTTCGAGCGCTTCTTCGAAGACGGCGATAGGTGCGGCCTTTCTTGCCCAGCGACGTGGCATGGGTCCCGTCGTCGGTCTCACGTCGGCGTCGAATCTCGCCTTCACTCGAGGTCTCGGCTGTTACGACGTCGTGGCCTCCTACGACGACATTGAAAGCTTGGAAAAATCCGAGGCGTGTTACATCGACATTGCCGGCAATCGCGACGTGACCCAGCGCGTACACCACCACTTTGGTGATCAGTTGAACTACTCGATGATTGTCGGCGATACCCACTGGGACGCGACAGCCGAACTCCCGCTACCGAATGTCGGACCGAAGCCGGAGTTTCTCTTCGCGCCCGTTCAGATCGCGAAGAGAACAAAAGACTGGGGACGCGATGGGCTCGAAGAAAAGGTCGGGGCTGCCTGGTATCTGTTCGGTGACTTTGCCGCGACGTGGTTATCGAGCGATATTCGCACGGGTACCGCCTCGATTCGCGAGGGATACTTCGACGTACTCGAGGGACGCGTGGGACCATCCGTCGGTGTGGTCTGTGAGCAGCTTGCATGACCCTGACGGTGAATCCTGATGGGCGCACGGCGCGTCGTTCACGCAATCGTGACCTCGTTCTCGACGCCGTACTCGAACTGTTCGGCGAAGGTCGATTCCGGCCCACACCCGATGAGGTCGCCGAGCGTTCGGGCGTGAGTCTCCGTTCGGTGTATCGCTACGTGGAGTCTCGTGACGATCTTCTACAGTCGGCAATGGAGCGTCAACTCGAAAAAACGGCTCACATGTGGGCGTTCCAAGCGTCACCGAGCGATGCCCTCGAGAGTCGCATTGATGCACTCGTCGAACATCGCCTTCAACTGCATGACGCTATTGCGACGACGAATCGTGCGTCGCGAGCGTTCGCCCTTCGCGACTCTTTCGTGGCCGAGCGACTCGCAACGAGTCGGCGGGCGCTGCGACGCCAAGTTGAGCGACAGTTTGAACCGGAGCTCCGACGGCTTCCGGCACGACGACGTCGCGCCGTTCTCGAGTCAGTCGATACGCTCCTTCAGCTTGAGGGCCTCGATGCTCTCGTCACGCACAAGGGTCTCTCAGTTCGCGAAGCCCGCGAGACCTTGACCGACAGTCTTACCATTCTTCTCACCACCGAAGGAGCGACATGAAGCGATACGAACCATTTGAAGGGGTCATTGGAAAGACCGTGAGTGAGTCCACCCCCTGGTGGCCCACACCTCCCCATCCCGGTGAGGACGCGCCGAACGTGATTGTCATCTTGATTGATGACTTGGGGTTCGGTCACTTCAACTGTTTCGGCTCCGACATTGCAACACCTCGCATCGATCAGCTCGCCGCCGAGGGACTCCGGTTTACCAACTATCACGTCACCCCCCTTTGCTCCCCTACTCGCGCGGCCCTCATGACGGGACGCAATCACCACGAAGTCGGGATGCGGTCGGTCTCGAACTTCAATACGGGCTTTCCTCACATGCGTGGCTCAGTCTCGAATCACGCGGCCACGATGGCCGAAGTGCTGCGCGGTGAGGGCTACACGACATTCATGGTGGGTAAGTGGCACCTTTGTCCGATGGAACAGGCCTCGGCGGCCGGTCCGTACGACCAGTGGCCACTCGCTCGTGGCTTCGACCGCTTCTACGGCTTCATGGATGGTGAAACGGACCAGTTTTCACCCGACCTCACGTACGACAACCACCGTGTCGACCCGCCCGCCACGGCGGCCGAGGGTTACCACTTGACCGAAGACCTCGTTGACCACGCCATGCTGTTTGTCCGTGACGCGAAGTCACTTCGACCCGATCGTCCCTTCTTTATGTACTTCGCCCTCGGTGCCACACACGCCCCCCACCAGGCGCCCGAGCGTTTCCTTCAGAAGTATCGGGGGAAGTTCGATCACGGTTGGGATGTAGCGCGCGATCGGACCTATGCGCGTCAACGTGAGATGGGTCTCATTCCCGACAACACGCAACTCGCGCCGCGGAATCCTGGCGTCGAACCGTGGGACAGCCTTCCCGATAATCAGCGACGACTGGCGGCTCGACTTCAAGAGGCCTTCGCCGGATTCTTGGAGCACACCGACGAACAGTTGGGTCGCCTCTTTGATGCGTTGAAAGAAATTGGGGAGTTTGACAACACCGTGATTGTGCTGCAATCAGACAACGGCGCCTCGCAAGAAGGTGGGCCTTTTGGTGTCATGCACGAAATGAAATTCTTCAACATGATTCTCGAGACGCCCGACGAAGCGATTGATCACATTGATGACATTGGCGGACCACACTCACACACGAACTACCCGTGGGGCTGGGCCCAAGCCGGCAATACGCCCTTTAAGTGGTACAAGCAAAACACCCACGAAGGTGGTGTACACGTGCCTCTCATCATTCGCTACCCCCGCGAGATCAACACGCAGGCCGGCGAACTGCGCGATCAGTATCACCACGTGACCGACATCGCACCAACCGTCTACGACATTGTGGGAGTGACGCCACCGTCGGTGTATCGAGGACTCGAACAGATGCCACTGTCGGGAACTTCGATGACGTACACCTTTGACGCGCCCGACGCGCCGTCAAACAAAACGGTTCAATACTCCGAGATGATGGGGCACCGGGCCATCTACGCCGACGGCTGGAAGGCCGTTACGCGACATGACATGGGTACTCCGTTCGACAACGACACGTGGGAGCTGTACCACGTCGAAGTCGATCGATCGGAGTGCAACAACCTGGCCGAGGCGGAACCAGAACGATTGGCTTCCCTCATCGAACTCTGGTGGAAAGAAGCCGAAGAGCACCTCGTGCTGCCACTTGATGATCGGGGAATTGAGCTCTTCGGAGCGCGGTTTGCTGATCGCACCGTGCATCCGACGACACGTCGCTACACCTACTATCCCCCGATTTCACCGATTCCCTCTCAGGCGAGTCCGGCGATCGGTGGACGAACGTGGAACCTCGTCGCGCACACTCACCTCGCCCAGGGCGACCACGGTGTGATCTTCTCTTCAGGGACGGAGAACTCTGGGTTGGCTCTCTTCCTCAAAGATTCTCGGTTGGTCTTTGATTACAACGCGTTTGATGACCACACCGTGGTGACCTCAGATATCGATGTGCCGACGGGTGACGTGGAGCTGGGACTACGTTTTCGGCGCACGGGTCGCGGCGGCGATGTGACCTTGGTGATTAATGGGCGCGACTGCGGTAGCGCCGAGATTCCTCTCGTCCTGCGAACGCTCTCCAGCGTGGGCTCGTCGTTCGGAGTCTCTCAGGCGTCCGCGGTGAGTCGCGCGTACGAAGCGCCATTTCGATTCTCGGGGAAACTCCGAAAAGTGGAGATCGAACTCATCAGCCCACAACGAGCGCAAGAGAGCGACGTCCGCGAGGCGGAAGCCCGTTCAATCATGGGTCGCCAGTAGTTCCCATCAGGTTTCACCTGCCACAATGAGGTAGTGATCTCTCGCGTCCGTCACCACCTGCGATATCGCCGTCGCCGTGTCGGCGTGTGGTGGCGATCACAGGTCTTTCGCCGAGTGCCCGCCACGAACGCCCTCTGGGTATGTTCGTGGCAGCGCAGTGGTTCCACGTGGTTAGCGGAACAGTTCGCCGCACTCCCGGGGACCCGTTACGTCTACGAACCCGCGAATACGCCAGAGGGCATCGTGACCGGCGAATCGGCGGCTCTCGTGCCCGTGCCCAGTGAAAGTTCTGCGATTTCGTCAGTCATTGCCGACGCGTTACGAGGTCGAGTGCGGGGTCACTGGGTCGATCAGTTCAACACCAGCCACTTCCCTCGTCGCACGGTTGTCAAGGATGTGCGTGGCCTACCCCAACTCGGCGCGGTGTGCTCACTCGTACCCGAGGCGACCGTGCTCGTCCTCGTGCGCCACCCCTTTGACTGCGCCGCCTCCGTGGTGCGCTTGGGATGGTACGACCCCTCCATCTCCCCTCGCGATGCATTCGTGAACGAAGTACAACGCTGGTGCCACTGGCACTCACGCGCAGTGAGCGACCCACGCGCCGCTCACGTGCGATGGTGTTCGTACGAAGAGTTGGCGGGCCACAGCGACGGAACGTCACTCGATGAACTGATGGAGTCGATTCGGACATCTCACCGCGTGTGGCGTGCGCTGCAGAGCACTCGGACAACACGCGAACAGCGTTCGGCTACCGACTTTGCGAGCGCCGACATCACTATTGCTGAGGAGTGGCGTGACGAAGCGTTCAACTTTCTCGAAGCGAGTGGCTGGTCGGATCTCTACGGGCGCGACTCCCGGCAGCGTCAGCCCATTGAACAGTTCGTTGCCCAACGGCGGAACTAGCGTCTGCGCGATGGAACTTTCAGCGCTCTACCTTCCCCAGTTCCACCAGATTTCCGAAAACGACGAGTGGTGGGGCGACGGATTTACCGAATGGACGAACGTTCGTCGTGCCCGACCACTCTTCTCTGGGCACCAGCAACCACTACGTCCCGGTGAACTTGGTTACTACAACTTGCTCGACCCGGTCACCCGAGAGCGACAGGCCGACCTCGCTCGCGCTGCCGGCGTGACCTCTTTTTGCTACTGGCACTACTGGTTTGCTGGTCGCGAGATATTGGAGCGGCCACTGCGCGAGGTGCGCCGTGAGGGGCGGCCCGATTTTCCCTTCTACGTCGGGTGGGCCAACCAATCGTGGACGGGTGTGTGGCACGGGCTGACGAACCGGGTCCTGATTGAGCAGACCTACCCGGGTCCGCAGGACGACCAGGCCCACTTTGATTCACTCCTCACGACATTTACCGACCACCGCTACGTCACGCGTAATGGTCGCCCGGTGTTTGTCGTCTTCCGACCCACGGAGCTTCCCGATCCGAAGAAGTTCGTCGACCGATGGCAGACGATGGCGCAACGCGCCGGTCTGCCGGGGCTCTATCTCGTGGCGTGGATCGAAGGACGGCCGTGGGGATCGCAGTACACGACGCATGACGCTGACGGATTTGACGCGGGTCTCTACGTCGAGTTTCCTTTTCGCCACAACGTCGTCACTCGTGTGCGCGACCGGGCCGCCGGTATCGTGCCGTGGATTGGACCCCGTCGCTACCGCTACACCGACGTGCCACCCCAGCCGCGAGAGACTCTCGCGGGCGTCGTTCACCCCTCCGTTCAACCGAATTGGGACAACACACCTCGATCCGGACGCCGTGGGGTCGTGGCGGAGGGAACGAGTCCCGCAGCGTTCGAACGTCATCTGGTCGATGCCCTGACTCGCGAACAACGTCGGACATCACAGTCTGATGAACAACTCGTGGTGATTAAGAGTTGGAATGAGTGGGCCGAAGGAAACTACGTCGAACCCGACGAACGCTTTGGCCGCGAATGGCTACACGCCATTGCGCGAGCGAAAGAGCAGGTGGGGCTGTGACCGTATCTATGAGCACATCGCACGACGGTGCCGTCCAGACGTGGTGGCTCGACCGTCCCGAAGCGCGCAACGCGATGGATCTAGAGATGTGGCAAAGGTTGATAGATCTCGCCGACGGTGTCCGCCGCACGAACACCGTACGCGCCGTGGTACTGCGAGGCCGTGGCGATCACTTCTCCGGCGGGGCCGACATCGAACGTCTCGGACGCTCGCTCGCCGCCGACGTTGATGGGTCGGAATATCGCGCCACGAACGCTGCTGCGGAACGAGCCGTCATCTCTCTACCCGTTCCCACCATCGCCGCTATAGACGGCTTCTGCGTAGGGGGCGGCGTGCAGGTCGCCATCTGCTGCGACATTCGCATAGCGACGCACCGCGCGCAGTTTGGCGTAACGCCCACGCGCCTCGGTATTTCGTACCCCGCGTCGGGAATTCAACGTCTTATCCATGTGGCGGGACTCCCGGGGGCGAGCGAACTGCTGCTCACGGGCGACATCGTGTCGTCCGCGCGAGCGGCGCAGATGAATTTGGTTCACCACCTTGTCGACGATCTCGATGCCCATCTCGAAACGCTTCTCGCGACGTTGCTCTCGCGTAGCTCGTTCACGCAATCGTCAGTGAAAGCAATTTTGACGGCCCTCGAATATGGCGACGACCCAGCGGCTCTCGGCCACGAGCTCGAACGGGCCAGCCTGACGGCGGGGGATCTCGACGAGGGGCTGAGCGCCTTCCGCGAGAAGCGTCCACCGAATTTTGGGACTCTGCGCCGCGACGGCGCGTAACTACGCTGGTGCGGTGAGCTCGACGCCGTCATTTCGAAAAGAGAAGGGCCCCGACCCCGTCAGAACTCGTCGGCGAACGTTCCGTCGTTCCCGCATCGCCACGTTGGCGGCGTTCGTCGCCGTTGTCGTAGGTCTCGCGGTCCTGTGGCCACTTGGTTCGAAGAGTTCAACCACGTCGACCGCGGTGGGCGTCTCCTCCACGACAACCAAGGTCACGACTCCACCGGCCCAAGTACGTCCGCCGGGCAAGCAGGCGTCGTTGCGTCGCCTCGTTCCCTACAAGACAGTGGGTGGGGCAATTTCGCCCAAGTCCGTCGTGGCGACCAACACGGGGATGGTGCTCGCGCAAAACATGATGTATCGCCACTCGGTAACGGTCTACGGATCCGCCGGAGGCCTACGTAAGACCGTAAGTGATGCGGTTACCTTGTCTCAGTTTGGCGTGACGGGTCACCCTGGCGTCAGCCGAGGGGCGCCGGTGGAAGCGGCAGTCACTCCCGATGGAAACTTTGCCTGGATTTCTAACTATTCGATGTACGGAGCGGGCTTTGGACCCGAAGGATCGGACGAGTGTTCGCCCGGTTCCGCACGAGCGGCCGGTGTCACCGATAGTTACGTCTATCGACTGAACCTCGCCACCTTGACTATCGACGCTGTCGCTCGAGCGGGAATGGTTCCGAAGTATCTCGCCGTCTCACCGAATGGCAAGTACCTCGTCGTCTCGAACTGGTGCTCGTGGGATGCGGTCATCATCGACCTCACGCTGAATAAGGTCGTTGCGCGGATACCCGTCGGGGCCTACCCCCGGGGCATCGCCATCTCGCCCGACAGCCAACTCGCCTACGTCGCCATTATGGGAAGTTCGGTGCTCGACATCGTGAATCTCACGACCTTCAAAGTCACCGGTCAGATCTCTGTCGGCTCGAACGTTCGCCACGTGGTGATGAGCCCGACCGATCCGCGTCTCCTCTTTGTGAGCTTGAACGCGAGCGGCGTCGTCGAAAAGGTCAATCGATTCACACATGCCGTTATCGGACGAGTGCACACGGGCTCTGGCTGTCGCACGCTCGCCATCTCGGCGGACGGAACCGCGTTGTTTGTGGTCAACTACGACTCCAACACGATGACGATGCTGCGGTCATCCGATCTTCATATTCTGCAAACCGTACAGACGGGAACTCACCCTGTGGGGGTCACCTACGATGGCGTCACTGGGCGCGTCTGGGTGGCCGTGTACACCGGTGAGCTCATGATTTACGACACAAAGTAGGAGACCATGCCACTCGATCCCGCCTCGCAGTTCGTCAACGACCTCGTTGTTTCGGGTCGTGGCGAACACGCCGCACCGACGGATGCCGCCACGCTGCGAACAGCGTGGCGGGGAATGTTCGAGGCCTTGCCGCCTCTCGATTTAGTGTGCGAACGTCGCGACATGGACGTCGCGGGCTGTCCGGCCATCTACTTACTCCCCCCGTCGCCGACGAAGACGCTCCTCATCTGGTTCCACGGTGGTGGCTGGGTCATCGGTGCACCCGATCTGTCACTCGGCGAAACGGACGCTCTCGCCCACTTGGCGAAGACGAAAGTTCTGTCCATCGACTACCGCATGGCCCCCGAGCACCCGTTCCCCGCTGCGTACGACGACGCCATCGCCGCGGTGCAGTGGGCGATCGCGTCAGCTGACGAACTCGACATCGACCCCAGTCGGATTGTGGTGGGCGGCGACTCGGCTGGGGGTAACCTCGCCGCCGCGGTCGCTCAACACTTTGGTTCACAGTTGCTCGGACAACTGCTCGTCTACCCCGCGGTGGATCTCTCGCGTGTTTCGCCCGCCGCATCGACTTACGCCGAGGGCTACCTTCTCAACGGTCCCACCATGCAGTGGTTTGCCGAGCAGTATCTCGGCGACACGGACCGTTCTGACTGTCGGGTCAGCCCGCTGCTGGCTCCCGACGACGTCGTGGCGCAACTCGCCCCCGCTCACATCGTGGTGGCGGAGTACGACCCACTGCGCGATGATGGTTTGGACTACGCCGCACGCCTCCAGGCGGCGGGCGTTCCGGTCACCGTAGATCATCATGACGACCAGATGCACGGGTTCTTTTCACTACCTTCCGTCCTTCCCGGTGCCCAGCGGGCCATTCACGGGGCGGCGCAGTTCCTCAGCGGGCTCTGAGCACTATCCCCCGCTTTCATCGACGCGTTTTCTAGCCTTGAGGTGGTGCGTCGGCGCCCGCCGCAAGGCGTAGAACAAGGGGGATTCGTATGAATCGCAAGCTCAGCGCAGAGCTATTTGGAACAGCGACGTTGGTCTATGTCGCCTGTGGCGTGGCCACAGTGACATTGGGCCAGTGGGGAGCTCACGGGCTCGCTCGCTGGTGGGGGTACAACGGGGGCGTTCTCGCCACCGCCCTGGCCTTCGGCCTGGTCCTGGCCGGACTTATTTACGCCATTGGCTCGGTATCGGGTTGTCACATCAACCCGGCCGTCACCATGGGCATGGTCGTTTCGAAGCGCATGCCGCTGTCGGAGGCAGTGCAGTACTGGGTTGCGCAGTTCGTCGGCGGCATCGTTGGTGCGGCCGCGCTTCGCTTCACTCTGCACTACACCAACTACTGGAACCGTGTTCGTGATGGACTGGGCCAAAACGGCTTCGGTACGCACTCGACGATCCACATGAAGACCATGGGCGCATTCATCATGGAAACCATTTTGACGGCGCTGTTCGTGTACGTCATCTTGACCGTCACGGCGAAGCAGGCTCACGCCGCGGTCGCGGGATTAGTGATTGGTCTTACCCTCACGCTCGTTCACCTCTTCGGCATCCCAGTGACAGGTACGTCGGTCAACCCCGCTCGGTCCTTTGGTCCGGCGCTGATGGTCGGTGGTGACGCCATGGGTCAAGTCTGGCTGTTTATCGTGGCACCGCTCGTTGGTGGGGCGCTCGCCGCCGTTGCCTATCGGTTCCTCAACGCCGATTAGTTGTTATCTCGACGAAACGGCCCGGGGCATACCCCGGGCCGTTTCATTTTGTGGTGAACTACAGCCATGCAGATAGATCTCCGCAACGTGGGTGAGATGCCCCGTGCAACGACGAAAGAAGTGTCGCCCCTCATTGCGGCCGCGCAAAAACATCTCACGCACCTTCGGCTCGTGACGGCCGGTCTCTTGCCCGACACCACGCCAGGTCCCGCTGTCGTCGTTGTCTTCGAAGGATTTGACGCCTCGGGAAAAGGTGGTGCTATTCGGCGAGTAGCCGCGGGTTTAGACCCCCGTCACGTGTCCGTGGTACCCGTGGGGCCACCGAACGCCACAGAGCTGGCGCATCACTTTCTCTGGCGATTCCAACCGTCTCTTCCGGGAATTGGAGGAATGACAATCTTTGATCGCAGTTGGTATGGGCGTGTGCTCGTCGAACGTGTCGACGGCCTCATCGACCGTGCGACTGTGGTCCGCTCCTTCAATGAGATCAACGATTTCGAACGGTCGCTGGCCGGTCTCCCGACCATTGTGGTGAAGTTCTGGATGCACGTCTCGAGCGACGAGCAGCTCCGTCGCTTCGAAGAGCGCCGCGAGAGTCCGCTCAAACGGTGGAAGCTCACCGACGCCGACTGGCACAATCGCTCGCAACGCGAGGCCTACATCGACGCCGCCAACGAAATGCTGGCGGTCACCGATACCCCGGACGCCGAGTGGAATGTCGTCTTGGGGGACGACAAGGACTACGCCCGACTGTTTGTTCTCACCACGTTGAATCAGAGAATCGAAGAAGGTCTGGTGCGTTACGGCATCACGCCACCCACTTCGGAGGGTCGTGACTATCTGGCGTAGTTCGCGGTGTCGGACGGAATCTGCGACACTTACAACATGACATTGCGATACGGCATCACTATTCCATTCGACGGCGTGACGCTGACCGAACACCGAGACTGGTTTCGTCGTTTAGTCGATCTCGGCTACACCGACGTGTGGAGCGCCGAAGTCGATGGCACCGACGGCTTTACCCCTCTCGCACTCGCGGCGGCCTGGGAACCGTCGTTGCAACTCGGCATTGCCGTCTCGCCCGTCTACACGCGAGGACCCGGTCTTTTAGCCATGAGTATCGCGAGTATGGCCGAAGCGGCACCGGGGCGCTTCACCATGGGCCTCGGTGCATCGTCCCTTCCCGTGGTACAGCGTTGGAACGGCATTACGTACGACAAGCCGTTCGCTCGTACACGTGACACGCTGCACTTCGTCAATCGCGCTCTGGCGGGGGAGAAGATTGACGAGACCTTCGAAACGTTTGAAGTCCATGGATTCAAACTTTCACGCCCCGTCGCGGCGAAGCCGCCCATTCTCCTTGGCGCACTTCGTCCGGGCATGCTGCGCCTCGCCGGCCGTAGTGGTGACGGCGCAATCTTGAACTGGTTAAGCGCCGACAACGTCGCCCAGTGCGTGGCCGAAGTGGGTCCCGACAAGATCATCAGCGCTCGCCTCTTCGTTATCCCAACCGAAGATGCCGATACGGCGCGATTCATCGCACGGCGAATGATCTCGTCGTACCTCACTGTTCAGACGTACGCCGAATTTCATAAGTGGCTTGGCAACGGCGACAAGTTACAGCCCATGTGGGATGCGTGGGCCGACGGCGATCGGAAAAAGGCCAACGAAGTAATTCCCGATTCCGTGTGCGACGAACTCATCATTCACGGAAGCTACGGTCACTGTCGCGAGCAGATTCAGCGATACGTTGACGCGGGTATTCACATTCCCAATCTGGCCGTGATTCCCTTTGGTGTCGACCTCGCCGAGGCGATTCAGGGACTCGCCCCGACGGCTTAGGCGCGCTCGATTTCGTAGAACTCGAGGAGATCGGCGAACTTCGCTTGGGCGGCCGCCTGGCGTGTTGGAATGTGATCCGTCGGAACGTCACTCGGGCTGTAGTTCTTGAGTGCGTGACGGGCCACGGTCTGACGGTGTACTTCGTCCGGTCCGTCGTAGATACGCGCGGCGCGAGCGGCCCGGTACATCGCCTCGAGAGGCATGTCCGATGAGTACCCGAGGGAACCGTACGTCTGCAGCGCCCGGTCAATGACGTTGTGCAAAACCGTTGCTCCGTAGTACTTGATCATCGCAATCTCCACGCGCGCCGCGGAAGCGCCGACCTGATCCATCTTCCACGCGGCGTGGAGAGTCATCAGGCGAGCCGCGTGCATCTCCGCCATGGAGTCAGCAATCCAGTTTTGGATGGTCTGCTTTTCACTCAAGAGCGATCCGTGGGTGTAGCGGCTGAGTGCACGCTCGCACATCATGTCGAAAGCTCGTTGGCTCTGACCCAACCACCGCATGCAGTGATGAATGCGACCCGGACCGAGGCGTGCTTGGGCGAGCAAGAAGCCGGCGCCTTCGGGACCTATGAGGTGATCTGCCGGAACACGTACGTCGTCGTACACAATCTCGGCATGGTTACCAAAACGTCCGTATTCGACCTGCGGGTCGTCCATGGCGCCGACATCGCGAAGAATCTTTACGCCGGGTGTGGTGACGGGGACGACAAACATCGAACTGCCTTGATAGGGATGGACATCGGGATTGGTCACTGCCATGACGACGAGAATGTCGGCCACCGAGCCGTTGGTCGTGTACCACTTGCGACCCGTGATGACCCACTCGTCACCATCCCGAACGGCACGCGTTTGCAGGAGTCGAGGATCCGATCCGGCAGTGTGTGGTTCCGTCATCGAAAAACCCGAGCGAAGACGCCCGTCGAGCAGTGGTTGCATCCAGCGCTCGCGGATGTCGTGGCGACCCGTCATCTCCATGCCTACCGCGAGCAACTCGGCGTTACCCGAGTCGGGTGCGTTATTGCCGAACACCAAGGGGGCATACGGCGACTGACCAAGGATTTCATGCATCAGTCCGAGGCGCACTTGCCCGAATCCCATTCCTCCGAGATCTGGAGGAAGGTGAGCGGCCCAGAGTCCGCGAGATTTCACCTCTTCTTGTAGAGGTTTAATCAGCTTGAGGGCGTCATCGTAGGAGAGGCGAAGGGTTTCGATCGGAAAGATTTCTTCTTTCACGAACGTTCGCATCCAAGCGAGCTTCTCTTCGAATTCTGGTTCGGTTTGGAAATCCCACGCCACGTTTTCTCCTGCTGTCTCCCCTTCAATGTAGGCGAGGTAGAGAGCCAAAGCCGCCTCTCGGTCGCCCACTAAAGTCCTTTTCGTGCCGTTTTCAGAGTGGTGTCGTAGCCACCCCGTCACACCAGTGACGCTCGCCGAGGCGCGGCGTGAGTGGCAGAAGTTTCAAGCAGATATTCATATCCTTCACGGGCGACCGTCGTGGTTGGTCCGACTGCTTCCCGTGGGGACTCGCCGACACCGCTGGGTACGGCTCCTCGTGGCGCCCCTGCTCCACGACAGCCCTCGCCAGCGTTTCTCACCTCACGAGTCGCCCCTCGCGATCTCCGGACTACGGGCACCCGCCGTTGAAATTCTGCGACTTGACTCACTCTCGATTGATGAAGCCAACGTTCGCATGCGTGAATCGACCACTACGTGGGTGATGTTCGCGGGGCCAAGCGATGCGGAGGCAGACCTCCTGCAACTCGCCGCTGTTCTCGAGGAATACTCTCCGTCAAGCCGCGAAGTCGTCCTGTTCGCGGGCGATGGCTCCGAGGGTTCGCCCTTCTCCGTCGGAGTTCACACTCTCTTGAGCTACAACGCCGTGGGACGTGGAGCACTCTTTCCCCGCGAGCTCATCGTACGTAGCGGAGGACTTGCATCCTGCGTAGACCCCGAACACGATCTCGTGATACGCCTGAGTGAAATGGGCGTCTCATTTCACGGCGTTCCACTTCAACACTCCCTCGAGAACGCACCTTCGCCTCACCCCTCGACCACGCAGCGTGCCCTTCGCCGACGGGGTATCACCGCCGAGGTCCTCTTCGATGGTGACGTTCTTCAGTGGACCGTCCCGGGTACCCCCACGGTTGACGTCGTGATACCGACGCGTGATCGCCTCGACTTATTGACCGCGTGCATCTCGTCGATTGAGCAACGGTGTGGAAACTTTGCGGTCACGATCACCATCGTTGACAACGACTCCCACGATGTCGCCACTCGGGACTACCTCGCGAACACGCCTCACCGAGTTGTACATCACCCCGGCCCGTTCAACTACGCGCAGATTGTGAATCACGGCGTGTCCGAAGGTCGACACGACGTCGTTATCGTCCTCAACAACGACACGATCGTGTCGGACGGCTGGCTCGAAGCCCTCGTGCCGCTCGCCACGTTGCCCGACGTTGGGGTCGTAGGTGCAACCTTGGTCTCTCCCGAAGGCTCGGTACAACACGCGGGGATGGCCGCAGTCCCCTACCCCGTCGAGCTGCCGTACGGGTCAGTGCACAACCTTCGAACCAACGAAGAAGTGCAACTGTCGCGTCAACAAGCGACCGCCATCCGCAATGTCGTAGCGGTCACCGGGGCGTGCCACGTGATTGAACGTTCCAAATGGGAGAAAGTCGGTGGCATGGACGAATCCCTTGCCGTCATCGGTAACGACGTCGATCTATGCCTCCGTTTGGCCGAAATCGGCCACTACACCGTGTTGCAACCCCACGTCACGATCACTCACGTCGGCAAAGCGTCCCGCGGTGCTAATGAACCAATGGAAGATCACGTGCGATTCCTGGCACGCTGGCCGTTTCTCACCGAGTTGCGAGACCCGTTCGTTCCTCGGCGGCGTCGAGCTGTCGCGTCGTAATCCCCAACCGTTTTTTTCGTACAACGTCTCGTACATTGAAGAGATGACATCCGGACGGCGTTCTCGTGGGCACCTCGTGCGCACGTGGGGCGTGCACCTGATGTATCTGACCCTTGGCGTGGTCGGCAATCTGACTGCTTGGCGACTCGGCGCAACGAACCACCTCGTCGGCGGAACGGGCGGCGACACGGGCCAGGAGATTTGGTTCTTTCAAGTCGTCAACCATAACTTTTTTCATGGCTTAGGTTTTCTCGAAACGAATTTGGTGAACTACCCCACGGGAATCAATCTCAGCAATATCACCTCGATGCCGACATTGGGAGTGGTCTTCGCTCCCGTCACGGCCATCTGGGGGCCCGTGGCGGCCTACAACGTCGCGACGACGCTGGCCCCGTCGGCGGCGGCGAGTGCGATGTACGCGACAACCGGGCGTTGGATGTCCTCCCGAGTGGCTCGTTTCGTGGTCGGACTTTTCTTTGGCTTCTCCCCGTACGTGACGGCCCAAAACTGGGGCCACCTCTTTTTGAGCACCGTGGTACTTCTCCCCCTGATGCTCTCATTTCTTCACGAGATCTTCGTGCGGCAAAAGTGGCCGTCACTCGTGACGGGCATGGGCCTCGGCACTCTCATCATTGCCCAGTTGGGCCTTTCGCCGGAACTTCTCCTCGACGGAATGGTGGCATTGAGCATCTTTCTCGTCGTGAGATTCCACCGCACTCGTCAGTGGCCCGCGTCGCGGCGACCGTACGCCGTCCGCGCGATGCGATTCATCGCCGTCATGATGTTGTTACCCGCCGCGATCTTCATCAACAACTTCCTTAACGGCGCCAACTCCTTTAAGGGGGCGTACCGACCCGCTCACATGGTGAGCGCCCTCGCGACCGATGTCGTCGCGATTTTCCTGCCATCCAGCCTCCAGCACTTCACGTTGGGGGTGGGAACTCATGTCAGTTCGCTCGCCTACTACGCCTCGATCGGGGGACCCCACAAACCGGCGCCGTTCGAGTCGGGGGCGTACCTCGGAGTGCCTCTTCTCGTACTTCTCTTTTTTGTCGTACGCCGTTACGGCAGAGATATCCGCATTCGCGCGCTCTACGTGACCGGACTCGCCGCACTCGTGTTATCGATGGGCGACTCACTACGCATCAATGGGTGGAACACTCATCTCCCGTTGCCCTTTGCACTCGTGCGACGGCTACCACTCTTCGAAAGCTCCATCGCCGGTCGATGGAGCCTCTACGTGTGGTTCACGGCCGCCATCGTGATCGGCCTCGGTATCGAACGAGTGCTGGAACAACGTGATCGACCCGCCGGTCGTCGCCTCGTGGGCGTGATCACTACCATCATCGTTGTCGGCGCCGCGCTCCTCGTTCCCCGGTGGCCCATGCCCGCGGCCCCCCAGGCAGTGCCGGAGTGGTTCCTACGGGACGCCACCACCGTGCTTCCGCGTGACGCCACCGTCGTCACCTACCCGATCGCCCAAAACGGCAGCCCACTCCCCATGATGTGGCAGGCGATCAACGGTATGCACTACCGGTTAGTCGCCGGGGCCGCCGGGCCACAGGTCACCGCACCCAATCCGATACGCGACGCCCTCCGACTCTGTGATGCGGGAGCAGACCCCCTGAGCGACCCCCACATCATCGACGCCGTCCGTACGCAGTTGCGCCCGCTTCCCGACGTCTACTTCGTCGTCACGGAGTACGGCGTACAGCGTGAGTGCGCAACTCGTCTCTTTTCGGAGATTGCCGGCTCACCCGGAGTGACGCAACGAGACGTCACGCTGTGGCCGAACGTCGCGCCCTAGGGCAGGCGAATCAAACTATTAATTTCGCTGGGAAAAAGTTTGCCCAACGCTGAGGCCTCGTGCGGCTTCAGTTTTCCGGGTTCGCGCATTCGGCGCAGTGCCGAAATCGGATGCCGGAGCGTTGCTCGTGCGGTGCCGTTGCGCTGGTTCTTTCTCCCCCAGTTCGGGATGCTACGCACCGAGCGACCGACCAATCGACCGACAACGTCGAAGAACGGTTGATTCGACTCCACAATGTTGTACTTCACCACCCAGACGCGGTCACCACCAAAGATTTTTGAAAAACCTTCGACCATGGCCGGGTAGTCAAATCGATAGGTGCGCTCACGAAATTGATAGTGCCCATCGCGAAGGATCTGCGCAACAAACTCTTCGCGGGTCTGCTGCAATCCATGCTTCAAGAGCTCCTTAAAGAGACTTTCGACGTAGTCGCGCACTGGTCGAATAACGAGCACGACGTCAATCGACAGTCCGACGCGCTGTGCCATGTCCGCAATTCGCTGGAGCTTTCCCGGTTCGTCGTACCAAAACTCAAAGTCTTCGCTCGTCAGAACGACGTCGGGGACAACCGAGTTCTCAATCTCTACTTCGAGGTCGTGGAGAGTACCGAGAGACGGATCGAAGCCTTCGTCGCCGTTTAACTCCCACGCAATGTTGTGCTGTCCACCGTTACGCACCTGCCCCGACTGTGGAAACAAGATGCCCTGGGCGGCGAAGTAGTCGCGATTGTCCTGCATCATCGTCTGAATCGACGTGGTACCGGTCTTGTGGGTTCCAACGTGGAAAATCAGGTGACGACTCGTCGCGGGCATAGAGAAACGCTAATACTTTGCTCGCGTACGACGCAGCACGCTCCGGGCGGTCAGGCCACCTGAACTAGCGTGAAGGGAATGAGGGGCGGACGCATCTTCCGCATCAAAACCGATACATGGCGTCGCATCCGTTGGGATTTGGCGTGGGCCGTTGGTATCGGGTGGTGGTCGTGGTGGTGGCGGGCTCACCTGATGAAGACCACCCCGGGATTTGTGTACTTCGCCGATTCGTGGGACTACATCAATATCTCCCACGATCCAACCGTGGCGCCGGACCCCTTCCACTCGCCATTTATCGAGATGCTCTGGCGCTACGGCACGAACCATCACTTCAACGAGATCGCCGTCGGGCAACTCCAGCAGACCGCCGGGGTCGTCATGGCCGTGGCGATGTACGTCGCGTTACGCGGTGTCGCCATTCGGCTCGTGGCGGTGCCCGCGGCCCTCTACTTCTCTATGTCGGCCCTCGAGATCTTCTCCGAGCGAGCATTCTTGACCGAGTGCGGCACCACCCTCTTTATCGTGCTCGGGCTCGCGGCCACGGCACGCATGATCAAGCCGTTTCCCCAAAAACACAGTCCTTGGTGGTTCTTGGTTGCGGCGATTTCGTTCGGCACGGCGGCCGCGATTCGACCGGCGGTGCAACTCTTCGCCGTGGCCGCAATTAGCTACCTCGGGCTGCAGTACCTCTGGCGCTATCGCCGCGAATGGCTACGCCTCCGCACGTGGCGTCAAATGGTTCTCGTGGCGCCCCTCAGCGTCGTCCTCACCGTGCTCCCGATGTGGAGTCTTCAG
Organism: Acidobacteriota bacterium; assembly: GCA_018970215.1. Lineage (GTDB taxonomy): Bacteria > Actinomycetota > Acidimicrobiia > Acidimicrobiales > RAAP-2 > RAAP-2. The sequence continues at coordinate 1,116 of JAGWWX010000022.1, read as the reverse complement.
GAGCGTTACCACCAGTACTACGGCACAACCTCACCGACGCCCGCTCAGGGTGTCGTGCTGTTGACGCGTTGGGGGCACATCGTGCCCTGCGCCATCGCCGCGGAGCACAAGGGGCTCGTCAAGCGCGCCATCTTGCAGGTCTGCGAGAAGCCCCTCGATATCGTCCCCGGCGTCTCAACCAACGCGCTCTGGTCCCCCGGACCGGTTCGCGAAATATTAAATGACGTCCCCGGACTTCGCCGAACCTCGAAAACACTCGCACGTATTACGCAGGCCGAGATGCGCAAGAACCAGGGTGAAGTCATCCACGAGATCTATCGATCGATTGCGTGGCAGTTAACGAAGAAACCGGTGGAGCCGGCCTACCTCTACCACAACGGGTCGCAGTGGTTTACGCCCAACGTGATGACTCACTACCCCGGTCACGCCGAGTGGTTCCAGGGTGAAAAGAAACGGGCCGCGGCGCCGGTGGTATTTCTCGGCACCATCGAAAAGACGATCTATCTGCCTCAGTACTTCTTCTGGGGCGCCCTCGCCCTCGGGGTCCTGCGGGGATTTGTGTGGTTGATCTGGCGCCGCGGCAAGTGGTCCCTCAACCACGTCGTGGTCGTGTCCGCCATTTTGCTGGCGACCGGATTCGTCAGCGTGGCGCTCGGCACCTTGCCCGGATTCCGCTACTGGATTCCGCTACAGCCCGGGGTGCTACTGATTTTCGCGGCCGCATTGGGGGCCCGACGCAAGCCGACGTTCGAACAGGTCGTCCCCGCCGACTTACCACACATTAAGTAAACGAAAGAGTTCTTCGAATCGGGCGGCCGCGACGGCCGGCGCGCACTGTCGTTCGATGGCCGTTTGTACATTGCGACTCAAGGACTCCCAGAGTTCGGCATCGGAGTACAGACGAATCACCTCACGGGCGAACTCTTCTGCGGTGTCGGCGTTCAGGCAGTCGCGGCCATGCTCCATCAGCGTGCCCTCGGTGGCAATGGATGTGCACACGAAGGGCACGCCGTGCACGGCACTCTCGCCGAGCTTGCCTTTGATGCCCGCGCCGTACCGCAGGGGGGCAACGACGAGGCGTGTCGCGTGATACAGGGGCACGAGATCGTGAACCCA
>JAGWWX010000091.1 GCA_018970215.1 Acidobacteriota bacterium | reverse complement strand
CTTCGAGTGGTGCGACCATGAGTTCCACGAGAAAAGGTCGCGTCATCGCGCTCGCGTCGGGAACGATGGCGTCACGAGTTACGGGATTCCTTCGCACCTTGGTTGCGGCATACGTGTTGGGGTTTACCCCTTTTGCCGACGCTTTCAACTTGGCCAACACCTTGCCAAATTCCTTATACGACTTGATTATCGGGGGCGTCGTGAGTGCGACGTTCGTGACGGTATTTACCCATCGCTTAACGGTCGACGGTGATCGTAAGGCGTGGCGATCGATTTCCACGGTGACGTCGTTCACGCTTCTCCTGCTCGTTGTCACTTCCCTACTGGTGTGGGTGTGTGCGCCCTACCTCGTCGACGCCATGACGACCCTTCATCACCTTGACCCCCATCGCACCGCCGAGCAGCTCGCGCAACAACGCTCGGCGACGGTGTCCTTCCTTCGTTGGTTTGCACCACAGGTACTGCTCTATGGAGTCTTCGCTCTGGGCAGCGTGTTACTCCAAGTGCGTGGACACTTTGGCGCGGCGGCGTACGCACCCGTCGCCAACAACGTGGTGGCGATAGGCGTGTTGTGGTGGTTCCACACTGCGGTGCCGTACGCCACCGTCGGTGACACCACGGGTACTACTCAGTTTGCGTGGTTCGCGGGTATTACAACGTGCGGACTCGTTGCACAGTGTGTCATTCTTCTCCCGTCACTACGGCGAGCGGGACTAGGTCGCATTTCACTTCAGTGGAATTGGAAGGACGACGGCGTGCAAGAGATTGTTCGCCTCGGAGGCTGGACCTTGGTCGTCGTGGTCGCCAACCAGATCGCCCTGTACGTCGTGCTCGCAATTGCCTTTGGACTCGGCGGTGAAGGTCCCATTACGGCGTACACCTATGGGTGGTCGTTTATGCAGATGCCGTACGCCGTTGTCGTGCTCTCACTTCTTGGGGCGATCGGACCAGAGTTGGCCGCTCTCTTCACTCAGGGCGATATGACGACGTTCAATCAACGAATTAATCGCGCACTAGAGACGGCGCTGACGGTCGTCATCCCAACCTCGGTGTTACTAGTTGTACTAGCGCAACCCATTACCGCAGTACTGCTTAATCACGCCGACGGCTCTCGCAACCTCTCCGTCGGTGTCGCTCTCGCCGTTCTTGCTGCGGGACTTCCTGGATTCACCATTTATCAAGTAGGGGTACGTGCACTTCAGGCTCAGCGACGTGGAATCGAAGTGGCGCTCCTTAGCGTTGGCCAAAACGCTCTCACCCTGATACTCGCACTGTCGATGGGCCGCCACAGTCTTGGCGCCTTAATGGGATCGATTTCAATTTCCTACGCCGTCGCAGCAGTTGCCATAGTCGTTGCGCTGTGGTATCGAGAAGTCGACGTGCGCTCATCGATACTCACCCGTGAGATGCGATCTACGCTCACCGTATCTCTCGCCGCGGGTCTCCTCGCTGCGGTGGGGTACAACGTACAGAGTGACACACACGGCTTCGGCCTCATTCTGCGACTCATGCTCGGCGTGGTAGGAGCGTTCACCGTTGTCGCCCTGTGGTTCGCACGTCATCGCGCGCGCGGCGGGCAAATCCGTGTAAAGGTATAGGGGACCAGAGGGGGAACTATGGCCAAAGTTCGAATCATTTCTGACAGCGCATCCGACATTCCCGTCGATGTCGCGGAGCGGCTAGGAATCGATGTCGTTCCGCTCACCATTCGATTCGGCGACGAGGAGTTCACCGATCGAACGGGGCTCACCCCGTCAGAGTTTTGGGCTAAGTGCAAAACATCCCCCGTTCTGCCCGAAACGGCCGCCCCGTCTCCGGGGGCATTTCAGGCCGCCTACGAGCGTGCTCTTGCCGCCGGGGCGGACGGAGTGGTAGTGGTCGCACTCGGTAGCAAGCTGTCCGCCACCCATCAGTCGGCGTCACTGGCAGCCGAAGCCGTTATTGATCGAATCCCCGTCCGTGTACTTGACTCGGCGGCAGTGACGATGGCGCAAGGCATGATTGCGATGGATCTCGCGGAACGAGCACTGGAAGGCGCGAGCCTCGATGAGCTGTACGCGCGGGGTGTTGAACTCGTCGGTAAGACGGGCGTTGCCGGCACCATCGACACACTGGAGCATCTCATCAAGGGTGGACGTTTAAAGGGCGCCAAGGCCATTTTTGGTTCAGTACTTTCAATCAAGCCGCTGCTCGAGCTGCGAGACGGTGTCGTGTCGGAGGCCGGACGGGCACGGACGCGCACGAAGGCGTTCGCGGCACTCGTGGAAAAAGTCCGCGAGGCGGCGCCCCTGCAATGGATTGCCGTCTCACACGGTGCCGCCGCCGATGTCGATGTGATTGTCAATCTCCTTCGCGACATCCCCTCGATCCATCCGCTGATTGTCACCGATATCGGTTCAACGGTAGGTACCCACGGAGGCCCGGGAATCGTCGGCGTGTCGTGGATCCGTCAGTAGAACTGGCGTTCGTGCGCCGCTAAGTTTTAGCCGTGACTACGTCCGAAGAACCTCGCGAGCCGGACGTCGTTGACACCGTCCTCGGGACCCTCGACCACTACCTCGACCGTTTCCACGACACGGTTCTACGTCCAATTTTCCTTGTCGGACGATCCGTCGCCTTTGGATTTCTCGTGGTGGCGTTTGGTCTCGTTGCCGTCACGGCACTACTCATCGGACTCGTCCGCATTTTGAACGTGTACGCCTTCGCCGGAAAGGAGTACATCACGTACTTCGTTCTCGGAGCACTCTTCGTCATTACTGGGCTTATTGTGTGGCGGCAACGTAAACCCGTACCCCTAAGGAAGTAGGCGTGGCACATACGCGAGTTCTCATTATCGGTTCAGGCCCAGCCGGCCTGACGGCGGCAATCTACGCCGCGCGAGCGCAGCTCTCTCCCATCGTTATAGAAGGCGAGCCTTCGTCGACCACCGATCAACCCGGCGGCCAATTGATGATTACGACCGAGGTCGAGAACTTCCCCGGCTTCCCCGAAGGAGTCCAAGGGCCTGAGCTCATGGGGCGGATGCGCGAACAGGCCGTTCGATTCGGAGCCAACCTGCAGATGACCAAAGTGGTGCGACTCGATACCTCCGTGCGACCATTTCACGCCTGGGTGCGCGAAGACGGTGACACACCCAGCATCACTGCTGACACTGTCATTGTCGCCACGGGAGCACGCTCACTCATGCTGGGTGTTCCGGGCGAAGAGCGATTGATGTCGAA
>JAGWWX010000021.1 GCA_018970215.1 Acidobacteriota bacterium | reverse complement strand
GGGGCCAGTGGCTCGCCCGCTAAGGGTCGTGCCGACACATTGACCATGTAGTCAGCCTACCGGCGCTTCTGTTTTCTCGCTTTAGGTTGAATCACGTTCGCACCGGGTGTTCGCCCACTGCTCGGTCCCGCTGCGCGTGCCGCGTCGGCCGGCGACACACTCTGACGCGGCGCCTTGGTCTCGAGACGGAGTCGGAGTTCCTTCATGCGTGGTTCCCGCTCTTTGAGAAGGGCCAGCAACGGTGACGCGATAAAGATTGACGAGTACGCGCCGCTCATCAGTCCAATGAAGAGGGCCAATCCGTACTCCCGTAGCGTCGTTGCTCCGAGCAGCTCGGCCCCCACAAAGAGAACGGACATGACGGGAATCACCGCGACGAGCGAGGTGTTGAGGGACCGCGCCAGGGTTTGATTCATCGAGAGATTCACCATGCCGGAGTACGTCATTCCGCCCCCCACGAGCGCATTCTTGGAGTTGTCTCGCACGCGATCAAAGACCACGACGGTGTCATAGAGCGAATAACCCAAGATGGTGAGTAGGGCGATCACCGTGTCAGGGGTGATCTGGAAGCCAAAGAGTGAATAGACGCCCAACGTGACCAATAGGTCGTGCAGCATTGCCACCAAGGCAGCTATCGCCATTTTGGGTTCGAATCGTAGTGAGATGTAGATCACAACGGCAATCAGGAACACAATCAGAGCAAGTCGAGCCTTCGCGGTGACCTGCCCACCCCATGTGGGGCCGATGGTCGAGACCGACACTTGGTCGATGTCCTTACCCACCAACTGCGATAGCGCCGCAGCGACGCCATTTTCAGTCGCCGTCAACTCCGCTGGCGACAGAGCATTGAGGTCCGCCTCGACGTGGATGGTAGATCCGCCCAAGATGTACACCGTCGGCTGCGTCGCACCCGCCGCCTCCACCACGCGCGTGACGTCGGCGACCGACTGATTGGTGCCGATGACCTCCCAGGCGGTTCCGCCTTTGAAATCAATTCCCAAATTGAGACCTCGTACGCCGAGCGATACGAGACCCAGAATTACGACTGCCGCTGAGATGAGAAAGAACTTTCGTGTCCGCCCGATGAAATCAATCGTTGTCTCACCGTGATAGAGGCGTAAGAAGCGAGCTTTCACCGACGTACTCATGGTGCTACCTCAACTCCCGCTCCCGCCATGACGGAGAATCGCGACGTCGAATCGTTACTGCGTCGACCTAACAAAATGACGAGGGGCCGCGTGAAATACCACGTCACGATGATGTCGAGCAGCGTCGAAAGGCCCAGAAAGAATGCGAAGCCTCGTACTGCTCCCGTTGCCAACAGATAGAGAAGAACGGCACCGATTAATGAGACCATGTCAGCGGCGAGCACCGTTCGCCACGCAGATTTAAATCCGCGATCGACTGACGTCCGCAACGAACGGCCCGATCTCGTCTCATCTTTTAGTCGCTCGAAGTACACAATGAAGCTATCGACCGTGATGCCAATGGAGACGATGAGACCCGTCACACCCGCCAGGTCGAAACTGGGAGCGAGCGATGTATGGCCCAATGACGAGATAATGCCGTAGAGGGCGGCGGCAGACACCGCCAGTCCGAGCACAATCACGAAGCCCAAAGCCCGGTAGTACAGAATCGTGTAGAGAAGGACGGCGATGAGTCCCACCAACCCTGCGCCGAGGCCAGCGACCAGAGCGCTCTTCCCCAGTGTGGGCGACACTGTTTGCGTCGTCAACGGCTCGAGTCGCACCGGGAGAGAACCGTACTGCAAGGCAATCGCCAACTGTTTCGCCTGGGCTTGAGTAAAGGAGCCAGAAATCTGTCCCGATCCCTGGAAACTTGAGGGCGCAGCGTCCGTCGGCTGAATGATGGGTGCAGACTGAACGACACCGTCGAGTTCGATAGCGACGAACTGATGGAAGTTCGCCTGCGCCACTTGGTCCCACGCACTTGAACCGCTGCTCGTCAGGTTGTAGTGGACGTACCAACGACTGGTTTGGTCCTGCGCGGCGTAGGCACCCTTCACGGCAGTTCCGTCAAGTTGTGACGGCCCCAGCACGTACGCCCGCGACGGGTTCCCCACATCGGGGAGCAGAACCGTCTTCGCCGGATCGTTGGCGGCGGGCTCAGTCACCGGATAGGTGGCAAACTTCGGATCCGGTGGGATTGGGTTCGAGGAATAACTGCCCGAACCATTAGGCGTTACTTGCAAGTTCGCCGCCGATAGGACGTAAGCACTGTCACAGGTCGGCAAGGGATCGCTCGTGGAGTGCGTAGGTGTGGCGGCTAGTTGGACATCGCAGAGCACGGGACGAAAGTGAAGTTGGGCGGTCTGTCCAATAGACGCCAGAACTTCACGGGCATTCGTCACGCCGGGAACGCTCACTACGATCGTGTTGCCCTGCAGATTGACTTGTGCGCCGGAAACTCCGAGTCCATCAACTCGATTCGTCAAAATCGAGACCACCTGCAGCAGGTCATTCTGTGACGCTTTATTGACGGGCTTGTACACCACCGACAGCCCACCGGCAAGATCGAGGCCGAGCTTCGGACTCCACCCCGCCATGAGGGTGGCGAACAGCGATCCAAACGAGAGAACCAGAATTCCAACGAGACTGACGACGAGTGATTTTTTGGTCGCCGATACGGCAGACGTAGCCATTAGCGGTCCTGCTCACTCCCACCTTCATCAGAAGGTTCCTGCGTTGGTGCGACGTAACGTCCCAAAATTGCACGCCGAACGAACTCGAGCTCAACGCCACTGCGGGTGCGCACCGTGATGAGTCCGTCGGCTTCACGGACTGCCGTGCCCACCATTCCCGTCGTCGTCTGAACTTCGTCTCCGATTTCAAAGAGAGACAGACGTGCCCGCTCCGCCATCATCTTCTTGCGATTCGGGCGAAACCAGGTCAAGTACAAAACGAGTATCACCAGGAGGAAAATCAGAGTCATCGGGCTGCCAGATGACTCTGCTGACGTTGCACCTAGCACTGGAAACGGCATCATCACTCCTCGGAACGCAAAAACCCTAGTCGGTCTCGTGCGTCGGATTAGAGAAGCCCGCCGCCCCGTCGCTGCAGGCCGAGATGCTGAAAAGCGGCATCCGTGGCCACGCGACCACGTGGGGTACGAACCAGCAGGCCTTCTCGAATAAGGAACGGCTCGTACGCGTCCTCAATGGTGACCGGCTCCTCGCCCACCACCTGTGCCAACGTGACGAGTCCGACGGGCCGATCGGCACCTTTTGTGCAGAGGTACTCCAGGATTGCTCGGTCCAATTTGTCGAGGCCGCGAGTGTCGACTCCGAAACGCTCCAACGCCGTCCGCGCAATGTCCGCCGAAACTGTCGCCACTCCCTCGAGTTGGGCGACGTCTCGCACGCGACGTAAAAGACGGTTGGCAATTCGGGGAGTTCCACGACTTCGGCGACCAATCTCCAACGCCGCGTCGCGTTCAAGGGCGACTCCGAGCAGTGATGCGGAGCGATTCACGATTGTCGCCAAATCGTCTTCCGCGTAGAGATCGAGTCGACCGACGAAACCGAAGCGATCACGTAGCGGACCGGCCACGAGACCAGTGCGCGTCGTCGCTCCGACCAAGGTGAAAGTCGGCAGCTCGAGACGGATGGACCGCGCTGACGGACCTCGCCCCACCATGACATCGAGTCGGCGATCTTCCATAGCGGGGTACAGCATCTCTTCAACCGAACGATGCAGACGATGTATCTCATCGATGAACAACACGTCGCCTTCGGCAAGGTCCGTGAGAAGTGCGGCAAGATCACCGGGCCGAGTCAGGATGGGACCTGAGGTGATTCGCAGGTTCGTTCCCATCTCCGATGCCACGATTCCCGCAAGGGACGTCTTGCCGAGACCCGGGGGGCCCGCCAACAAGATGTGGTCAGCGACGTGACCTCGCTGACGTGCCGCCGACAGAAGAATGCGCAGATGGGAGACGATGTCGTTTTGTCCTTGAAAATCATCGATGCTCCGAGGACGTAAGTCCGCATCGTCACGAATGTCCTGCGGCAAGGCCGCTACCGACACCACGCGTTCACTAGCGGGGAGTTCGAGTTCGCGCCGAGTCACGGGCGACCTAATACTTTCAACGCGAGTCGAAGTGCCTCGGAAGGGTCGTCAGGTAGAACACAATCGCGGAGTGCATCTCGGATTTCGTTCGTGCCGTAGCCGAGGGAACGCAGTGCAGATTCAATGTCGCCGAGCCCTGACGTCGAGGGAACTGCGTCGTTCAACGCCGGTAGGCGGCCGGCGAGTTCTAAGACGAGTCGGGCCGCGGTCTTCTTGCCGATACCAGGAATGGTCGCGATGGCGTCGATATCTTCACGCAGAATCGCACCGGCGAGCTCTTCAGGCGGCATAGTGGCGAGGGCGCCCATCGCCGTCGAGGGACCAATTCCCGGGGTCGCTAACAGGTGACGAAACATCTCTCGTTCGCGTAGTGAAGAAAATCCGAAGAGCACAATGGCATCGTCACGAACGTGAGTGTGGACGAAGAGTTCTAACGCGGCGCCGATCGGAGCGCTCGCCACGAGTGGATGGACGCTGACGTCGTAGCCCACACCGCCGACATTGAGCGTCACGGTATGTTGCTCAACAGCGACTACTTCGCCCGTGAGATATCCGATCACAATGCGGCCGCCGCCCACCGGCGATGAGTTCGCATATTCATGAGATGCGTGACGGCGAGTGCCAATGCGTCCGCGGCATCGGCGGGCTCGGGAACCTCCGATAACCGACAGTGATGAGCGACCATCGCCTGCACTTGCGACTTGGACGCCGCACCGTAACCGGTCACCGCGACCTTGACTTCCTGCGCTGTGTACTGCACCACGTCGATCCCACGAACCCCCGCTAACGCAATCGCCACGCCGGCGGCCTGGGCCACTCCGATCGCCGTCTTGGCGTTGCGCTGAAAAAAGACCTTTTCTACGACCACCGTGTCAGGTCGAATCTCATCGAAGAGTTCCGCCAGGTCGTGATGCAGTGTGGCTAGTCGACGCTCGATGGGATCGGACGGTGGTGTCTCAAGGACTCCCGCCCGTTCGGCGAGGAACGATTCCGCCCGCTCCAAGTCGCTGCGAACCGCACCGAATCCACAGCGCGTCAATCCGGGGTCGATCCCAACTACGAACATATGTTCGATTCTATCGCCTGACGCCCCAAAAATCGAGGGATTTAGCCCTCGTACGTCGCCAGAATGGCGTCAGGAATATCGAAATTGGCATAGACGCTCTGGACGTCATCGTGATCGTCAAGGGCTTCCATTAATCGGAGAATCTTCTTCGCCTCCGATTCGTCCGTCACCGACACGAAGTGTTGTGGCACCAATATGAGGTCAGAGCTCAAGACCTTGATACCAGCGGTTTCCAAGGCCTCACGAATCGCCGCCGTTTCGGTCGCCTCCGTCGTGACCAGGAAGTTCTCACCGTTGGAGGTTAAGTTTTCGCCGCCAATTTCCATGATGGTCTCGAGGAGTTTCTCCTCGTCAAGGGTTCCGGGTACCTCAATCGAACCCTTGCGATCGAACTGCCACGACACGGCGCCCGGCTCGGCGCTGTTCCCGTTGTTCTTCGAGAAGATGTTGCGAATCTCCGGACTCGTCCGATTGCGGTTGTCCGTCAAGGTCTCCACGATGATGGCAACTCCACTGGGACCATACCCCTCGTAGGTAATCGCTTCATACCGAACGCCATCAAGGTCACCACTCGCACGTTTAATCGCTCGATCAATAGTGTCCAAGGGAACCGAACCATCTCGGGCCTTTTGGTAGGCCGTACGTAGGGACGCATTAGAGGCTGCGTCGGCACCACCTTCACGAACAGCGACTTCGACGGCACGAATCAATTTGGCGAACAGCTTGGCTCGCGCACGATCTTGTGCTCCCTTGCGGTGCTTGGTTGTCGCCCATTTTGAGTGACCGGACATCGTTGCCTCCCGCCCTCTTTGGGCGGTCTCAATCTACAAGAGGTCCGTCGGCTGTCGGCGGGGTCGCATCACGACGCCGATGGCGAGCAGTCCCAGAACGGCCACGGCAACCGAAACGGCAGTTCCCGGCAGCGGTGAAGGTGTGGAAGTGGTCGAGGTCAAAAGGACATCGTCGTAGGGCGTAGGAACGTCTTGCGGACTGATGGTCTCGCACGTCGCGACGTCGTCCGGCGTCGTAACAGAGCACTCCACTGGACCTGCGACTCCCTCAATGGTGGTTGTCACACCGCTGGCGTCGCGTAGCGCGTACATCACGTAGTCCTCTTGGTAGTACGCCGCAGTCACCTCGGGCGTACTAAGCGGGTCTTGTACCTCGATCCCACACGAGACCAGGTCGCCTTCGCTGGTGTCGCTTGCGCTAAAACCCCAACAGCTACCACCATCCGAGGTCACGACACCGTAGATACCCGGCTTGCCGCCCTGATCAATTGCGGGAATTTCAACGATCCATGTGCTCTCATCCTCCGACAGCGTCAAAGTGACGGTGGAGGGATCGAGCTTCGTCGTGACGTGTACGGGCGGATCGACAACGATGTAGCTTTCCGTCACGGCGACTGACTCAGACGGAAGTGACGAATAACTATCAGTAGCGGTATTTGCGGTCACCGTGACGACGTAGTCAGAGCCCTCCGCCACACCAAAGAAGGTGGCAGCCGTGACGTCTCCCGAGACCACTTGCTCGTCGACCGTGCTATCGCGTTGACTCAGGGTCACGGTGTAGTCAACGACATCAGCGATGTCACTCGACCATTCGACATAGATCATCGATACTCCGGGTTCGACGATTGTCACCGTGGGTGCGGGGCACGGTGAACAGTCGGCGGCCAGAGCGATACCGGGAATCGACACGGTGAGGGCAACGGCCAAGAGACCAGAGCGGAGTAGACGCGACATATTTTCTCCTTTTGATAGCTAACTGTCCGGAAACCCGTCGTTATTACAGCAGTCCGTGCGCGGCCAGAAAGGTGCGGTGAACTGTCTGGTCGGCCGTTAATTCGGGGTGAAACGAGCAGGCCCACACACTGCCATCGCGCACCCATACCGGAGCGTCGCCGTCACCGCGATTACACGTACCGAGGACCTCGACCCCGCTCCCCCACTCCTCAATCCGCGGGGCTCGAATGAATACCCCTGGAATGGATCCACCCGAACTGAGAGCAACGTCGGCTTCAAACGACGCCACTTGGCGACCGTATCCGTTGCGGCGTACCGTCACGTCGAGCGAGCCAAAGCTCCACTGGTCACTCCGACCGTCTCGGACATGGCGAGCCATCACGATCATCCCGGCACAGGTACCGAGCACGGGCATTCCGTCGTTGAGTCGCTCTTGCAAGGGAGCGCGCACACCAGATGTGACAAGAAGGTGAAGTATTGCGGTCGACTCACCACCGGGAATGACCAATCCCGCGATCACATCAAGGTCGCGAGGCGAGCGCACTTCAACGACGCGAGCGCCCAATCCCTCCAAGGTTGCTCGATGTTCACGAACATCTCCCTGAAGCGCCAGCACGCCAATGGCGGGCACTACCAACCGCGCTCGGCCAACCGCTGTTCCAGTGAGGCGGTCTCCGCTCCGCGCATGGCCGCGCCGAGACCAGTTGACACTTTGGCCACGATGGATGGATCGCGAAAGTGGGTCGTAGCCTCAACGATTGCTCGAGCCATTCGATTGGGGTCTTCGCTCTTGAAGATTCCCGAGCCGACGAACACCGCCTCAGCTCCCAGCTGCATCACGAGCGAAGCGTCCGCCGGAGTGGCGATGCCACCCGCACAGAACAACGGAACAGGCAGGGCGCCCGTCTGGGCGACTTCGAGAACAAGCGGCAGAGGGGCTTGGAGGTCTTTTGCGAGTGCGTACAGCTCCGCTTCGTCGGCCGCGCGCAGTCGACGCATCTGCTCATTGATGGTACGCAAGTGACGGACCGCTTCGACGATGTTGCCGGTTCCCGCCTCGCCCTTGGAACGGATCATGCACGCGCCTTCGCCAATACGTCGCAGCGCTTCACCGAGGTTCGTGGCACCGCACACAAACGGAACGGTAAAGGGCCACTTGTCGATATGGTTCGTTTCGTCGGCCGGTGTGAGCACTTCCGATTCGTCGATGTAGTCAACGTCGAGCGACTGCAGGATTTGCGCTTCGGCGAAGTGCCCGATTCGAGCCTTCGCCATAACGGGAATCGTGACGGTCTCTTGGATTTCGCGAATCATTTGGGGGTCACTCATCCGTGCGACACCCCCGTCACGGCGAATATCCGACGGCACCCGCTCAAGGGCCATTACCGCCACCGCTCCGGCGTCCTCGGCAATCTTGGCCTGCTCGGGGTTGACGACGTCCATAATCACTCCGCCGCGGAGCATGTCGGCAAGTCCCCGCTTGACGCGGGCCGTACCTACCGTTGAATTTTCGTTCACTGACATGGCGCCAGCCTAATAGCGACCCGTCACCACTCCTCAAGGGCACCGGCGCGCACCGACGCCAGATTCCGGTTCCCCTCATCTCCTTGTTGCTGATCGATGTAGGGGTCGAACCACACGTAGCGTTCACGCGCAAAGTCCTCACCGGCGAAATACGAGGGAGAATGAACGGGGGCACTCGCACAGCGACGAAGTGCAGCCGCGAGTCCCACGGGATATCGAATGGTGGCAGCTCCCACTTCGTCGGCCCGCAAGGCGAAGTCTGGACACTCTCGGGCAAAGATCCGTCGGGTCGACGCGTCGTCGGGGGTCGTGGCCAGAGCGGAGGTCAGACCGAGATAACCCAATCGTTGACGGGCCATACAGTGCGCGACCACACCCTCAAGTTCGATGAGGTCAAATGTGCTCGTCATTCCCGATGTCATCACGAGGCTGTATCCCCGGCGATCGCTCACCAGAGCGGCGTTCGGCACCTCGTCACGAACGACCATGCACGACACGTCGTCGAGCCCAAAGCTGGCGGACAGACGCTCCGCAATCGTCGCTAAGCGCAGTCGATCCTGCGGAGTACCGCCCACATCAAAACGAGTTATCAGTGCCGCCGCCAATCCGAGTTGCCGTGAGACCTGACGTTGTCGTGATCGCAGAGTCAAGACGCCGTACGCCACACCACTCATCACTGCGGCGATACCCGCCGTCCAGTGGGCGAAGAACGACAAGAGAGCGCCGGCACCCGCCGCGACGAGCGCCACGACGACCACCTTGCGCATCGCCACGCGTTGCAGCGCACCCTCCCGGGTGTCTCGTTCACTACTTGGTGCGTCGTAGGGACTCTTCCACGAGGGGTCCAACACGGGGGCGACGTACACCGGACCTGATGGCCGTCGTGTGGAGCGACGCTGTGGTTGACGACGCCGTTGAGCCATGCGAACAGGCTACCCGCGGTGGTGTTGAGTACTTGCCTGCTCGTAGATCTCGAGATAGTGGTCGATGAGTAACGACATCGAGAACTGCGCCGCTCGTTCACGTCCCCGTTGTCGGGAGCGCTCGTCGCTGCTGAGGGCATCGCGCAACGCACGATAGAGATCGTTCGCATCGCCGGGCACGAAGAGGGACGCACAGCCACCCGCCGCAGTGCGATATCCATCGATATCGCTGGCGACGACCGGGGTTCCGCTCGCCATTGCTTCAATAACAATCAGTCCAAAGCTTTCGCCGTAGAGCGAGGGAGCAACGAGAGCCGACGCCGTACTTAACAGGTGGCGTTTTTCGTCGTCACCCACAGACCCCAGAGCTGTCACGCCCGGGGACCGACCCGACCCTTCCCACGCTTCAATGGTCCCGCTACCAACCAATGTGAGGTCAAATTCATCACTATGAGCTGAATGGCACGCGAGCAGTGTTGCTAAACCCTTGCGCTCTTCGGCGCGGCCGATAAATAAGACGTTGGGACGAGCTGGTCGATTCCCACTCACGAACCTCTCAAGTTCAAATCCATTAAAAAGAACTCGCGAGTCAACACCAGTTGCTCGTTCCAGGGTGTTGGCCGCTGCCTCACTCACCGCAACTCGTACGGATACTCCTTTCAGAAGCCGCCGTAGCAGTGGTCGGGTGAGCGTATAAGCCGGTCCTCCACCGGAGCGATGAAACGTACCCACGTGCGGTCGGCGGGGCGTCACCAGCTCTGCGTAACCCAGTAGCGGAGCGAAGGGCTCGTGGAAGTGAACAACGTCGATGTGCCTGTCATCGAAGAGCCGCACCACTTCTCGACTCGCGGAAAGACTCAGCGTGATCGGCGCCTGCGATCCATTTGCCGGCACTCGTACCCGTCGACCGATCTGCACCACATCGACTCCGTCGACCCGAATCGGTGAGCCACCGGGTGCCACCAGGGTCACCTCGTAGCTACGCCGGCCCAGTTCGCGGGCCATGGCCATGGCCTGCTCTTGGACCCCACCGTTGATATCGAGGGCGTAGGGACACACCAACGCGATGCGTCGCATCATGCGACGTTATGAAAACGAGGCTGCAGTACGTGCCACTGCTCCGGCGCCCGTCTGATCAAAGAGGAAAGATCATCGGCAACAGCCTGCGTCACACGCGCGACGTCGTCCCTCAACTTCCCCGTCCTCTGGGTGTCGATCGGAGGCATGATGACGGCGTGATGACCATCACCGGGTCCGGCGTAACACGCTGCCGTCAACAACACTGCTCCCGTGCGCAGCGCCAAGGTGGCAGGACCGGCGGGAATCGTTACAGTCTCCCCCAGCAACGTGGCGGGAATGCCGTTACCTTGAATGTCCCGATCGCACAGAAGTCCGACGATTTTGCCCGCTTTGAGAGTCGAGAGCAGAGCCGTTCCCGCATGCTCATCGAGGGGCTCCACACCAATGCCGATGGCCTCACGCTTCTGTTTAAAAAACTGGAACAGCTCCGGTGGCTCGAGGGCCTCGGCGACGGCCAACATGGGCCAGCCGGCGAGGGATAAGAATGCGCCGCCCCACTCCCACGATCCCACGTGCGGCAGGGCAATAACGACCCCCCGGCCCGAGGCGGCGGCGGCGGCTAGATGCTCCTCGCCCTCCGAGAGACAAAAGTGGCGGCGAATATTCCGCGGCGAGATGGCGGGGAGTTTCGCGCCTTCAGCCCAGTACCGACCGTAGGTAGCAAAGCCCCGGTCAACGAATCGATCGATGAGTTCGTCGCTCGGTGAACCGCCCAATGCTCTAGTGACGTTGTCTCGCAGGTTCTTGCGCGCCTCACCTGACATTCTGCCAACGGCCGTGGCAATCGTTTCACCCAAGTAACGATCGACGCGCTCGGGGATGACTTCCATCACGCTCGCGACAGACTTGACCATCGAGACTCGAAGTCTCTGTCGCATTGTCATTCGGACGACGAAACGGTGCTCGCCGCAGTCCAGACTCGTCGGAAACGTCCGAGCGCGGTCGCTGTTGTCAACACCAGCAAGACCCACAGAACGGGAATGAACAACGTCGAGTGGAGAAGTGCGATGCCAAAAAGAATCATCCTCTCGGCGCGCTCCATCAATCCACCCTTCGCGGCGAGACCGAGGCTCTCAGCCTTTGAACGTTGATACGAAATCATGAACGTACTCGTCAAGATTGCGAAGGGCAGCAAGATGAGTGTGCCGTGATTGTTCATCTCGAGGTAGTAAGCGACGCCACCGAGTAACACGCCATCGGACACTCGATCGGTCACTGAATCGAAGAAGCTTCCTCGGACACTGGCACGAGACGACGCCTTAGCGACGGGTCCGTCCAAGAGATCGTGGAGTCCCGTGATGGTGAGGAGCACGACGGCGAAGTGGTGTCGACCAGTACCAATCGCCCAGGCCGTTGCCACCGCGAACACGAGACCGGTCCCGGTCAAGACGTCCGCGGAGAATCCCATTTTCACCATCGCGCGGCCAATGGGTGCCGTTCGAGCATCGACTGCAGTGCGAAATTCGCCGTCCAGCATGGAGCCCCCTTCGCTCTCGTGAATTCTAGTTTCGGCTCGTCAAAGTCAGCGGAATCAGATTTCGTCGTGAATCTTCTGCCATGTGTGACCGAGAGATTCGGGCAATACGCGAGTCTCGCCGAGCGAGGTCATGAAGTTGGTATCACCACTCCACCTCGGCAAGAGATGGCCGTGAAGATGTTGCGGAATACCGGCACCCGCCGCACGACCAAGGTTGAACCCGATGTTCATTCCATCGGGGTGGTAGGCCCGTTGCAAGGCAGCCGCCACACGTCGCAGCAGTGCGAAGTAGTCAGATGCTTCATGGTCGTTGAGTTCGGACAGGTCGGCGATGTGGCGTCGAGGGAGTACGAGCACGTGGCCCGATCCGTAGGGATACGCATTGAGTACACCGAATGACATGTCGGTTGCGACAAAGACACCCGACTCTTCCGATACACCGTTGGCCAAAAGGCTGCAGAACACACACGCCGCGCTGTCGCCACGGCGCTCTTCGGCCGTCGCCTCGCGGACGTACGCTTCACGCCAGGCGGCAGAGAAGCGTTCCAGTGGCACTAGAGATCCTCGGGTCGCCCGTGCGAAGCAACCTCCGCAGTGAGGCGCTCGAGGAAGGTCTCGAACGAGACACCGCGTTCCGGGTCGTTTGAGCCACGGGCGTTGATGCCAACTGTTCGAGCTGCGACGTCGTCATCACCCACAACCACGATGTACGGCAGTTTCTCCAGCTTTGCTTTGCGAATACGCGCGCCGAGAGGTTCTGTCGCGGCGTCGACCGTCACTCTGATGCCCCGACTCTTGAGAAGTTTCGCGATTTCGAATGCGTAGTCATCGTGATCATTCCGGACGGACAGTACGCGGACTTGCTCGGGAGACAGCCACGTCGGCAAATTGCCGGCGTAGTGCTCGACCAGAATTGCGATGAAGCGCTCGACCGAGCCGAAAAGAGCACGGTGAATCATGATGGGTTGGTGGCGAGCGTTGTCGGGACCCACGTAGGTCGCCTCAAACCTCTGGGGCGTTTGGAAATCCAACTGAATAGTTGACATCTGATGCGTTCGCCCGATCGCGTCTTTCGCTTGCACGGAAATCTTCGGTCCGTAGAAGGCACCGCCCCCTTCGTCCAACACCAGGTCCAACCCTTCGGCCCGAGCGACGTCGGCCAGAGTCGCCTCGGCTTCGGCCCAGTCCTCCAGAGTGCCCACGGCTTTTTCTGGTGGCCGGGTCGACAGCTCGAGATAGAAATCGTTCAGGCCGAAATCTCGTAACAGACTCAAGATGAAGGTGAGCAGTCTCGCGAGTTCGTCACGCATCTGATCTTTGGTGCACAAAATATGTGCGTCGTCCTGCGTGAAACCGCGAACGCGCGTGAGTCCATGAACGACTCCGGACTTCTCGTAGCGATACACCGTACCGAACTCGAAGAGACGAAGCGGTAGTTCACGATAGGAACGCTGTCGCGACTTATAAATCAAAACATGGAACGGACAGTTCATCGGTTTGAGGTAGTAACGCTGACCTTCATCGAGAATCATCGGCGGATACATTCCCTCTGCGTACCACTGCAGATGGCCGGACGTTTCAAATAGCTCCGCTTTTGTGATGTGTGGCGACGTCACAAATTCGTAGTCATCCTCGACGTGCCGCTGGCGGGAGTAGTCCTCAATGAGGCGCCGGAGAGCGCCGCCTTTGGGGTGAAAGACCGACAGCCCCGGGCCGATCTCCGTCGGAAACGAAAAGAGATCCATCTCGAGACCGAGCTTGCGGTGGTCGCGCTTCTCGGCCTCATCGAGGCGATACAGGTGCCCGTCGAGGGCCTCTTGGGACTCCCATGCCGTTCCGTAGATTCGCTGGAGCTGCTGTCGCTTTTCGTCGCCGCGCCAATACGCGCCGGCAACTCGCATGAGCTTGAAGTAGCCCAGGCGGCCGGTCGACGGAACGTGAGGGCCACGGCACAGATCAACGAAATCGTCCGTGTTGCGATACGCCGACACGACGGCGCTATTACCAACTTCCGCGAGATCCTCGGCCGTTCCACCCGACTGCACCGCGGCAATGATCTCAGTCTTATACGGCTGAGACGAGAAGAGAGCAAGTCCCTCTTCGATGCTGTGCTCGGAACGAACGAACGGTTGATCCTCGGCAACGATTCGTCGCATCTCTTCTTCGATGCGCACCATATCGCTGTCGCTGAAGTGAGCACCACCGGGTAGGTCGAAGTCGTAGTAGAAACCGTCGGTGATCGCCGGGCCAATGGCGAAATGCGCTCCGGGCCACAGTCGCGTCACCGCCTGGGCGAGGACGTGGGCTGTGGAGTGACGAAGCACCTCTCGACCTTCCGGTGAAGTCGTCGTGACAACAGACACGGTGGAGTTGTCGGGTACCGGTCGTCCGAGATCGACAAGTTCGCCGTTGACAACGGCGGCAACCGCCGCTTTCGCGAGGCGAGATCCAATCGCCGCGGCCACGTCCAGCGCTGACGAACCGTCCGGCACCTCACGTTGTGAGCCGTCGGGAAGTGTTACCGAAATGGTCGACATGACCACTACAGCGTAATACCGAGCAGTGTCGCTGCCGAGGTGACGTTGTAGCCCGATTGCGCCGCGTCATCGATGTGATGAAGCGCCGTCGGTGTATCTAGATCGTCGTCGAGCGCCGCTCGCACTGCTTCGAGCACGTCGTTGGTTCGCGAAAAGCTCTGGGAACTACGCCACGTTGAGAGTCGTGACACCGCGGTCGTGAGATCTTCGTGACGCCACTCCCAGTCGTGACGGTAGTGGTGGTTCAACAGCGCAAGTCGAACGGCGGCCGCATCGGCGTCGCGGGCGAGATCACCCACGAACACCAGGTTTCCCAGAGACTTCGACATCTTTGTGCCGTCAAGCCCCACCAGGCCAATGTGCATCCACGTCTTGACGAAAGGCGCGCCCGTCACAGATTCACTTTGGGCCGCCTCGCACTCGTGGTGGGGAAAGGCCAGGTCGCGACCTCCCCCGTGCACGTCGAGAGTCTCACCGAGTTCGCGAAGAGAGAGAGCCGAACACTCGATATGCCATCCCGGTCGGCCGGCCCCCCAGCGCGAGTCCCACGCCGGCTCGTCGGACTGCGACGGCTGCCACAAAATGAAGTCCAGGGGATCGCGCTTTCGGGGGTCGTCGGGAAAGCCTCCGTGAATGGCTGCCAGTTGAATCATCGACTCTCGCGACTCGTGCGAGACCTGTCCAAAACGGGGAAACTTTGCCACTTCGAAGTACACGTAGCCATCGACTTCGTACGCCACTCCTTTTGCGAAGGACTCTTCAACGATGGACAAGATCTCGGGAATAGCACTCGTCGCACGAGGTTCCGAATAGACCGGCAGCAGATTCAAGGTACTCATATCGCGATCAAACTTCGCCATCTCGCGCGCCGCCAGATCGAGATAGTGAACGCCTACTTCACGTGCCTTGCGAAGAATGTCGTCGTCGACGTCTGTCACGTTGCGGACGCATCGGGTGTCGTGACCCGCATCGCGGAGTCGACGCTGGAGAACGTCAAACGCCAGGTACACGAAGGCGTGGCCGAGATGGGCTGAGTCGTAGGGCGTGATACCGCAGGAGTACATCGTGACCGTTGGCCCGACCTCGAGCGGAAAAACTCCACCTCGCGCCGTGTCAAAGAGGCGCATTACGACAAACCCGCCAACTTCACGTACGTATGCGCCCGATGGCGAATATTGACCGAAATACACACGGCCGTGAAGGATTCGACCGCGCCAGCCAACGCCAGCGATCCGACCTCCACTGCTCGCAAACCGAGCATGGCGTTCGTCAGTTCCAACGTTTCTCGTCGGGCGGCGATGTCATCACCAACGACCATGACATCGGCATCGAGGCCGCTCGCAAGGTTCTCCATATCAGCTGCCGGTAGGTGATGAAATGCCCCGGTGACGCGCGATGCGGGTAGCGCTGCCGCAATCTCGGCCGTCATGGAGCCGCGGGGAGGCACAAGCGGAACGAGTTCGCGACCTTGTTTAACGAGAGCGTTGACCATCGACACCACGGTCTTGCCCTGAAGTGCATCGCGAACGGACGTCACCGTCTCCACTGCCCCATCCCAGGGCGTCGCGACAATCACGATGTCACAACGGGCAGCATCCTCATTCGAGCCACCGACGATCGAACCGTCACCGTTATGAGCGACGGCGGCGGCCACTTCCACTGCGCGTTCGGCCGTCCGCGAACCCACGGTCACTGCATAGCCCGCCGTGGCGAGCCGTGCCGCCAGACCACGTCCGGCTGGACCTGCACCGCCGATAATGCCTACTGACTTTTCCATTTGTCTATCTAACACGCCCAACGCCACACACGGAACGACCTACGCTGAAGCCGTGGAACTCCTCCGCGGACATCGCATCCTCATCACGGGCGTACTCACCGACGATTCGTTGGCGTTTGGTATCGCCGAGGCCGCCCTTCGCGAAGGTGCCGATGTCCGCCTCACCGGTGCCGGCCGGGGGCTCTCACTCACGCGACGGATGGCAAAACGCCTCGGCGTGCAACACGACGTCATCCCCTTGGATGTCACCGATGATGCACAGATTGCCGAGGCGACGCAGATCATCTCCCGCGAGTGGGGTCGCCTCGACGGTCTCGTTCACGCAATCGGCTTTGCGCCCGAGTCGGCACTCGGCCGCGGCATGTTGGCCACGTCGTTCGCCGAAGTAGCGACCGCACTCGAAATCTCAACCTTTTCGCTCGCCGCACTGGTGAAGCACTTTCGTCCTCTCCTCCAAGCGAGCACTGCGCACGGAGGTGCCAGTGTCATCGCGCTGGACTTTGACGGAACACGCGCGTATCCCCACTACGACTGGATGGGTGTCGCCAAGGCTGGACTCGAATCACTCGGCCGATACATCGCCAAAGAAGTTGGACCCGACAAAATCCGAGTCAATATGCTCGCGTCGGGTCCCATCCGGACTATGGCCGCCCGCAGTATTCCTGGGTTCGAAGAGTTCGAAGATCGTTGGCACGAGAGGGCCCCGCTCGGATGGGATGTCCGTGACGCCACGCCGGTGCACGACACCGCGGTGGCCTTACTGTCACCACTGATGCGCGGCACGACTGCGTCGATCGTGTACGTCGATGGTGGCGCCCACGCCATGGGCTGACACTTGGAGATTGGTCACTTCACTGCGTAGGATTTGGCCGTGTCGATTACCGACGGCCCGCTCGCGGCCTATCGTCCCGCGCTCCGCCGCCGTAGGGGTCTCACATCACGTCGCTATACAGCCGTCCTGGTTCTTGGTGACTACCTCGCCAGCGCCCTCGGCTTCTTTCTTGGCCTTCTTCTTTTAAATCTCATTACCCGCAATGACTTCAATCGCTTGGACCATCTCGCCGTCAACATTCGACACGGCTTTTGGTTCCCCTTGGGGATTGTCGTGGGTATGGCAATCTCGTCGCAGTATCGACTGAGCCGACGCAGTCCGACACAGAACTCCTTCACCGAGCTGAAGGAGTACGCGATGGCCACCAGTTTCGGGGGAATCATCGCGATGGGCTTTTCGTATCTTGCCCACCGATATGGACGTGTGGAGATTCAAGTTCCGACACAGATCATCGTCGGCGTGGTCATGACGAGTTTTGTCATCGCTCTCTATCGCAGTCTTCTCCGCGCGGCGGTCATGTCACGACGGCCCGTGCGGATTGCCGTCATCGACGACGGTTCGACCTATCAGCGAATCGCCACGCACCTTCATCTCCAGCGAGGCATTGCGCTCTTCGGACGTATTTCTCTACAGCCCGATGACCGACTCGACACCATTGGCACGATTGACGAGATCGAATCCCTCGTCGCCGAACACGGCCTCGATCGCGTGATCTTCGGATCGATTAACGAGATGAGCTCCGAGGTGGCATTTTGGTACCGCAGAACGACTCAACTCGTCGACACCGCCTTGATTCCCCGAATGTTTGAGGTGATCTCGTGGCGCAGTCGACTCACCGACCTCTCGGGTTTACCTCTGCTCGAGATGGCCCCCCGTAATGTGTCGCGCTTTGACCACTTCATGAAACGCACATTTGATGTTGTCGTCGCACTCATCGCATTGATTGTGACGATTCCTCTCGCCCTTGTGATTGCGGTCGCCATCAAGCTGACCTCGAGAGGACCCGTCCTCTTTCGTCAGGAGCGACTCGGACGCCATCGCAAGCCGTTCACGATTTTGAAGTTTCGAACGATGCGACTCGAGAGCCGGGACAGTCCGTTGCCCGAAGGAACGTCGTCGGCCGACGTGCCGCTCTATGTCAGTCGAGGCAAGCTGCACGAGTCGAATCGACGCACCGCCATTGGTGGAGTTCTTCGTCGTTCCGGACTCGACGAGATTCCTCAGTTTCTTAACGTCCTGTTTGGCTCCATGAGCATCGTTGGTCCTCGGCCCTTCATCGTGAGCGAGTCCGATATTGACGATCCTCACTACGCCCGACGGTTCGACGTACGACCCGGTATCACTGGTCTCTGGCAGGTCTCCGGACGTAACGATCTCACCGCCGAAGAGCTGCGCCAGTTGGACTACCTCTACGTCACCGCGTGGGCCCTGTGGTGGGATATCAAAATCTGCGTTGACACACCGCGGGCGATGTTGCGCGGACTCGGCGCCTACTGAGATGCCGCGAGTTCCCCTCGCACTCGCCCACGACTACCTGACGCAGCGGGGCGGAGCCGAGCGGGTGGTGGCAACGTGGCACGCGTCGTGGCCCGATGCACCGCTCTTTACAACTTTGTTCGACTCGGACTCTACGTATCCAACGTTTCGGAGGGACGCACTCCGCGTTTCACCGCTCAACCACATCGCCTATCTACGTCATCACCATCGAAACGCCCTGCCGCTGTTAGCGCCGACCGTCAGTGCCACACGAATTGATGCCGATGTCACAGTCGCGTCGTCCTCTGGGTGGGCGCACGGATATTCCACCGACGGCGCACTGGTCGTGTACTGCCACGCGCCCGCACGGTGGCTCTACCAAACGGATCGATACTTTGGTCGCGGCGACGCGCCACGAGGTGCGGGAATCGCTCAACGCCTTCTCTTTGGCCGCCTTCGACGTTGGGATCAGCGGGCCGCTCGACGGGCAGACATCTACGTGGCGAACTCCACCTTCACTCGTGACCTCATTCGAGAGGTGTACGGACGCGACGCCACGGTCATTGCGCCGCCCGTTGACCTACGTGTGGCGCCACACCGCACGACACCAATCAGCGATGTGGTGGTGGTCGCTCGTGCCCTTCCCTATAAGAATCTCGATCTCGTCCTGGATGTCGCCGCACTCACCCCCGACGTGACGTACCGCATCGTGGGTGACGGTCCGCTACGTGCGTCTCTCACGGCGAGGAGTACGAACAATGTCACGTGGACTGGCTCACTCGATGACGCAGCGTTAGCCGACGCGTACGCCACGTCATCGCTCCACCTCGCCCTCAGCCACGAAGACTTCGGCATTACCCCACTCGAGGCGGCCGCCTCGGGAATTCCCACCGTGGCACGACGAAGTGGTGGCTACCTCGACACCATTACTCCGCGTACGGGTGTTCTCATCGATGAGGACGCCCTCTCCCCTGCCATGATCGCCACCACCGTTCGTGCGGCCTTGCAGCGTTCATGGGACGCCGCCTCCCTGCGCGCTCACGCCGCTGAGTTCTCCGCCGAACACCACATCGCAGCGTTACAGAGCGTTATCGACTCACTATCGAAGTGACGAAACGTCGAATCTGGGCCGCCGCCGCCGCATTCGTGAATCGATTCTCCACGAGGGTGCGACCTTCCCGTCCTCGTTGTCGACCCTCCTCCCCGACGGCACATCGTGCCAGGGCCTCGGTCAGTT
>JAGWWX010000090.1 GCA_018970215.1 Acidobacteriota bacterium | reverse complement strand
CGTGCAAGTCGACTATTGGGAGCATTAGAAATTCCTGGATTCATTTCGAGAAAGTACGTCGAAGGCGTCAGTGAGGGGAGGAGCCAGTAGAAAGACGGCTCGTTGTAGTTCGTCAGGCGAAGGTCGCTTGGTCCTTGAAAGAAGCGATCGCCGGGTGACGACACTTCGTCCAACAAACCGACGGCATGACGAACTTCCGAGAGTTCAGTAGCGCTTGAAGCGATGATGTCGCGATGTCCAACGCTGTACGAAAGAATGGGGGTTGTCGTGCGGTGTACGAGTTGGTAGAAGGCGGCAAAGGAAATGCTCGGTGCCACCAAAATTAAGAGCAGCATCGTTGTACCGGTGGCTGCGAGCGCCACTTTTCCCTGGTCTCGGAACCAACGTCGCGTCACGATCGATACTGCTAAGGGAGTGACGCCAATCCACAGGGCTCCCACGAGCCGCATGTGTGAGATGTCGGCCCTCTGATAGATGTTGGTGGCGAGTAGCAAGCTGAACACTCCCACGGCCAGCATGACACGGTCGCTGCGACGTACGTGCCAGGTCGCCACTGCGACCACGAGAGCAACGACGACAAGGAGCCAAAAGAGTTCGGCAATCTGCACGACGAGGGGAGCGCCGTACCAGTTGCGATTAGTTAGTGCATCGACATACTGCTGTACCCTCGAGAAGAATTCAGCATTCCACTTCCACGACGGCGGAAACGGTAACGCTCGTCCATCACGAAGGTGAATAAGTGGATCGACCACAAGGTTGCGAATGATATTGGCGGGCCCCGCCGTTACGAGTAATAGAAGATAGGGGGACAGACCCACTGAAAGTCCCCCGACAATTACTTTCCATTTTGCTCGTTGCGGCCACACGGCAATCCCAAAACCACACGCGACCGCGACAATGAGATCGGGGCGAAATGCCAGTGCGATGCCGGCACACAGTGAAGCGGTAAAGAGGCGCCATCGCGACATTGTTGCTGACGTCGTCGCTATCGCAATCGCGGCGAGTGCCATTCCTAGCCCGCCGATCCACGCGTACGCCATGGCGCCCCATGGTGCCAAGAGCCACCACATGAGTGTGACGCCGAGTATCGCCATACGCCGGGAGTAGCCACGCAAAATTGCGTAGAGAGCAACGAGCAAGATGGCGCGGTAGATGAGTCCGATGACACGCTCAACGAATAGCGACGGACCCGTTACCGAAAAGGCGGCCGCTGGAACGTAGACATTCAGTGGCCCGTATTCCGTCCAAAAATCTTGCGTAGGGGTATGACCCTCCGCGGTCATGCTCGCATATTGCAGAATCGACGACTCTTCCATCGATGTTGACGGCAGGCGAAACAGTCCAATGGCGGGTACGACAAAGAAAAGAGCGAGAAGACAGGGGAAAATCCAGCGCCGCGTCACCCGGAGTACCACCGGCCAGGCTCGCATCGACATGGCGTTCAGCCTAGAACGGGCCAATCGCCATTCACGGTCTCCGACGTGTCCGTTTCCGTGAGGCAAACCGGTAGGGTGACCTCACACGGGGGGCCGAAATGGAGGTTCCCATGTACCTGTTTTCCGTCATCAACTGGTCAAATCTGTGGCACTTTCGCCGTGAACGTACGTTCCCGTGGTACGGGGACACCTTGGAGACCGAGTTACGGATTCGACGCCGCGAATCCCACGTCGTCGGTTCGATCTAGCCGCGATACTGCGAATCAGTCATTAACTGGAGCACAAACTCGCGATACTCGGCATTGGAAATTCGATACGGACCGCGCAGATCGTTGAAAATCCACATTTGATTCATGATGTAGACCGTGATGATTCGTGGATCGAATCTCTCTTCGGGCGGAAGCCGTTGAACGACCCTATCGATCAGTTCCTCAAAGGTTGGCGTCACGTCATTGAGAAATCTGCGAATTCGAATGGCGAAGGTGGAGTTTTCGACAGCCAAACCTGGTACCCGTGACATGAGCTCTTGAATCTTCTCGGATCCCTTGTAGTCGGGGAGTGGCAGAGCATCCACGACGTCGATGAGGTGAATACCGGCGGGTCGTTCGAGCAGCTCATTGGCTCGCGTTATGGCTGTTTCGATCCGACGCTCGTAAAAGTGCGCCACTGTCGCATCAATGAGTCCGTCGCGGTCGACAAATCGCCGATACACCATGGCAACGGTGGTGTTCGCTTCGCGGGCGACATCGGCAACCCGTAGTCGACCGAGACCGTGTTGACGGATGAGCTCTAGCGCCGACTCAATAATTCGTTTCTCAACGTGAGGTTCAGGCTTACGAGGCACACGGGTCAGCGTAGGAAAGTAGCCCAATGGGCATTTCGGAATACGTTTTGCAAAATATTCGTCGTCTCGACTGCTACTCTGAGATCACCCCGACCGCCGCCAAGCTTCTAACGGTGGACTCCAACGACTCATCCACGGAACGAGGGTTCCATTTGAGAATATTTACCGCACGGTCATTACTGATGAGCTTGGCTTTTCCTAGCTCGGAGGTAAAAGACGCCAGTGCAGGCTGGCGCTTTGCGGCGAGGCGCACGAGCCAGTTCGGAAGTTGACGCTTCGGCACCTTGCGAGCAAACTCCGGTGTGAGGCGGTGAAGCGCGAGGGCCATCTCCTGCACCCACACGGGGGAACGAGAAACTGCGAGAAATCTCTGCCCGGCGGCCGCAGGATGCAGCATGGCGCGAATGTGCAAGTCGGCGACATCGCGGACGTCCACGACGCCAAAGCTCAGTTTGGGGTTTCCCGGCATCATGCCCGTCGTCAACATCAAGACCATTCCGATAGAGGAAGCGAAATCTCGACCATGCACGGGTCCGATGATGGCCACGGGATTAATAACGGAGAGCTCCACGTGCACGTCAGGCTGACTGACGAAGTCCCATGCCGCGCGCTCCGCGATGGTCTTCGACTTGACATAGGGCGTCTGATCGCCGGAAGGATCGGTCCAGTCTGCTTCGGTGAAGGGGACTTCTAGGTTGTCACGTGAGTAACCCACGGCCGCGAACGATGACGTCAGTACGACACGCCGGACATGTGACCGCTCGGCCGCACGGAGTACTCGCAGCGCGCCATCGCGAGCAGGAACGATGAGTTCGTCGGGGTCTTGAGGTTGAGCTGCCGGAAACGGCGACGCCGTGTGAATGACGTACGTCGCATCCGTCATCGCTTCATCCCAACCGAGATCCGATGTGAGTTCGGCGATAACAAATGACAGCCGGCTCAGATCGCTGTTGGTGAGCGCTTCTCGCACCCGCGCTTCCGCGTCTGTCGACCGAACGGTGGCGACCACCGTGAATCCACCCGCAAG
>JAGWWX010000003.1 GCA_018970215.1 Acidobacteriota bacterium | reverse complement strand
TCGAACTCTGCGTCACCTGCTGTGTCTCCATACTCACTTCACCTCAGATTCAAGAAACATTGATGCAACGGGCGCCTTGCTCACATCGTCGCGGAAGTGACATGCCGAGTACTGTTCGCGCTCAGTATTGGTCGTCACTCGCTGCAGTGTCGGTTCTTCGCGCAGACAGATATCTTGAGCCATTGGACAGCGTGATGCGAATGGACAACCAATTAGTTCACCGACCATTGTCAAGGGGTTTCCTGGGATTTGGCGAAGAGGGCCATCGGAGTCTTCGGTCGGACTCGGTATTGATCCCAAAAGTCCGTGAGTGTAGGGCATTGAGGGACGATAGAAAAGATCGTCGACGTGAGCAAACTCAACAATTCGTCCGGCGTACATCACGATGACACGTTGTGCCAAGCCGGCAATGACGCCGAGGTCGTGCGTTACCAAGATCAGTGCTGCGTGAGTCTCGTCCAACGCCCGCTGCAATGTTTGGAGCACCTGCGCCTGGACCGTGACATCGAGTGCTGTCGTCGGTTCGTCAGCGAGCATAATTTTCGGGTTGTTGGCCATGGCGATAGCGATCACCGCACGCTGGCGCATGCCGCCCGAGAACTCGTGAGGGAAGTTATCTAAGGCCTCATCAGGACGAGGAATCCCCGACAGGGAGAGAAGTCGGACCGCTTCCGCGCGCGCCTCCTCTTTGGACATTTCACGGTGCGCGAGAAGTGCCTCAGTGATCTGTGCACCAATCGTGTAGACCGGATTAAGCGAGGTCATGGGGTCTTGGAAAATCATGGCGATTTCCGCACCGCGCAACTTGTAGATGTCTTTCTCGGCAGCTCCGACCATTTCGTAGCCGTCCAGAACTACGGATCCCGTAATACGGGCACTCTTCGGCAGTAGGCCAATCAGCGCCAGAGATGTCACCGACTTCCCCGATCCAGACTCACCGACAATGCCAAGAATTTCCTGTGGCGCTAAGTCGAAATTAATTCCACGCACCGCACGGACTTCTCCGCCTTCTGTCGGGAATGTGACGTGAAGATCATCTACTTTCAAAATTGGTTCCGTCATTAGTCCCTACCTAACTTTCCGAGGGTCAAATGCGCTCTGGAGGCCATCACCGATGGCAAAGATACAAAGAATGATGGTGAGCAAGAGTCCTGCAGGGTAGAAGAACTGCCATGGGCTTGTGGCGGCAGCTGCTTGACCTTGCTGGATCAACATACCGAGCGAGACCGCCGGAGGGGTGATACCCAAGCCCAAGTACGACAAGGTCGACTCGAGCAAAATGGCGCCAGAAATCGTGAGGGTCGTATTGACGACAATTGTTCCAACCGCATTCGGAATCAGATGCTTAAAAATGATTCGCCATGGTCCTGCGCCGAGTGCGTTGGCCGATTCAACAAATGCCCGTTCCTTGAGCGCGAGAAATTCGGCACGTACGAGTCGGGCAAGAGCAGTCCACGAAATAAATCCAATCAAAATGGCAACCAATTCCGGAGCATTTGACTTCTTCCCGAGAGTGTTGCTCATCACAATCAAAATTGTCAGACCCGGTACGACTAACAAAAGGTCAACGACACGCATCAAAACGGCGTCGACCCAACGACCGAAGTAACCGGCCACGGCTCCGACGAATGTACCAATCGTCATTGAGAGAGTCGACACCAAGAGAGCAATTTCTATATCCTGCAGCACCCCCCGAAGGCAGCCGGAGAAGAGATCAAGTCCGGCATCGGTGGTTCCAAAAGGATGTTTCCAACTCGGCGGCTGTCCAAAGGCCATCCAGTCGAGAGTCGACCAGCCCTCTGGATTCAACGTCGTCTGCGCAATGCAGAAAATCACGAGAAGGGTCAAGAAAATAAGTGCGGCAATAGCCAATTTTTCTCGGCGAAATCGGCGAGCGACGAGACGCCACTGGGTTACTGCAACATTGGGATCAATCTGCTTCGAACGTGCCATATCCGATGACCTACCGCTGACTCTTAATTCGAGGGTCGAGGAGGGCGTACAAAACGTCCGCCAAGAAATTAAATGAAATCACAAAAAACGCCGTAAGAAAGAGGTACGCCAATGTGACATTGATGTCGAGTCGCGATGCGCCGCCGATAAACCAGCGGCCGAGACCGTTCCACGAGTACACCGACTCAGTGATGAGAGCTCCACCGAGAAGACCCGCAAAATCCAGAGCCATAACTGTGACGACGGGAATAAGCGCATTACGGAGAATGTGTCGACGCATTACGTGACGAGGGCTAAGACCTTTAGACCGCGCGAAGAGTACGTGGTCAAGACTCATCGTTTCAATGACTGACGACCGCTGGTAGATGGTCCACGAAGAAAAGATGGCCAATACGAGAGTCAGAGTCGGCAGAGTCATGTGGGACAAGTAGTCGGGTATGCGCTGAAAGAAGTTGCCCTCAGCGAAGACGCTCGAAGATCCAGACGTCGACAAGATCTGCTTTCCAGCCCACTTGTCGATAGGTACGGCTACGAAATACTGGAAGAACAGTCCTGTGACGAATACGGGAGTCGCGAGGAAGAAGAATGAACCCACTTGAATTGCACGGTCCGGCGTGCGATTGCGACGGAGGGCAGCGTACACACCTAGTGAAACGGAGACAATCATCGCAATAATCAGCGCTGCGATCACCATACGTAGCGTGATGAACATGTGAGCAAAGAGTTGCGGACGAACGGCGTCACCCGACATGGTGGTGCCGAAATCGAAGTGGAAAATGACTCCCTTGAGCCAAATCCAAAACCGCGGAATAAGAGGAACGTCCAAATGCAAGAGGTGTTCGCGGTAACGAATGGTGGATTCCGGCGTATGGGGGTTCATCTTGAGATCAAACAGCGGATCTCCCGAATACGACACAAAGGTAAAGACCAGGAAGGAAGCCGTAAGCAGCACGAGAACACTCGCTGCAAAGCGACGTGATAGGTACCGAAGCATTAAGAAAGTCTATCCGAAGGGTGGTAAGCGACCAGGCAAAAGCAGTGCGGGGAGGGGACAAGCCCCTCCCCGCACTGGGAATTCTTTCGCTGTTAGCGAACTAGCTAGTAGCCCACTTGTCAGCGTTCCAGGTAATACCAGCCGAGGTCGGGTTGACCACGACACCCGTAAGGCCCTTCCAGGCGGCGAAGTTCGCCTTCTGGTACAGCGGCAGGGTCGGCATGTCATTCCACATGAGCGCATCGGCTTCGCCATAGAGCTTGGCTTCGGCAGCCATGGTGAGTGACTTGTTCGCGGCGGTCATCTTGGTGTCAACCGCAGCATTGCAGTATCCACCGAAGTTTGATCCACCGTCACACGAGTAGATGTCCTTGTTACCCGAGAGGAACGGCGAACCGACCCACGCGAAGATAACCATGTCGTAGGACACGGCGTGACCGAGCGACGAACCGTTCGTGGCCGTTGCAATAGTCACACTGATACCCACCGCACGGAGCATCGACTGAATGAGCTGAGCCTCAGCAAGACGAGCGGTCGTACCGTTCATCACGAGCTTGAGGGTCAACTTCGGACCAGTCGTGGTTCCGATGTGGTAGTAGTCGTCGGTCGTGTTGTACTTGTAACCAGCAGCCGTCAACAAGGTCTTCGCCTTAGCGCGACCAGTGACAAGACCACCGATGTCGTACGCCTTACCGTTGGCCTTGTAGCCGTCCTGACCGATCATGAAGATGCGGTTGTCAAGAACGTCGGTGTTGTAAATCGCACCGGCGGTGGCGGCAATCAGAGCGTCACGGTTAATCGCGTAGGCGATGGCCTGACGGACCTTGACGTTACGAACAGCGGCGTTACCCGGACCAACGTTGTAGTCCTCGGTGGTGCCCATGTTGAAGTCAAGATGCTCAAATTGGTAGCCCTTCTTGATCTGCTGCGAAACATCCGCGGCGTCGGCCTGAGCCTTGATCGTCGCGGTGATGGCAGTCGGTTCAAAGACGTTGTAGTCACCGGCTTCGAGACCAGCCACACCGTTGTTGTCGCTACCGAGGTCCTTGAACACAATGGTGTCCAGCTTGCCTGCGGTGCCCCACCAACGTGGGTTCTTCACAAAGGTGTAGTTGTTGTCAGCACGGTTGAAGCTGCTCAGCTTGTACGGACCACCCGACAGGACGTTGTCCAGTGCGGTGTCGTCATCGTCGTAGCCGGTGTTGAAGCCAGTCACGCGAATCTTGTGGGCCGGAAGCAGACCGAAGAGGCCCTGCCATTCAGGGTATGACTGGCCGGCCTTGAAGGTCACGGTCACGGTCTTACCGTTGGGGCAAAGACCCGCATTGCGGTTGGCAGTTGAACCGGCGTCACACGCCAGTGCAGCACCAGAAGCCGACTTCGGCAGCGAACCCTTGACGGACTCGATCTGGTCGTAGCCACTGCAACCTGCAGCGTCGTACGGTGCTCCACCCTTGTCCGTGTAGGCCTCGTTGCAGCTGAGAGCCTGCCAAATGTAAATGAAGTCATCAGCGTTGATTGCAACGTTGTCCGACCAAACAGCCTTCGGGTTGATCACGTAGGTGACAACCTGCTTGCCGCTCTTCACCGCCGAGGTTGCAGACGACACGTAGTTCTTGTTAAGAACCAACTTGCCAGCCTGGTCAAGGTAGTACGGCCCAGGGGTGATGAGATTCAACATCAATCCAAGGCGGTAGTCGTTGTTGGCAGAAGTTGCGTTGTTCCACCCCGCGACTGCATTGTCGAGTGATACAACAGCGGACGTACCCGTGGCGTTAGCGGCGACTGGAATCAGAAACGCGCCAACGGCCAGAGCAGCTGCTGATGCAACCCTCGTTATTCTATTCTTCAACAACTTTCACTCCTAACTAGTTGAAGCTGTTTGTGTCGGTTGACACAGGGTTATTACTACCCTCTTATGTAAGGCGTGTCAAATCGGGATCACAGAAATTTCACGTAAAGCCCGTGCGGCGCACCGCCGGGGCTCTAGGTCACCGTCCATCGCTTTGTGCGACTTTTCACAAAGCAGCCAGCTGCGGTAAATGTGTAGCAAAATTCAGGTTTTGCTAGAAGTTGGCCATCTCTGACGCGAAGGAATCAAGCCCCATGGGCCCCAAGTCAAGGGCGAACTTATGGAATTTCTTGAAATCAAACTTCTCCCCATATCGGGCTGTCGCCGCCTCCCGGGCGCGAATCCATTCACGCTCCCCGACCTTGTAGCTAATCGCCTGACCGGGGTTGCCGAGGTAGCGATCGACCTCGCTCGTCGCTTCGACATTCGTGAGGCAGGCGCGAAACTGCAGTAGGGCGACGGCCATTTCTGGTGTCCACACACGACCCGAGCAGTCACCAATTCCCTCCAGATACCCGAGGTCGGCCGGAGCCGGCAGCTGCAGGTGCATGCCGATATCAACGACAATGCGCGCAGCGCGCAGCGCCTGGCTGACGAGATACCCCATTTCGGCTCCGTAGTCGGACATGAAGCCGAGTTCAAACATCAGTCGTTCGGCGTACAGAGCCCAGCCCTCTCCGTAACCCGATATCCAACCGTCGATTCGGTGAAATCGCGAGAGTCGGTCGGCATTGATCAAAGATGTTGCACTCTCGAGGTGGTGTCCGGGGACGCCCTCGTGATACCACGTAGAGATGCTGCGCCAGAGTGGAAACTCCGTCGCGCCCATCGTGGGAAACCACGTCGAACCCGGCCGAGAGAGATCCTCGTTGGGGCCGATGTAGTAGGCCGCCGAGGCCGAACCTGGAGGGGCCAACTTCACGTCACAGTGACGAATTCGTGGGTCAATGGCGAAGTACTTATCCTCAAGGGCCGAGTTAGCTCCTTCAATAATTTTCTCTAGTGCCGAAATCAGGGCCGCTTCGCCGTGAATGAGGTACTTCTCGTCAGCGTCAAGAACGTCGATGGCGTCCGCGAGTGTTGCACTGTTCGGAGCAAACTCCTTCGCCAGTTCCATCATCCGACGGTGGATCGCGCTCAAGTCCTGCCAGCCCCAGGCGTAGAGCTCATGAAGGTCGAGGGTCTTACCCGTGAAATGCGATGCCCACAGGAGATACCGCCGTTCACCGACATAGTCAGACGCCGTTGCCTGAGGGGCGTACGTCGAGGACAGCATTCGACCAAACTCTCCGAAAGCCGCTTGGGCCTCGGCGGCAGCGGCCCGCAACGCGGGCTGCGGTCCGTGTGATGTCTCCACCGTTGACACGAGGTGGTCAAAAGTTCCTTCGCTATAGGTGACGGCCTGTTCGGCGACGCCGAGCACGTGTCGGCGTGAAGGAAGCTCTCCGCGAGAAGCGACACGATCGAGTGTTTCTTTCCACGTCGCCAGGGCGGGACGGACTTGTCCGAGCCACCCCACAATCCTCTCTCGGTCGATGTCCGATTCATGGGGGATCAGGTCGAACGCCTGGCGTATCTCCGATACAGGCGACCACAGCACCGAAAATGTTCGGTCCGACTCTCCCGACTCGGCGAGATGAAGCGCACTCGTCCACCGCTCTCTCATGACAATCGCCGCGATGCGGTCGATGTCATCGGTCGGTGTATTTTCCGCACTGTCGAGCGCGGCGAGAAAGTGTCGCAGCTGAGCGATGCGCGCTTCGGTAGCGCGTGGCGAAAAATCCGCCAAGGTAGTGGGTGTCCCCAGACCTTCTGTGATGGCGAAGAGCGAATTTTTTTCCGCCAAATCGTCGATGTACATCGACGACAGCGCAAACAGTGGACTACGAAATCCTGCAGTGCTCATAAATCTTCCTTCTTCATCGTGTGGAACACTCGACACTGAGTGCCATTTTCACGAGCCGGAGTCCCTCAAACAGTGAACTACTTGGACTTCTTGACGATGTTCCACGCCGTCGGAAGGAGGCAGCCGGCAATGGCGGCCTTGATGACGTCCCCCGCAATGAAGGGAGTAAATCCGAGTGAGAGAGCCGTTGACCATGACACACCGAGATCAATCTTCAACCACGTCACTCCGACAATGTAAATAATCGCTTCAGCGATCAGCATCGAGGGGACGCTCCGCAGAACGGAGCCACTGGCGCCCCGTTCGGCCGCTCGACCAAGAAATGCGGATGCGAGAATAAAACCAACGATGTAGCCACACGATGGCGCGTAGCCACTCATTCCTCCTGCGAACCACGGCACACCCGCCAGTCCGGCAAGAAGGTACAGGCTCATCGACGCTGACGCACGGGAGAATCCCAGCGCCGACCCCACGATGAGCACACCGAGAGTCTGGCCGGTCACGGGTACGGGCGTGAAACCCAAAGGAATCGACACCTGGGCGAGCAGACCGACGAGAGCAGCACCACCGACAATGAGAGCGACGGCGCTGACGAGACTTTCGGGAAAGACGTCGGCAATCACTCGAACTCGACGATTGGTAAGCGTGTTACTGGACATATCTACCTTTCACGACACTCTCATCACTTTAGGAGTGAGGTTCGACCTTTGACCGGAGTTCGGCCAGCCAGCGGTCAGCCTCGCCTCGAGCCTCGGTGATCTCCGCACGCGCCGAGGCGGCGACGTCACCCGTCACGGGATACGAGCCGAGGAACTTGATACGGGTGTGATGCGCCTGGAGATCCGCCAGACAGTCCCCCACCACGTCATCGGCGACATGTCCTTCCAGTTCAATGACAAAGCAGTAGTCGCCGAGACCCTTCTTCGTTGGACGCGATTCGAGGCGGGTGAGGTTGATATCTCGCGCGGCAAAACGACCCAAAATCCCGTAGAGCGATCCGGGGCGGTCGGCGTCTTGGAAACACACAATCGTGGTTCGATCGTGGCCAGTGGGGGCGGGGATGGACGATCGGCCCACCACCACAAACTTGGTTGCGTTGCCGACGTGATCTTCAACATCAGTAGCGAGGACATGAAGTCCGTAGAGATTGGCCGCCACGGATGGAGCAACGGCAGCTGAAGTTCCGCCCACCTCGGAGACCACTCGTGCGGCGTCGGCAGTTGAAGCGGCGACCCGTGTTTCGACCGAACCAAGCGTTCGCAAAAACGTCCGACATTGTGCCAGCGCATGGGGGTAACTCCACACCTCCGTAATATCGGCGAGCGCCACTCCCGGAGGTGCGAGCAGGTTCAGTGAAATAGGCATCACAATCTCTCGCTCAATGAGAACGTCGTGATCAAAAATCAGTGAGTCGACCGTGGCGGACACGGTGCCCTCTATGGCGTTCTCCAACGGGACCACTCCGTACGTGACCTCGCCCGCTGCGACCGCCTGGAGAACATCCTCAATCGTCGGGAAGGGTACGGCCGCGACGTGGGCGAAGTCAGATTGGCGCAACAGCGCTTCGTGCGTGAACGTGCCGTGAGGTCCGAGAAATCCGACACTCATGGCGCACACGTTGTCAGCCTAATCAGCTCAGGCGAGGTGCTCGAAAAGAAAACGGGCCGAAGCGTCGAAGGCCCGCGGTGGTACCCCACCGTGTACACCCGGGTTCGCGACGAGAGTCTTGATATCGGAGCCAAGTTCGTCAAAGAGTGTCAGTGCAACTTCTCGAGGGAAGAACTGGTCGTGCCACTGCATCAGGAACATCGTCGGAATACGGAGTCTGCGGGCGTCACGAGTGATCCGATCGTGTGTCGGTCCGGTTGCGCCCATCAGTCCGAGCACGCAGGCCGCAATACGGGGCTCTTGCGCCACGAATGGCAGTCCCAGAATCGTCCCCATCGACAAACCCCAGTACGCCACTTTTGCGTAAGGCACGGTCATGTCGCTCTGTAGCACCGCATCTAACGTTGTCGTCCAATCCGAAATCATGTCATCGGTCATCGCATCATCTGACGACCACGCAGCGACAAAATCCAAAAACGGTTGCGACGACCCGAGTCCGAGGTACTCACGTCGGCGCCCGTGCACCGGGCCATCAATGGAGACCACCGCGGCGGAGTGGCGACGAACTAAGTAGTCGGCGAACGCCACAACATAATCTTCACGTTTGTCACCCGCGGCCCCGTGACCAACGAGCACAACATGCTCAGCTATGCGCTCGCTCGGTGACCAGACCACAACGGGAATAGGGCCACGTGATCCGAGGAGTTCTGATTCACGCTCAAGGACACCGTTGGCGTCCCGGTGCGATGTGAAATTCATATAGAAATCGTAGCGACCACCCGTAGGCTGACTCCATGTCACAGCGATTCGTGAGTGTTTCTCGATACATACCTGCGTCGCCTTCAGTCATTTTCGACCTGCTGGCTAACCCCTACGAACATCACCGATTAGATGGATCGGGAACCGTTCACCTACCGCGCGGCGATGCGCCTCACCGACTCTTTCTGGGAGCCCGATTTTCAATGGACATGAAAATGGGTGCCTCGTATGTCACCGCGAATCGTGTCGTCGAATTTGAGGAAAATCGCGTCATTGCGTGGTGCCACTGGGCTCGCTTCGTCTGGCGCTATGAACTCACACCGCAAGGTGATGGGACACTCGTCACGGAATCGTTCGACTTTCGTAAACCGTGGGGGCTTCCGCTCACTCTCCTTGACTGGGCCGGGAAAACGACACGGTCCATCACCGCAACGCTGGAGCGGCTCGAAAAACTCGTGAGTTAGCGGTGAACGACTGACACGGGGTCACTCGTCGCGGCGAGTTCTACCCAGGTCTGACCAGGTGTCAGCGGAATAACGTCGCCGGCACTATCGCGATACACGATGGGATCGCTCTTCGTCGCTCGACTCCACGTTCCCAGAACGGTGCGACCGCCCGTAAATACTTGGGCGCGTCCGGTTCCCACCATGACTCCTTCCGCACCAAACGATCCGACACCACCGGCATAGGTGATCCACATCACCACCACATTCTTCGGTGATACCTGCACACCGGTACCGGTGATGTCAGGTTTGGCGAAAATGACGCGGTCCCACGACTCCGTCGTCACATTCCAGTAGAAGGATGTTGCGTAGCCCATCCGAAAACCAACGCGGAAGCTCTTGACCTTCTTGCCGCTCGCGGGTGTACCGCTCTCACGGAAAGTAAATATTGAACGTGGTGGAGTTGGCGTGCCTTTGAACTGAAACATGTTGGCTGCGTTGGCGTAGAGATTGTGGGGTGCATAGCGAGTTGGATCTCGAAACATCGCTATCCCCGCTCGCGTCTCGGAAAAAATTTCGACGGGGGCCGTGGAAATGGATGCCACCGCGTACGGTGCTCCACCCGAAAATGCGAAGAGTCCCCCTAGGCACCACACAATTGCTTGGTCCGTTTTTCGAACAGAGCGAACCGGTCCAACCTTGGGCGGGGAAAACTGATTAAAGACTGCAGCGAGTCGCGTAATCCCACCTTCGACAATCTCTTCATAGACCACGTCGGCGCGGTCGACCCCGAACTGAGGCCGGGCGTCGGGAGTGTTTTCAATCTTGATGGTCAAAGCTGGTCGACGGACGGAGAGCCCCGTGGGATCGACCAGACCCGTGAGCGGGGCCACGACCGGCGTCGTTGTCGATGATGTCGGCAGGCTTGAAGTAGTCGAATCGCAGGATGTCGCCGCAGCCAAGGGTAAGGAACACTGAACGGGGAAGGGTTGGCCAAAGCGCTGAGATGTGATGCCCGCGCCGAGGGCAGTCA
This sequence comes from Acidobacteriota bacterium, assembly GCA_018970215.1. Lineage (GTDB taxonomy): Bacteria > Actinomycetota > Acidimicrobiia > Acidimicrobiales > RAAP-2 > RAAP-2. The sequence continues at coordinate 63,696 of JAGWWX010000003.1, read as the reverse complement.
AAAAGACGGCACTCGCCAGCGCCATCACGGTACGTCGACGCGACGTGGCACGACGGCGAGCGGAGCGAGACGTAGCCACGACGTCAGCCTAGGACCTGTTGAACTACGTACCTCGGGTCACCTTGAAAGACGCTTCACGATGACATGGTGCGGCAACTGTGTCTCTGTGCTGAGGTGAGCCGATGCCGGGACTATCGACCACCCCGTGGCGGTGTAGAACGAAAGGGCGCTATCTCGTCCATTCGCCCACAGGGCGTACGCACCTCGTGCGGTGATTTCCGACTCCACACGACTCATTAACTTCTCGCCAATTCCGCGACGTTGAAATTCGGGATCAACGGCCAGATATCGCAATTGATAGGTCAGTCCCATCGGCTCGGGAAGAGGCCAGGTCGACGGATAGACCGAGCCCGATCCGACCACCGCATCGTGATGGATTGCCGCCACGTGAATGGCGTCGGCCTCTTCGTCCCGGGGATCGCGCACGTTGGCCTCCGGGCGATTATCGCGGAGTACACGTCGCCGAATGTCATAGAGACGTGAGGGTGATACCAAGGCAATCGAAATCACAGGTCGCACACCATCGGGGTGAGGTGGCGGCGTGGGTCGCGGTCCAGCGGTCGCACTTCCCCAATACGCCGGAATCCTTCGCGCTCGTAAAAGCCTTCCGCCCGATCGTTACCGATCACAACATCGAGAAAGAGGCGGTGGTGCCCACACGACCGATTGAACTCCTTAATTTTTTCTAGGAGCAACAAGGCGACACGCGTGCCGCGGTGCGAAGGAGCGACGTACATTCCGTAGACACCCGGATGCGTCTCCCCGTTGAAGTGGTACGTATCGGTGGTCGCCATGCCGACCACAGTGTCGCCATCAAACGCAAGAAACCAGGGCCTCTGTCGAATCAGATTCCTCCAGTAACGCAGAGGGCGAGTCGCAACTTCTTCTAGCCGCGTGCCGTACGCCAGAGGACTTTCGTACAGTGCGAGGCACCGTATTTCGCGGGCACGGGGTGCATCGATTGGGGCGGCACGACGCACAACCACTTCATCAATCATCACGTGCTAGTTACAACTTTGTCGAGTGACATCCAGGGGGCTTCGTAGGCGGTGGTCCCAGTGCCGCCACTGCACGGTTGAAGTTCGCTCGCGCGTCGTCGCGAGCATGTTGGCGTTGCTGTGGAGCGAGCTTTCGCTCAGACTTCGTCCCCGTGAGCATGGTCGTACGAAACGCCTCATTCGCCGCGGTCATGGCATCACGGAACGCAATATTCACTGCGCGGCGAGCCTCGAAGTACGCGTTGTAGTTGACCAATGCACCTTGATCGCATGCCGGTTGTGCTCGTTTCTGCGGGACTCGATCAGCGGCAAGTGCGGGCGTCCCTATCACCACAGCGAACAACAACGCAAAAACCGTGCCGCGGAGAGTATGGGCTCGGCTCATACCATCAGCCTAAGTCGCTTCCGACTGTTTTTTTTAGGCGGGAGAAAGAACGATGTCGTACCGGCGCATGGGCTGTCCGCCATCAGGGTGCTCAACGGTGTCGCGGCACACCCCGCCACACCGTTCAATGACGGTGGCCGATCCAATGTTGTCGTCGCGGCACGTCACGAGAACTTTCGCCACGCCCGCTCGGCGCGCAATCTCAAGGCCGTCGCGCAAGAGAGCCGTCGCAATCCCCCGACGTCGGAATGCGGGTCGTACTCCGTACCCGATATGACCACCGACATGCGCCAAGAAGTCATTCAGCTCGTGTCGTACAGAGAGGCGACCCGCAACGACCCCATCCCACTCAGCAATCCGCGTTGTGACGGGAACCCACCCGGGTGGGAGAGATTCGCCTCGGGACCACGCGTGCACCGTGGCAACGTACTCCGTCCAGGCCAGTTGCGGTTCAAGTGGCGCGGACCAGTCAAATCCGCTGCCGACAAATTCGTTCGAGGCCGCTCGGTAGTCCGCCTCATCCGAGAAGTTGAGGTCTCGTATGAGCAGTGACATCAATCCAAGGTGACTTTGATCGCGACGCTGATGGGATTTTTCCCACGAAGGCGCGACCACCACTCATTCGGAACGATCATGAGCCACCACGCGAAAAAGTACTTTCTTGCTACCAGTCTTTCGACTTCTTCGCAACGTGCTCCAGTGAGCACTTCCGCCGTTCCCTCAAAGTGTGGTGCGGTGGGGTCAATGACGCCACGAATAGTGCATGGCGCAATATCAACTCGAGGATTAGCTGCGAGTCGACGCACTTTGTGGGAATGTCCTTCCGTCGAAAAGGCATAGCCGCCTTCGAACGGCACAACCCACACGGGTGTTCGCGCCATACTGCCGTCGGCGCGATAGGTGCCAAATGAGATGTACTTCGATTCATCAATCTCGCGAGGCATCTAGCTCCTTAGTAACTGTCCGGGCAGCGATCCCGTAAATTCATCGTTTTCCACCGTGGGGACTCCGCTCACCATGGTGAGCTCGTAACCGCGCGCTCGTTGTACCAAACGTCGCGCCCCAGTCGGAAAGTCATAGGCCATCTCGGCGTGAGAGAACTCGAGTTTTTCGTAGTCGATGACATTGATGTCGGCTTTCATACCGGGAGCGATTACACCACGGTCGAACATGTTAAAAAGCTGCGCCGTCTGTTGCGTCTGGCGGTGGACGATGTATTCAAGGGGCAGGGTGTCGCCACGCTCTCGGTCACGAGTCCAGTGCGTGAGCATGAATGTCGGCATTCCGCCGTCACAGATGGCACCGCAGTGTGCGCCGGCGTCAGAAAGACCCATTCGAGTTGACGGGTGAAGATGGAGTTGACGTACCAATTCCAAATCGCCGTCGGCGTAGTTGAAGAGCGGGACGTAGAGCATGCCGTGTCCGTCACCGTCGAGTAGCGCGTCGAGCGCGAGTTCTTGAGGAGAACGTCCGAGGCGATCGGCGAGGGCCTGGAGGGAGTCGGTGGCCGGATCGGGTTCGTAGTTAATGTTCTTATTCCCCACCGGATACATCCGGTCCCACGCCGACATCAGAAGTTCGCCCGTGGGAGTTGAACTCGACCGGGTCTCACTCAGCAACGCATCGCGAAAGCTGGGGTCGCGAAGTGCGGCAACCTTTTCTTCCAGAGATGCTTCGGCGATTGAGCGCCAGGTCCGGTGGCGAATGAAAGGATGCACGCTTCCTTCGAGGCACTCCAAGACGCCGATGGAGCGACCGGCGACCTGACCCAAAATGTCGTACCCATCACGTCGCGCGTCGTCGAGGCGGCGAATGACCTCGCGCCAGACATCGGGGGCGTGGCGAGTCTGCGAGAAATTAAACACGACCCGAGCCCCCGAGCGATCGATAAAAGCCCTCATCCACTCAAACTGATCGGGGACCTCGACATGTTCAATAGCGAGTTGAAACACCCCCCGGTGCCCCGTGCGTTGCCGATGCCCATGAAGTGCATCGGCAAAGACAAAGAGCTCGTCGAGTTCAGCAAAAGTCCCTGGAACGAACTCGCCGTCCTTCGCTTTGTGGAGCGACGTTCGCGACGTCGAAATTCCCATCGCCCCCGCTGCCAACGCCTCCACTGCTAGCTGCTCCATCATGGCCAGGTCGTCAGCGGTCGCCGACTCATTTCGCGCTCCTCGCTGATCCATGACGTAACCACGTAACGCCCCGTGAGAAAGTTGGAATCCAAAGTCCATAATGTGCGGTCGAGCGGCAACGGCATCGAGAAATTCGGGGAACGACTCCCACTCCCACGTGATCCCTTCGGTGAGTGCCGAACCGGGAATATCCTCGACGCCCTCCATCAGTTGCACGAGCCACTCGTGTTGATGTGGACGGACCGGGGCAAAGCCCACACCGCAGTTCCCACCCACCACGGTCGTTACACCGTGCCAACTCGACGGTGTCAACCACGGATCCCACGACGCTTGTCCGTCGTAGTGAGTATGGGTATCAACAAAGCCCGGGGTGACGAGTCGGCCTTCGGCCGAAATCGTTCGACGAGCACGCCCGAGAGTTCCGCGGTCCCCGACGGCAACGATGCGGTCACCTTGAATGGCGATATCGGCGATGCGGCCGGGTGACCCCGTACCGTCAACGACATTGCCCGAAGAAATGATGAGGTCGTGCACGTTGCGAATCGTAGTGATGAACTGACCGGCAGTGCGCTAGGGAGCGTCCGATATGTCTGACATCAATTGACGGCGATCGCCATCGTTACCAATTTCAACGGCCATTGCCCGCTCCCACCACGTCGTGGCCTCGTCGCGACGACCGGTCATCGCGAGCCCCCGCGCGACTGCGTCGTAGGCGTAGGCGAGGTCAAAATCCTTCAGCCCCATCTCCTCGGTGATTACGAGACAACGCTGGGCGTGGTGCAGGGTCCGTTCGCCGTTACCCGTCGCGCGCCACACGCGAGATAAGAGCCACTCGGCGCGGGCGTCATTTTGACGAGTGCGACCTTCGGCTCGCGCCCAGTGGTAGGCAGCGGCGTACGCCCGACGGAGCATCTCTTCTGTGTCGTCAATAGTGCGCTCGGCGTCAGGAATATCGATGAACTCCCAGGTGGAGTTATTCGCCGTGATTGCCAATGTGCGATGAGTTGCAGCGTCGATCTCCATACATCCATTCTTGCATGTCGGAGAGGGCAGACTACGAGGTGTGATGTCACCGAAAGAAATTTTGCACGGCTACCTCAAGACGGCCCGCGAGGCACTGCTATGGAAACTCGATGGATTGAGCGAGTACGACGTCCGACGACCACTCACCAACTCGGGCACCAACTTGTTAGGCATCGTCAAGCACGTTGCCAGCGTGGAACTGGGCTACTTCACCGACACTTTCGGACGAGCCTGTCCGATCGAATTACCGTGGTTCGCCGACGGCGCCGCTCCGAATCTTGACATGTTCGCAACATCAGACGAGTCGCGCGATGACATTGTCGCTCTGTATCACACATCGTGGGACGCGTCGGACAGCACGATCCACGACCTCGACCTCGACTCCCCGGGTGTAGTTCCCTGGTGGGCTGACGAGAAAAAGAATGTCACTCTGCACCAGATTCTTGTTCACATGACGGCCGAAACGAATCGGCACGCTGGTCACGCCGACATCGTGCGGGAACTCATTGATGGAGGCATCGGGTATCGCCATAGTGCGATGAACCTTCCCGACTTTGATGGCGAACAGTGGACGAACTACGTCGCAGTGGTCCAGAAGAATGCTGACGCCTATCGTTGATTCCTCGTCCGCGAGATCACCGTATTACTCAATCGAGAAACGGTAAACGTTGGTTTCACGAACAATGAATCCCGCCTTGAGGTAGAGACGGTGTGCGGCTTCCCTCGCCGGTCGGCTCGTCAAATCGATCGACCGAGCTCCCAGGCGTTGCGATTTCTCAACTGCCGCCGCGATCAGGTCATCACCGATTCCGTTCCCGCGAGCCGATTCGTCGACCACCACATCTTCAATCCACGCGCGCACCCCGGTCGGTATCGGGAATACAACCAAGGTCAGCGTGCCCACTATGTCGTCGCCATCTCTCGCGACGAACACTGTGTTCACGGGAGAACTCACAACGCTCGTCATGACATCCACGGTTACCGGTGGCGCACTCGTCGACAACTGTGACATCAACCGCTGAATCGCCTCCACCGTCTTGTGGTCGACCGACGTCAGTTCTTCTACTCTCACGACTGCCCTCCTCGCCAAACGGGATCACGTAGGTCGTCATAAAAAGGCGGATGCACCTCACCAGCGAGGGCAGCAAATACCGGTCCGCCCCAACGTTCGAGACCGAAAATTGGCCCTGGGAGATTGTCGGGAGTGAACCACCCAGCGTCGGAGCACTCCAGTGGGTGCAAGTTGAGTTCACCGCCCGTCTGACGGCAAAGAAACAGCATCGAGTAGAGCGCCATACGCGATGTTCCGTGTCGCAACGTGTCGAGAATGCCGAGCAGGCGAATGGGTTCGACCTGAATGCCCGTCTCTTCTTCGACTTCCTTCACACAAACTTCGATGGCCGAATAGCCGATATCGCAGTAGCCAGTGGGGTACAGCCAGACCCCCGAATCGGCTCGTTGGATAAGTAGTAGTTCACCTTTGTCGTTCATAACGGCGGCACCGACCGCCAACTTCGGCGTCGCGTAGCCACGGCGACCGGGAAGCACCTCGCCGTACCACTCTTCCACGTGACTATCGGGACCGTCGCCCAGTTCGGCAACGTGCTTGATATCGCCGGCAATTTTGAGAACCTCGTCAAACCGCTCTCGTTCGTACTGACTTTCAGAGAACGCGAGACCCGTTCGGGCTATACCGGCCAGCGCTTCCGCCCACCGACGTAGCGTGCGCTCTCCAACGGGTTCACTCACGCGTATGACGCTATCGCTGACTATCCGACCGATGCGGCGAGGACATCATCTACCGAGCCGACCATTCCGGTATAGAACTGTCCGAACTCTCCGTAATGCGTGGAGGCCTCGTCAAATCGCATCGTATAAACACAGTCCTTGAGATCATCGACGTGGGCACCGAACAGCGTGACGCCCCACTCCCAGTCGTCGAGACCCGTGGAGCCCGTCACCACTTGCAGGACGCGACCCTTGAACTCCCGACCCGACTTACCGTGTTGGCGCATGAGCTGGTCGCGTTCGTCATACGGCAGCGCGTACCAATTGTGGCTCTCCTCCCGACGCTTACTCATCGGATAGAAACAAAAAGCGGCAAGGCCGTCTGGCGGTAGCACGGGATACAGTCGAGCCGTCAACATCTCCTCCGGCATCCCTTGGGCGTATTCGCTCACTTCAGTGACCGACACGTAGCTCTCAGCCACCGATAGCCCCGACGCCGAAATCTTCGATTGAAACTTTCGAAGATCCCACAGGTCTGATCCCAGCACCATGAAACACATATCTGCTTTTGCTCCCACGATGGAAGCGACGACGACCTGTACGCCCTGCTCGGTTGCCCAGGCGACGGCATCGTGGACGCGTTCGCGGTCAACTTCACCTTGTGCGTGACAAAAGAGGTGAATGACGTTGAGGCCCTTCGTTGGACCCATCGGTGAAGTACTCATGTCGTCAGATTACGAGTCTTCTGCAAAGTGGCACGCTACGAACGTAACGCGGCGAGCTTTTCGTGATACTCCTCAACCGAAATTTCGCCCGTGGCGAGCCGTAATTGAAGGACGCGAATCGCCTCGTTATCGCTCTTTCGCGGTGGTTCGACGGCAGGCATCGCGTTCGGACGTTGCTGGTAGTAGCGAACGATGAAAACGATGGCGAGCGCCGTGATGACGAGGGCTAGTACAACGAACAACCATGGACCCTCTAGCCCCGCGTGCATCTCCTCGTATCTCTCCACATCAACTCCTTCATCTATTACGTTACGACTCTGCCGAGTCAGTCAAAAAGCAAAGAGTCCCCGGGGGTTCCCGGGGACTCTGCGCGTTGGTGAACGTTTTAGAAGTCGTCCATCCCACCGCCCGGCATGGCGGGAGCGGCCGGTTCTGGCTTATCTACGATGACAGCCTCCGTGGTTAAGAACAGAGCGGCAATGGAAGCTGCGTTCATGAGCGCCGAGCGCGTCACCTTGGTGGCGTCGATCACACCGGCCTTCACGAGGTCTTCGTAGTCGCCCGTTGCGGCATTCAAACCTTCGTTCGGGTTCGTCAAATCTTGCACCTTCGCCACAATGACACCACCTTCGAGGCCCGCATTCACGGCGATCTGCTTCAACGGTTCTTCGACCGCACGGGCCACCATAAAGGCACCCGTCGCCTCATCGCCGTCCAACGTATTTGCAACGGCCAGAATTGCGGTCTTCGAACGAATCAACGCCACGCCACCGCCAGGGACAACGCCCTCTTCGATGGCGGCCTTCGTGGTCGAGACTGCATCTTCGATGCGGTGCTTCTTCTCTTTGAGCTCCACTTCAGTGGCGGCACCGACTTTGATCACGGCCACGCCACCGGACAGCTTGGCGAGACGCTCTTGTAGTTTTTCGCGGTCGTAGTCAGAGTCAGTGTTGTCGATCTCTGCCTTGATCTGGGCGATGCGGCCCTTGATGTCCTCATCGGCGCCAGAGCCCTCGACGATGGTCGTTTCATCCTTCGTCACCACGACCTTGCGTGCGCGACCCAGGAGTTCTAACCCCGCGTTTTCCAGCTTGAGCCCCACCTCCTCGGCGATGACCGTTCCACCCGTCAAGATCGCAATGTCTTGCATCATGGCCTTACGGCGCTCTCCAAAGCCCGGTGACTTGACGGCCACGGAACGGAAGGTTCCGCGAATCTTGTTCACGACGAGAGTCGCGAGGGCCTCACCTTCCACGTCCTCAGCGAGAATCAACAGCGGGCGTCCCGACTGCATGACCTTTTCGAGAACAGGGATGATGTCACGTACGGCACCGATTTTGCCGCCCACGAGAAGGATGTACGGGTCTTCGAGTACCGCTTCCATCCGCTCGGTGTCCGTTGAGAAATATGGCGAGATGTATCCCTTGTCGAAGCGCATACCTTCAACTAAGTCCATGCCCATTCCGAACGTTTGACTCTCTTCGACAGTGATGACGCCGTCCTTACCAACTTTCTCGATCGCTTCGGCAATCATGGAGCCAATTTCGGAGTCGGCGGCAGAGATCGATGCGACCTGTGCAATCTTTTCGGTCGTGTCCGCGGCGGCCGCGAGTGAGTGAAGACTCGCCACGGCAGCTTCCACCGCAGCTTCAATGCCCTTCTTGAGTGACATCGGGTTCGCCCCGGCTGCCACATTCTTCAGACCTTCACGGACCATCGCCCACGCGAGCACGGTGGCCGTCGTGGTGCCGTCACCGGCGACATCGTCGGTCTTCTTCGCCACCTCTTTGACGAGATCGGCACCGATCTTCTCGAAGGGGTCTTCGAGGTCGATGTCTTTGGCGATGGAAACTCCATCGTTCGTAATGGTGGGAGCACCCCACTTCTTGTCGAGCACCACATTGCGACCCTTAGGTCCGAGGGTGACGCGCACGGCGTCAGCGAGCTTGTTCATGCCCCGCTCGAGGGCGCGACGAGCTTCTTCGTCAAAGGTAATGAGCTTGGCCATTGCCAGTTTCCTCCTGGGGTAGTAGGCCCCACGTTGGGGCACCGTGAGGTTAGCAGTCTGTTGAAGAGAGTGCTAACGCGCCCTACGGGTGGAAAAATTCAGGCAGGAAGGTCTCGGTCGGACTAGGCCCAAGGGCCGCCTTGAGTCGCTTGCTCCACGCCACGAGGGCGCCCCGATTTGGCTGATAGAGCACCGGAAGTTGGGTTGCGCTGTACGCCGCATATCGGGTGCCGAGCGGCTCACTCCCGAGGGACGTGGCGGTGACAATCGCATCCATCGTGGTGTCACGAAATGACCCGATGTTCGCTGGTGAGGTGGAGTGAAAGAGCGCCTCCCCCGAGGGGTATGTGTCGGGGAAGTACGCCCACGGCGACAACTCGCAGATCTGCCACGCGGTACCGGGCGACCCCGAAACGCACTCTCGGACGAGTCGTGATGTGCTCTCAATGGGTACCAGATTGACTTGGATTCCAATCTGGGCCCACCCCGCTTGTTCAAAAGCGAGACGTTGCGACACGAGTGGTCCAGCGTTGAAGTATTTGTAAGTGATCGACGCGGAAGTGCCTTTTGGTACGCCGCTCCCACACCCCGCGTCACGAACACACGTTGCGACTCCCCGGACTGGCACGGTCCAGCCATTATCGGTCAGGTACTTCTTGGCGCGAACCACGTTGTACGGATACGGGTTGGTGGCGGTGCCGAGTGCGGGAGAACCGGGAAACGCCGGAACGGCACTCCAGTTGGCGTACGCCAGGCGACCATAGAGACCGGAGATAAGAGCACTTTGATTGAGCGAACTCTGGAGTGCTTGACGGAAGTAGAGCTGACGCAGCAGCGGGCTTGACCCCGTGGTGGGATCAAAATTCACCACCGCGAACGTGCTCATCCACAGCGGTGTGTACCGCGCAACGACTCGTGCTCGCAACGCCGTCGCCACAATTCTCCCGTTTGGATACTTCGCACTCGGTGGCTGGACATCAGTGGCGCCTAAGTACCCCACATCGACAGTGCCGTTTTGCAGAGCAGTTCGCTCGCCCTCCAGCGTTGAGAAAGGTACGAGACGCAGTTGGGCCACCGGTGCCTTGACGGGACCGTCGTAGGTGGGACTCGGTACCAGCACGACGGGGGCAACACGTTTGACGTCATACGACAACAGTCGCCATGGTCCGGATGTCACACCCCAAATCGGATCGTCCGCGACGTAGGTCGAACGATCGGCTGCCCGCGTTCGTAAAAACTTCACCACTCCGCTCTCCCCCCGACCCAACGCGGGGCGGGCGGGTGATCCACAGGCGGCACGAGCTGTGGCTTGCGTAAAGGAGGTCAGATTCGATGAACACTGGGCCGATCCGGCGAGTGCCGTGAGAGAAGTTCGATCCCACGCCATCGGCAGGGGTGTCACTCGTGCGAGCACGTTCTGCACGAACCAGTCCGGCTGTACCGCGACCGCCGTAGTGATGGTGACGGTACTACCGGATGCCGTCACGGAAGAAATCTGGTTCGGCATTACCGAACTCGAGAGTGTGTCGTGGAACAGGGCGGGAGCGGCTCGCCACAAGTTAAAGAAGAAAACAACGGATCGACCATCGATCACTTCACCGTTCGAAAAATTCCACCCCTTCATCGTCACCGTTGCGGTGGTGTTGCCATTGGAAAACACCGGCGGCTCGGCTGGCGAAAGATCGGCCTGGACGCCGAGAAGCGGACCACGTCCGACCACATACAGCGGTCGATACAGCGATGATTGGAAGTACGACAGATTTGTGCGAGATGCTTCGCTGGCGGGAGTAAAGGGAAGGATGTAGGTCGGATACTCGCCGAGCGGAAGGGCCACCGACAATGACGTCGGTACCGCTCGGGTCGCCATCGGAGTGAGAAGCGACGCGCACAGTGCCGCCACGAGGACGGCCGCGAGACGGCGAGGGGCAATAAAGGGAGTACTCACGCGACGTGCGTGAGCCTAGGTCTCGATTAGTGATGACGACTAGCCACCCGCAACGGCGGGCACCAGCGACACCACCGCACCGGCGGCCAGTGTCGTATCAAGTCCCTGAAGAAAACGCACGTCTTCATCGGCGACAAACACGTTGACGAATCGCCGTAACTCACCGGCCTCGTCGAGAACGCGTGCTGCCAAGCCGGGGTGAAGACTCTCAACAGCGTGAATTGCTTCTCGTACTGTGGTTGCCTCAACACTCACTTCGCCGGCACCGCCAACGAGAGCGCGAAGTTGACTTGGGAGTCGAACTGAAACGGTCATACTGCTGCCTCCATGTGGTGGAATCGAGCTAACGCAGCTTCTGCGTCGGCCAATTTTGGTGAAATTACTGCGGTGGGTGTTGCGGTATCGACGATGGCGTCCAGTGTCTTGAGTCCGTGTCCCGAGATGATCGCCACGACGGGACGGTGGCGATCGATCGAACCGCGCTCAACGAGTTGCTTCAGTGACGCTATGACGACTCCTCCCGCCGTCTCGGCGAACACTCCCTCAGTTCTCGCGAGCTGGGCAATGGACAACAACACTTCCTCGTCCGTCACGGACCCGCAGTCACCGCCACTCGCCCGCATTTCATCGATGGCGTAGGGACCGTCGGCCGGGTTACCAATCGCCAACGAACGTGCAATCGTGTTGGGCTTCACCGGGCGGATCACGTTGGTTCCATCCGCCAACGCGCTCGCCACGGGAGAGCAGCCGGCGGCCTGTGCTCCGAACATAGTCGGTAGTTCGCCACTCACGAGCCCCAGCTCCAGAAACTCTCGAAAGCCTTTGGCGATTTTGGTGAGTTGTGATCCTGACGCAATAGGTGCAAGAACCTGAGCGGGCAACTGCCAGCCCAGTTGCTCAGCGATCTCGTAGGCCAGAGTTTTGGAGCCTTCCGCGTAATACGCCCGAAGATTGACGTTCGCAAAGGCCCAGTCCGGGTGAGAATCAACCAGTTCAGCGCAGAGACGGTTGACGTCGTCATAGTTACCGTCCACTGCGAGAACGGTGCCGCCGAAGATTGCCGTCATGGCGACTTTGCTCTTCTCGAGATCCGACGGAATCACGGTCACGCTGGGCCAGCCCAGCGCCGCTGCGTGGGCTGCGACTGACGTGGCGAGATTGCCCGTCGAAGCACACGCCGCAGTGGTGAAGCCGAGTCGCTGAGCTGACGACAAAGCACACGACACCACGCGGTCTTTGAACGAGCCGGTGGGATTGCGGGTGTCGTCCTTCAACCACAGTTCATCGAGCCCAATTTCCGCGGCGAGTCGATCGGCACGTCGTAGGGGTGTCCACCCGGCGCCAAGGTCGACCGGGTGCCCCCCGTGGTCAGGAAGTAAGTCGGCGTAACGCCAAATTGAGGCGGGACCGGCCGCGATCCGTTCTCGCGTCACGACACTGCGAGCGGCTTCGAGGTCGTACGCGACCTCGAGTGGACCAAAGCACATGTCGCACGAGTAACGAGCTTCGGTGGGATACGTTGTCCCACACTCTCGGCACCGTAGGCCAACTGCAAAACTCACTGATGACTCCTAACTCATCGCACGGGCTTTGGCACCTGGAGTGATGGGCGGAGAACCCAATCATCACCCTGGTTGCCGCGACGTCAACGGGCCCGTCCCTCAGTCGCTCTTGATGACATATCCAGTATGCCGGAACTTCGGCATCGATGTCAATATCGGACCTGTCCTAGCCTGTGGGAATGGCCGTGTCGGATATTCCCACCACATTCTCCGTTGACCCGGCCCTCCTCGCGACCCTCGGTGAAGCCAAGAACGGTCGTCGCGTAAGTGTCATCATTCCGGCACAAAATGAAGCGCCGACGATCGGCGGTGTCATCGATGCCGTGCAAGCATCCAACCGACGCTGGCCGGGATTGATTGACGAAATCGTTGTCGTTGACGATCACTCGACCGATGACACCGCCGCCATCGCCTCACGACACGGAGCCCGCGTCGCCGTTCTTCGGGGTGACGGAGGAAAAGGCCAGGCGATGCAGTTTGGTCTTTCGGTCACGTCCGGCGACATCGTCGTTTTTCTCGACGCTGACGTGCAAAACACCACCGAGGAGTTCGTACCGCGGCTTATCGCACCCCTCATGGCCAACGAAACAATCCGACTCGTGAAGGCGTACTACGACCGGCCCCTTCACAACATGCCCACCGGAGGAGGACGCGTCACGGAACTCGCCGCGCGCCCCATTTTGTCGTTGCTCTACCCGGGACTCGGAGAGATTCGCCAGCCCCTGGCCGGTGAAACGGCCGGTCGGCGCGACACCTTCGTCACGGTGGGGTTCGCCGACGCCTACGGAGTAGAGATCGCACTGCTGATTGATGTCGCAACTACGTACGGGGTCGCCAGCATTGCCCAAGTTGACCTCGGAGTACGACGGCACCGTAATCGACCGATCGAAGAGTTGCGACCAATGTCCGTTGACGTTTTACGTGCCGCACTGACGCGCTTCGGCGTTCGATTACCGTCCTAACTGCCGACGTTCTGGGAGACTGACGGCATGTCCGTCATGAAAAAACCCAAGACCATTCTCAAAGAGTTTCGAGCCTTTGCTCTCCGTGCCAACGCCATTGACCTCGCAATCGGAGTCACGGTAGGTGCCGCGTTCACGGGAGTCGTGAATTCCATTGTGCAGGGAATGTTCACTCCCATAATCTCGGCATTTGCGGGAAACGAGAACTTCAAGAACCTCGCGTTCCACATAAATAAAAGTACGTTCCTCTACGGCGAAGTACTTAACTCGCTCATCTCGCTCGTCGTGATCTCCGCTGTCATCTTCTTTTTCGTGGTGAAGCCCCTCAATACGTTGCGACGCACGCTGGGCTTCGACTCCGACGAAGCTCCGACGAAGGCCAAATGCCCCGCCTGCCTTACGGAAATTCCTCTCGCTGCGCGCCGATGTGCGTTCTGCACCGAAGTTCTCCCCGAAGGTTGGTCACACTCTCACTAGTTGGCGAGATCAGGACCCACCACGACCAAAATGTGGCACACGCCGGAGCCGGGAACCGGTGAGGGTCCCGTCCAACTCAGCAGCGATCCGGAACCTAAAAATTTTTGAATCGTTGCAGCGGCGTCGGCGTAGTCCGGCTTGTAGTAGATCGTGGTTCGACCCACCCGTGGACCATTGATGCCGGTCAGCATGTTCCAGCCCTGTGCCGCGAGCTGCTGCGTTTCAAAACGAGCGAGGCCCAATTTTTTGGTGCCGTTCGCCACTTGGACGAGAACTTGATTCCGGGGCGTGGTAGCCCCTGACGTGTCGACGGTTGTCGTCGTGTGATGGGGATGGCGAATCACACCACCAACGCGCAGGACGCCTGACTGCGACATCACCGCGAACGACACCGTCACCATGAAAATCAAAATCGCCGCGATGACCGGTGGTCGAGGCTGGAACTTGTGAGAGGTATCGTTCGACACTTCCCTCAGCCTACGACAGCGTCCTCATCGACCGCCGCCCGACCGTGATAACCCCACGGCCGATGAGGTGCCGTAGCGAGCACATAAAAAAGCACCAACAAAAGATGACGTCGGGGGGTCGCCGGTAGGCTGGTGCTTCACGTGCCGACGTGGCGCAGCTGGTAGCGCAGGCGATTTGTAATCGTCAGGTCGTGGGTTCGAGTCCCACCGTCGGCTCCACTACTGACGGCGTTGACGTGCCACTTCAAATGCCGCCACGGACGCTGCGACACCAGCGTTCAGCGACGATATCTTTCCCAACTGGGGAATCGAAACAACGGCCGCGCATCTCTTGCGCGTGAGTTGGGCCAAACCACTCTCTTCACCACCTACGACGAGAGCCACGGGCACGTCACCGAGATCAAGGTCGTACAGACTCTGGCGCGCTTCACCCGCGAGACCTACCGTCACGAGCCCCGCCTTGTTCATTCGTTCGATTGCCGTGGGTATTCCACCCACCTGCGCAAACCGTAGATGCTCCACCGCACCGGCTGCCGTCTTGGTCACCGTTGGCGAAATGCGCGCCGAGCGATGCCGGGGAAGTACAACGCCCGTTACTCCCGCACCATCGGCACTGCGCAACATGGCGCCAAGATTCCGTGGGTCCGTGACACCGTCCGCAACGAGCAAGAACGGTGAAGGTTCGCTTAAGAAGACATCAAGTTCGACGTCTCGTAGACGTTCGGCCTCGGCGTAGACCCCCTGGTGACCTTCGGTACGAGCGTCGCGGTCGATCCGCGCCCACGACACGTGCTGTACCAGCACGCGCTGACGGCGAGCTTCGTCTTCGATGGCGTCCAAAATGGCGGCCGGTTCCAACGTGTCCGCCATATAAATCTTTCGCACCGTGCGACGGCGGGCGGTGAGAAGTTCCAGCACGGCCTGCCGGCCTTCGACTTGCTCTCCGCCCAATCCTTCCTGACTGCGGCGCGCCGGCGTGGTGGAACGACCTGACGGCGAACGGCGACCGGCGGGAGTCGCACTGCGCGGTTTTCGAGATGGCGGTTTCGGGGTCATGCCCTCTCCTCTAACAGACAACTAGCGAGGCAGGCAATGCCCTCTCGGTGACCGATTGGACCTAGGCCCTCCATCGTGGTTGCCTTCACCGACACGGGGGCTCCCACCGCCGCCGTCAACGCGGCAACTTGAGCTGTGCGAAATGGCGCCAGACGAGGGGCTTCCGCCACCACCGTCACATCAACGTTGGCCACACGCCACCCGGCTTGCGCCACGAGCGCCAAAGTGTGATCTAACATCACCCGTGAGTCGAGTCCGTGATTCGCGGGATCGCGGTCGGAGAAGTGTTCACCGATGTCACCAAGGCCGGCGGCTCCGAGGAGGGCATCAACAATGGCGTGCGTCACCACATCGGCGTCACTGTGACCTTCGAGACCGGGAGATTCAGGAATCGTGACCAATCCGAGTCGAAGTTCACGCGACGGGTCGCTGCTGAATCGATGGATATCAAATCCCTGTCCGACTCTCATGATCGCACCTCCCGCTGAAGGCGAAGGAGGTCGACCTGTTCGGTGACCTTGAAATTTCCGGACTCACCGAGAACCACATGCACCTCTTCTCCGATCGCCTCCACGAGTGCCGCATCGTCGGTTGCCGATGCTTCGCTCATGTGCGCGGCCGAAAGAACTGATGCTCGAAATGCTTGCGGCGTCTGCACGGCAACGAGTTCTTCCCGACGGGGAGTGCCGGTGACGATGCCTCCGTGAACCGTTTTGATCGTGTCGGTTACAGCGATCCCAGGTATTGCCGCCGCCGCGCCGTGGCGAACTTCCTCTACGACACGCAGGAATAACGCCCGTGAGGCGTTCGGTCGGACTGCATCGTGCACCACGATGATGTCCGCATCACCGCACACCGCAAGGCCCGCGCGTACCGATTCAGACCGAGTTGTTCCGCCGTGAATCACAACGTCCGCTCCCTCACCGTCGCCGCTGTAGGTCGATGGAACGACGAGGACAACGTGCTCTGCGACTTCACGGCATCGTTCCACGCTGAGCGACGCCAATGTTCGCCCGTGCAATTCGGCGAACTGTTTCAAACCGCCGAATCGTTCCCCGCGACCGCCGGCCACCACGATGGCCGCGACGGACATGGCTAGATCAGGGCCGACGTGAGCTTCTCCTCAGCCGTCGGTAGATCGATATCTAATGCAAACGTCAGTTCCGATACCAAAATTTGACGAGCCCGAGTCAGCATCTTCTTCTCACCCGCTGAGAGGCCCTTGTCCTTGTCGCGTATCGAGAGGTTGCGCACGACTTCCGCTACCTGATAGATGTCACCCGAGCGAAGTTTTTCGGAGTGGTTCTTAAAACGCCGCGACCAGTTCCCGGGCATACGCGCTTCTTTCTTGCGCAAAACGGCGAAGACTTCTTCGACTTCGTCCTCATTAATGACGTCGCGAAGACCCACCATATCGACATTGGCCACCGGGACCATCAGCGTCAGATCGGAGTACTCAACTTTCAGCTTGAGATAGTCCTGCTTCGTGCCGAAGGCCTCTCGCTTCTCCACCTTGAGCACCGTGCAGGCGCCGTGGTGGGGGTAGACGAGCCGATCGCCCTTCTTGAACTTCCGAACAGCAGCGGTCACCTACAACTCCTCAAAATTATGCACGACGGACAAAAAGTGTGGTCGCCGACGTTAATTCTACCACCTTGTAATGTGCCCGCGAAAAGCGTTGACTACGCGCTCGGTGTGGCGTCGAAATCAACTGATGGCGGAAGTCCTTCGACGGCCTCAAAGGTCAACTCTTGAGCGCCGTCATTGGTCACGCAGTCGATCACAATCGTTTGGCCCGCACGGAAATCCTTGAACAGAATCTTCTCGCTCAGAACATCTTCGATTTCTTGTTGTATCACTCGACGCAGCGGACGCGCACCTAACTCGGGGTCGTAACCCTTTTCGGATAAGAACAGCTGTGCGGACCGAGAAATTTCCAAACCCAGCCCTTGAACTTCGAGCTGCGTACGTAGACGCCCAATGAAGAGATCGGAGATTTCGATGACTTCATCCTGGGTCAGCTCACGGAACACAATGGTGTCGTCGATTCGGTTCAAAAACTCCGGTCGGAAGTGTGACTTCAGAGCGGCCCGAACCTTTTCCTTCATCTTTTCGTGTGTTACTTCGCTGTCTGACTTTGCAAAACCAATTGAAGAACGACGCAGATCGGCGGTGCCGAGGTTTGACGTCATAATCAAAATCGTGTTCTTAAAGTCCACGCTGCGTCCTTGAGCATCAGTCAAACGACCGTCCTCAAGAATCTGCAGCAGCGTGTTAAAGACATCGGGGTGTGCCTTTTCGACCTCGTCAAAAAGAACAACGGAGAAGGGCTTCCGACGAACAGCTTCGGTCAACTGACCGCCTTCGTCGTACCCTACGTAGCCCGGAGGGGAGCCGACGAGTCGACTCACGGTGTGTTTCTCCATGTACTCCGACATGTCGAGTTGGATGAGCGCATCTTCGTCATCAAAGAGGAATTCGGCCAATGTCTTCGCCAATTCCGTCTTACCCACACCCGTGGGACCGAGGAAGATAAATGAACCGGCCGGGCGCTTCGGATCTTTGAGGCCCGAGCGTGTCCGGCGGATGGCTCGCGAAAGGGCGCGCACCGCTTCGTCTTGGCCGACAATGCGCTTGTGGAGCTCTTCTTCCATGCGCAGCAACTTCGACGTCTCTTCTTCGGTCAAGCGATACACGGGGATTCCCGTCCAGTTCGCCAGAACTTCAGCGATCATCTCTTCGTCGACGACATCGAATGTGACGCCGCCCGCAGCTTTCGCCTCCGCATCGAGAGCGTCTTTCTCCGCGACGAGCGACTGCTCTTGACTTTCGAGGAGCTTGGCTTGCTCGTCCGCACCGCGTTCAACGGCTTCCGCACGGTCAGTGCGAACTCGTGCCAACTTCTCCTCCACCTCACGTTGTTGTGGTGTGGCGTCCATTCGGCGAATACGCAAGCGCGATCCAGCCTCATCGATCAAGTCAATGGCCTTGTCAGGGAGAAACCGATCGGCAATGTAGCGATCGGCGAGATTCGCGGCCGCGACGAGCGCCTGATCGGTAATTGACACAGCATGGAACTCCTCGTAGACAGCGCGAAGCCCCTTCAAGATTTCAATGGTCATCGCTACCGACGGCTGATCAACTTTGACCGGCTGAAAACGGCGCTCTAAAGCGGCATCTTTCTCGATGTGCTTGCGATATTCGTCCAAGGTGGTTGCTCCCACTGTTTGGAGCTCACCACGCGCCAACATCGGCTTCAGAATGGACGCTGCGTCAATGGCACCTTCTGCGGCACCGGCGCCCACCAAGGTGTGGATCTCGTCGATGAACATAATGATGTCACCGCGCGTTCGAATCTCTTTAAGAACTTTCTTAAGCCGTTCTTCGAAGTCACCGCGATAACGCGACCCGGCAACGAGTGAGCCGAGGTCAAGGGTGTACAGCTGCTTATCTTTCAACGTCACGGGGACCTTGTTCGCCACAATCCGCTGGGCCAACCCCTCAACGATGGCCGTCTTTCCGACGCCGGGTTCACCAATTAACACAGGATTGTTCTTCGTGCGACGGGAGAGCACCTGCATCACCCGTTCAATTTCTTTGTCGCGGCCTACCAGCGGGTCGAGCTTGCCGTCACGAGCGAGCTGCGTAAGGTTCCGACCAAATTGATCAAGGACGGCCGATCCACCTGACTCGCCAGATTCACTCTTGCCACTGCCGGGAGATTGAGGCGCCGACGTGTCACGCTGTCCTTGGCCCGACATCATGTTCATTACTTGATTTCGCACCCGAGTGGGGTCGGCACCGAGTTGCTCCAAGATCTGCGCGGCGACACCCTCGGACTCGCGAACCAACCCGAGCAACATATGTTCGGTGCCGATATAACTGTGGCCCAAGCTCAGCGCTTCGCGCAACGAGAGCTCTAAGACCTTTTTGGCCCGCGGTGTAAACGGAGGCGAACCAGCTGCCGCCGAGCCGGGTGTCCCGATCGCTTCTTCGACTTTTTCTCTGACCGACTCAAAGGCGATACCCAGTGCATCGAGAGCCTTGTAGGCCACTCCTTCGCCTTCCCGGATGAGGCCGAGCAAGATGTGCTCAGTACCGATGAAGGCGTGGTTGAGCTCACGGGCTTCTTCCTGGGCGAGAACCAGGACTCGGCGGGCTCGATCAGTGAATCTTTCAAACATGTCGTCAGTGTACCGGTGGGGTGTTTCTCGTTATGTCGGGCACGTCGCCAGACAACATCTATGTGATTTGCAATCGCATCCCCTGACGGACCGAATGACACGAGGGCATAACCTGACTCCGTGAACGTGCACGAACGACTAGGACTTCCGCACGTTGAGCAGGACTTACAGCGTCTCGAAGTGTTACTGGGTGAGTCCGTTGTTGTGGGCGACCCACATCTCGATCAGATCACGACTCATCTCATCCACGCCGGTGGCAAGCGCCTGCGACCTCTCCTCGCCGTCGCGTCGGCCACGGGTGGTCAGCGACCCGGAACTTCCGATGACCTCATGGGCGGCATCGCCGTTGAACTGATGCACCTCGCGTCGCTCTACCACGATGACGTCATGGACGAAGCGGAGATTCGACGCAACGTGGACTCGGTGAACGCTCGTTACGGGAACTTGGTCGCCATCGTTGCGGGGGACTACCTCATGGCTCGTTCGGCAGCCATCGCTGCCGACTTGGGTGTTGAAATTGCCGGGCTACTCGCGCGAACTCTCGCGTGGTTAACGCGAGGTCAAGTGGCCGAAGTTCGCACTGCGTTCGACACTGCGCGATCCCTCGATGACTACTTCGTCGCTATCGAAGGTAAAACTGCGTCGCTCATGGCGGCCAGCTGTCGCGTCGGTGCGCTCACGGCGAGCCGACCACTCCCCGAGGTAGACGCACTTGAAGAGTTTGGTCGTTGTTTTGGCATGGTCTATCAACTACGTGACGACATTTTGGATATGACGGCCACCGACGGGCAGTTGGGCAAACCGGCCGGTCAAGATCTTGCGGAGGGTATCTATACCCTGCCCGCTCTACATGCACTCAATGATTCGCAGGTACGTGCGGAACTTTCCGACCTACTCGGCCGCCCACTGAATGATGACGAGCGGGAGCGAGCCCGCAAATTAGTGGTCTCCACCGATGCCATCGCCGCCACGTACGCCGCAGCGACAACGTACCTCGATCAAGGCACCGAATCGCTGGAGTCGCTCCCCGATGTCGAATTACGTCAGGGGTTTAGTTCGCTTCTGCGAGGTTTGCTCGAAGGTCTTCCGGAGGCCTAGGCGTCGCGCAACGGCTTCAGCGTGGGGAACGCAATTACTTCGCGAATATTGGCCACGTCGGCAATCAGCATGGCGAGACGGTCAATGCCAATACCGAGACCGGCCGTCGGTGGCAGTCCCCATTCGAGAGCTTTGATGAAATCGTGATCAATTGTCATCGCTTCGTCGTCGCCCGCGGCGGCGAGGCGCGCTTGCTCTTCAAAACGAGCGCGTTGTTCGTCCGGATCGTTGAGCTCAGAAAAACCATTTGCCAACTCACGTCCTACCGCGAATGCCTCAAAGCGTTCGGTGAGCAGGGCGTCACGGCGATGACGGCGGGCAAGTGGCGAAATCTCTACGGGGTGCTCGGTAATAAAAATGGGGTTCCATAGATCGGCTTCACACGTCGCCTCGAATAGTTCTGAGAGGCACCGCCCGGGACCCCACGAATCATGAAGTGCAATACCTCGCTCCGCCAAAAGGGCGTGTAAGCGGGATTCGGGCGTATGGACCGACACTTCTTCGCCGATCTTCTCACTCGTGATCTCACTCATCGAGAGTCGCGGCCACGGCGCCGCGAAGGAAAAGGGACGCCCCTGATAACTCACTTCGGTCGTTCCCAGGACGTCTCGAGCGATGTCCGCCACCAGCTCTTCGGTTAACGCCATCATGTCGTTGAAGTCCCAATAGGCCGCATACAGCTCGAGAGTTGTGAACTCAGGATTATGTCGCGGGCTTATGCCCTCGTTGCGAAAGAGACGCCCAATCTCAAAGACGCGCTCAAATCCCCCAACGACTAGACGTTTCAGCCACAACTCAGGAGCAATGCGCAAGAAAAACTCCGCATCGAGCGCATTGTGGTGGGTGACGAATGGGCGTGCCGCTGCTCCCGAGGGGATGCCGTTCAAGATGGGCGTCTCCACCTCCGTGAACGAACGTTCCCAGAGTCGTTGACGCATCGAGCGGACGAGCTCACTTCGGCGAGTCAGTGCGAGGCGACTCTCGGGATTCGCCCATAGGTCGGCCTCGCGGTGACGGTAGCGGAGTTCGTGATCGGAGATTCCTGCCCACTTATCACCGAAGTTCAACTTCGCCTCGGCGAGAAGTTGCCACGAGCCGACTTTCACGGAAAGTTCACCGCGACGAGTCCTCACGACTTCCCCTTCGACACCGACCCAATCACCAAGGTGCAACTTCACAAAGTCCTCGAACTCAGTGGTCACCGCGGAGAGTGCGAAGAGCTGAATCTCGCCACTGGAATCTCGCATCGTGGCGAAGGCCAGCTTGCCCTGGGTACGCAACAACATGACTCGCCCGGCAACTTTGACGGTAGTACCCGATTCCGCTCCGTCACCTAAGTGGGCGAAGCGCTCATGCAGCGACGACGCAAAGGCGTCATGCTCAAACGAGTAGGGCGTAGTCACGAATTTTCTCCCACGTGGTTTCTCTCATGAACGATACGCAATCCGTGGAGGGTGAGCCACGGTTCTACAAATTGGACGTGTTGGGTTCGAGGAGCGATCAGGCCGGCGAGACCGCCCGTTGCAATCACTTGCGCTTCCCCCACCTCTCGACGGATCCGCTCCACCATGCCGTCGACCTGCGCCGCAAAGCCGTACAGAACTCCGGACTGAATCGATTCGACCGTCGAACGACCGATTACCGAGCGGGGCTCCACAAGCTCGACGGAGCGTAGGGCGGCGGCGTGCGAGTAGAGGGCGTCGAGAGAGATCGCCACACCAGGAGCAATGGCGCCGCCGAGGTATTCACCTTTCCCACTCACGACATCGAATGTGGTCGCCGTACCCATATCGACCACAATGCTTGATCCGGGATACAGGTCAAAGGCGCCAACCGCATTGGCGATACGGTCTGGTCCGACTTCCTTTGGATTGTCGTACAAAATCGGCATACCCGACTTCACGCCCGGACCGAGAATGGTGAGCGGCATTGACGAGAACCATCGATTCGCCATACGGCGAATCTGCGTTATGACCGCTGGCACCGACGACGAGACCGCTATGGCAGACACGGTGGTACGTAGATCCAGGCCCTCGAGCGACAGCAGTTGGGTCAACACCATGGCGAGTTCATCGGGAGTGCGATCGGGAATTGTGCTGAGTCGCCAGTGGTACTTCAAACCGTGTTCACCGGTCGCTCGAGCAATCCCGAGCGCTCGATCGGAAACATCGGCAGGTTCGTCGCCAATAAGCCCAATGACGGTCTCGGTATTGCCTGTATCGATTGCTAACAGCACGTCGTGTCGTCCTTTCGAATCACGACTGGCGCGTTATCGAGCAGTCGCACTCCCTCCACTATTCCCGCGACGAGTACCCTCGCCGAACCATCAACGATGTCTGTTTGCAAAGTCTCTTGGTTCACCACCGCCACGTACGCCACGTCAATACCGGCCTGGATTAACGCCGCTCGGACGTGATGGTCGATTTCATCAACAGTGCGTGGTCTGTCCGCCGCCCACTTCAGCGCTCGGGAGATCGCGAGCGCCGCAGTGCGGCCGGTGGGACTCAAGCGGGCATTGCGACTTGAAAGAGCGAGGCCCTTGTCGTCGCGCACGATAGGGCACCCCACAATGTCGATATCGAAACCCATATCGAGCACCAGGCGGCGAACCATCGCCAACTGCTGAAAGTCCTTTTCGCCAAAATAGGCCGTAGAAGGTCCGGTAACAACAAAGAGTTTCGTTACGACCGATGCGACGCCGTCAAAGTGTCCCGGTCGCCCCGCACCTTCGAACTCCTCCGTAACACCCGCGACCTGCACCGTTGTTGCCGTCGCCTGCGGGTACGACGGCCACATCTCTTGAATCGTCGGCGTCAACACGTACGCGACGCCCCATTCACGACAACGCGCGAGGTCGTCGTCGAGTGGCTGAGGGTACGCGTGAAGATCGACTTCGTCATTGAACTGACGAGGATTGACAAAGATGGTGACACATGGAGTGGTGCCGTCGTCAATCGCCCGTTGGATGAGCGAACGATGTCCTTCGTGCAGCGCGCCCATTGTTGGAATCACACCAACACGTTGGCCCGATTGACGAATGTCTTCTGTAGCGGCGCGCCACTCCGACAGAGTGGAAATCTGACGCATTAGGCGACGGTCGAGGAGCGTTGTAACTCGCCGAGGGCTAATGCCTCTCGAGCGAGGGCGACGTAGAGCTCACGCTCCGACGCAGGGATGGCGTGCAAATGTGCATCGATTGTCGATAAGTCGCCACGAGAGGCGGGTCCCGTCAGGGCGTCACGAGGACCCATGGTGGCCACATCGCGCAGTGACGCGACGGCGAGCGGAAGATAGTCATCCACAGTGAGACCAACCGATCGAGCAATCTCATCAACTGACGCCATCAACGCCACGAGGTGATTCGCCGCAACGCACGCGGCGGCGTGATAGTTCACCCGATTGTCATCGTGGATGATCACGGGGCGTCCCCCAAGAGACGTCACGAGTTCGGTGGCCAATGGATCGCCGGCGACGGCGAATGTTGCGTCCCGGAGTCGTTGCGCACCAACTTCAGGATTGGGCAGCGCCATCAGTGGGTGCATCGAAGCGACACGAGTGTGTGGTTCGAGAACGTCAAGTCCTCGTGACCCGGCAACGTGCATGACCACGGCGGATGTGAGAGGAATGGCCGTCGCCACGCTCGCAATTGCGCTATCAGGTACGCACACGATGATCGCATCGGCAGCGGGAATCTGTTCGAGTTCGTCGTGATGTACGACGGTGACGTCGTGACCCACCGTCTCGGCGGCGGCCGCCAGTGACAGACCGCAACGACCTGCACCCACAATGACAATTTTCATACGGCCCCGTTTCGTTCCGGCCCCTCGCGGGTGCCGTTCGTCGTTAGCTCAACGATGCCAGTGTACCCAGCGCTACGACCTCGCCGTGGGCGCGTTCGAGTGCCTCCAGCGAGACCAGGTCAGGGGCGAGCTCTCGCAGGGGAACCAAGACAAATCGTCGCTCCCACATCCGTGGATGCGGAACGACGATGTCGGGATCGCGACTCACAAGTTCGCCGACGAGCAGAACATCTACATCAAGTGTCCGTGGCCCCCATCGCACCTCCCGCGTGCGGTGACTGGCCGCTTCGGCCGCGCGAGCGCGTTCCAGGAGTTGACGAGGCGTTGCCTCTGTCTCAATCTCCATCACAAGGTTCCAAAAACTCTCCTGTTCAACCCCACCTTGTGGCTCCGTGTCGTAGACCTGTGAAAGACGAAAGGTATCGCCGTGAGCCAGGATGGGAATCGCAGTCGTGAAGTAATCCGCCCGCTGACCGAGATTTGATCCCAGCGAAAAATACGCTTTCACGTCTCTCTCGTTAGAGTGCAGCGAACGCCGACCGTTGCGACATCCTCGGGAACTGGTGGGCGAAGTTTCCGCACCGCCACCGTCACACTCTCTATCGCCACATCGACACCAAGAACACCACTCGCAATTCGGTGCGCCAACGTTTCGAGAAGTTGAAACTCTCCGTGTTGCGCAATGGTGATGGCCGTGGTGATGACCTGGGCGTAGTTCGTCGTGGCGTCGATGTCGTCGTGACGTGCTGCCTCCAAAAAGTCCCGCACGATATCAATGTCGACCGAAAGGGGCTGCTGGCGCTCGCGCTCTTCAGGCAACACTCCCACAATTGCCGAGAACCGAATGTCTCGGAGTTCAATGGTGTCCGTCACGACCTCTCCGGCAGACTTTTCAACACGTTGCGTCCCTCAATGCTGATGGAGCGCCGAAAGAGCCGTTCGATGGCGGCGAGGGCAATCGCGTCACTCGGTGCACGGCCCGACCAAATGAGATACCCGGCAACAAGACCAAGGAGTCGGTCGGACACCTCATCGGCGTGCAACAAGACGACTTCGCCGCGAGTGACCGAGTCGCGAATATCGCTGAACAAAGCAGTGATGAGTTCCGGTTGATCGGTGTCATTTGTAATGGGATAAATGGCCGTGGTCATTCCGTGATCTTCGTAGGCGCGATGACTCAGCGGCAGCGCGAAGAGCGATATCACTCGAGTGAACTTCTGATTCTTCAACCACCGGAGTTCTTCTTCACGACGTACTTGTCGGTGAACCCGCGTCGCTCCACCCGGCCGATCAGCGGCGGCCAGTTGCCCTTGGAAAATCCACGTGAAGTTACGAGGTTCAATCCCCGCCGCCCACTTACCTCTCACGTTGTCACCTCTTCGTACGGCATCGTTACTAATTCGCGGAGGTATACCGCAGCGGGCACATCGTGCACTCGCACCATGTCTGCTCCATGAAGTAATGACCACGCCTCTGTCGCAATCGAACCTTCAAGGCGCTCGTCTACCTCTAATTCCAACGGTGAGAGCGTACCGAGAAACCGTTTGCGACTGGTGCCAATCAATAGACCGCAGTCAAATTCGTCGCAGAGCGTCCGCACAACATCAAGGTGAGCGAGGAGCTCCACGTTGTGCTGCGACGTCTTGCCGAAACCAATTCCAGGATCAAGCCACAACTGTGTGATGCCCGCGCGGCGCGATTCATCTGCCACGCGAGCGAGAAAGTCCCTCACCTCGAGCACGACGTTGTCGTACTGCGGGTCGATCTGCATCGTCTGGGCGGTGCCCTGACGGTGCATGCCGACATAACCCACGCCCAATTCCCCCGCCACTGTCATAAGTGACGCAGAAACATCGTTCATGACGGTGGCACCGACCGCCACTGCCGCACGCGCCACCTCGGGCTTTTGCGTATCGATGGATACCGGTCCGTGATGCGCGAGCGCGCGCACGACCGGTACCACACGGGCGATTTCTTCCTCGGGTGTGACGTCGTCCGCGCCGGGCCGTGTTGATTCTCCACCCACGTCGACGATGTCGGCGCCGGCGGCAAACATCTCGACACCGCGCTGAATCGCATGGTCAATGGTTGCGGACCTTCCATTGGGGAAAAACGAATCTGGCGTGACGTTCACAATCCCCATCACCGAGGGGCTCAATGCCACGAGGACCTCCGCTGATGGATGAAGTTCAGCGCCTCCGCGCGGGTCGTGGGATCGGTTTGGAATGCCCCGCGGACCGCGGAGGTCACCGTGGTGGCACCTGCCTTCTTCACGCCTCGCATTGACATACAGAAGTGCTCCGCTTCAATCACGACAATCGAGCCACGCGGCGCGAGTTCACGCTCCAGTGCGTCGACAATTTGGGTCGTCATTCGTTCCTGTACCTGCAATCGACGTGCGTACCCCTCCACCAAACGAGCCAGCTTCGACAAGCCAGTGATCCTTCCTTCGGTGCCCGGAAGGTAGGCCACGTGGGCGTGGCCGATAAACGGCACAAGGTGATGCTCACAAAGAGACGTAAACGGGATGTCACGTACCATCACCATTTCGTCGTGTCCGGCTTCAAATGTCGTGCGGAGATGTGCGCCGGGGTCGGCCTCAAGACCCTCGAAAAGTTCGACGTACATGTCGGCGACTCGCCGGGGCGTCTCCAGAAGTCCGTCGCGATTGACGTCCTCCCCAATTGCCGCGAGGATTTCTTTGACGGCGGCGGCAATTCGATTGTGATCAATCACGAACCTTCTCCTTGGTAGGTGTAAATGCCGTCGAGATTCCGATACTTCTCCGCGACGTCAAGGCCATACCCCACCACGAAGGTCGACGGGATAGTAAAACCCACGTAACGAATCGTTTGCTCAACCTTCTGTTCGCCTTCTTTCAAGAGAAGCGCGCAGACTTCCAGGCTCGCTGGCTTTCGCGCTCCCAGGTACTTACGCAAATAGTTCAACGTCAGGCCAGAGTCAACAATGTCTTCCACGATTAGAACGTGACGGCCCGCAATATCACTTTCTAAGTCCTTGATAATCCGTACGACGCCCGACGACTTGGTGGCGGCACCGTAGGACGAAACAGCCATGAAATCGATATCGCACGGCAGGCGGACAGCGCGCATGAGATCGCTCATAAACGTCACGGCACCCTTTAACACGCACACCAGTAGCGGTGGAGTGTCGCCGTAATCGGCAGAAATTGTCTCGCCCAACTCAGCTACTCGCTGTTGGATTTGCTCCCCCGTCAAAACGGCACCGGCAAGGTCGTCGCCGGTCCACTGCAGATGTTCTGGAATTGAGGACGAACTCATTGGCTCACAGGGTAGCGGGCGCACTCACTGATAACGAGAGGTTCTGCTG
The DNA here is from genome assembly GCA_018970215.1 of Acidobacteriota bacterium. Classification (GTDB taxonomy): domain Bacteria; phylum Actinomycetota; class Acidimicrobiia; order Acidimicrobiales; family RAAP-2; genus RAAP-2. The sequence goes on along the minus strand of JAGWWX010000003.1, from coordinate 35,732 downwards.
GTGGCGAGCGACACGACGACCGCCTTCTAGCTCGGTCGCTGTCACGTCACCGCGGACGACGGCCATTACTCGCTCCACTTCCGCCAGGGTGGGTGGGTGGAGACCGTCAACATCGTCACGGAGAAGAACCAGTCGCAGCCAGCGGGCGAGGCGCGCGGGATGCCACGTCCGCAACTCTCGGCAGTCGGCGGATTCGAGTGTCAGCAAGCGATCGTGCATCGTCATCTCATCAAGCCATGACGACTCTTCGGCGATGACGTACGCCTGCCGAGCCAGAATCGGAACAATATCTCGACCCGCCACTCGATTCAACAGGGGCACCACCGAATGGCGAACTTCATTACGCACGAGCGTTCGGTCGTGGTTTGTGGGATCAATGACGAAGTCGACCAGCGACTGCTCAACAAAATCTCGGAGCTCGTGACGTCGGATTTGTAAGAGTGGCTTTGTGGGACTACCCACCATGGGTGAAAGGCCGTCTCGGCCGGCACCCCGTAGCAAGTTGATCAACATAGTTTCAGCGAGATCATCCATAGTGTGCCCCGTTACCGCGTCGGCTGGCATGACGGTACGACGTGCCGCGCGAGCACCCGCCTCGACTCCCTTCGCACGGTCGACTTCTACGTGGTGCACCGTTACCGGTACGTCCAAATGTTGGGCGAGCGATTCGACGCAGCGTGCGTCACGATCACTATCGTCGCGAAGATGGTGATTGACGTGATGGAGATGGAGGTGGAGCCCCGCCGCGTGCGCCAGCAAGGCGAGGCCAACGGAGTCGGGTCCCCCCGAAACCGCCACGTGAAGAGTCTTTTCGTCCGTTGGGAATCGGCAGCGTGGCAGTAGTTCACTCGCACCCGTCACGGCGTCACGATACGACACTGAAGAACCGGCCGTGTCGACATTTTGAAAATCATTCTCATTTTGGCTAACCTGACACCATGCGAGCCATGGCATTCGCTTTTTTGACCGCAGGCGCCACGACGGCCGGCGGACTCTTGGCACTGCGGGTTCGTGACCGGCTCCACCTCATTTTGGGACTCTCGGCTGGCCTCCTTCTTGGTCTCGTCGGATTCGATCTTCTGCCGGAGGTCTTCGGGCAAAATCGACACGAGTTCCTCGGCACGCGCGCCGTCTCGATTGCGATCGTGGCGGGTTTTCTCGCTCTACACGGCGTGGAAAAACTGTTCGCAACCCACGAGCCGCAGCACTCGGACTATGGAGACGGGCACACGCATAAGCATGTGGTTGGGACGCTGAGCGGTCTCGCCCTCATCGCGCACGTGTTTCTTGACGGCGTCGGTATCGGTGCGGCATTTCAGGTTTCGAATCAGCTCGGGCTCTCCGTTTTTATCGCCCTTCTCGTCCACGCATTCAACGATGGACTGAACTCCGTCTCTTTCATGGTGCGACACGGGAAAATCTCGAACCGAGCAATGTATCTGGTAGTCGCAGATGCTGTTGCGCGCGTGGCCGGCGCAGCGGTCGGCACGACAATGCTGATCAGTGGTGATGACATCACCCTGTATTTAGCGCTCTTTACGGGCTTCGTTATCTACATTGCGACGGCCCATATCCTGCCCGAAGCGCACGCAAGCCACCCCACTCGTTGGACTCTCGTCTCGACCGTCGTGGGTATTGCGGTGATGTGGGTTGTGGTGGCACATGGCGCGTAAAACGCGCCCGCTAATCGAACAAGCCTTTCGTGACAGCGAGGGATTTGCTAGTGCTCGAGAACTCCACACGATGATTGCTGTGCGTGGCGAGCACGTCGGACTTGCCACCATCTATCGTGAGCTTCGACGCATGTTGACTGCCGGCAGTTTGGACGTGTTGCACGATCAGAGCGGAGAAGCCCGCTACCGGTGGTGTGGGGCGGGACATCATCACCATCTCGTCTGTGGTCACTGTGGAACTACGGCGGAAATTGACGGACTCGACTTAGAACGTTGGATTGAATCGGTCGCGACCGCCGCTGACTTTGCCGACGTCGAGCACGTCGTGGAACTCATCGGAACGTGTCGACAGTGCCGGTAGTTTCTCTCGTCCCCGATACGAGTCGAGGTGTCACCTTGTGGCGCTTCCCCGGACTGCCCGTCGCTGGTCTTGACTTGGCGGTCACTTCGCGAGCCGGTGGAGTCTCCACCGGGCCCTACGCCGGACTCAATCTCGGTACGCACGTGGGTGACAGCCCGACCGCCGTCGCACTGAACGGACTCATGCTGTCAAGCGCCTTCGGTGGTGACCGAGTTTCTTTCGTCCACCAAGTACACGGGACGGACATCGTCAGGGTCAGTGAGATCAATGACGACACCGCGGCTGACGGCATCATTGTGGATTCCGGAGACCCAGCCGCAGGCATTCGTGTCGCCGACTGCGTGCCGCTCGCGCTCATAAATCCACACACGAGGCGGTGCGTTATGGTGCACGCCGGGTGGCGAGGCCTCGCGCTCAACATCATCGACAAGGCGCGCGCTATCGCGGGAGACGACGGGGCGCCGGTACTGGCGGTCGTGGGCCCATCGATCTCGGGTGCTACGTACCAAGTGGGACCCGAGGTTATTGACGCACATTCCGATTTCGCGAAGCACGCGGTACACGACATCGGCGATCGTTCACTACTCGATCTCCGCGGGGTCGTGCGGACTCAGCTCGCGCGGGTCGGCGTCGATGACGCCCATACCTGGATGTCGCGCGAGGTCACAGACGGTGGCGACACTTTCTTCTCCGACCGTGCGGCGCGTCCATGCGGCCGATTTGCCCTGCTCGCCCGGTGGGAGTCGTAGCATGACAACTGTGCCGCAGCGGGCCGAACTATTTAGGTACCTCGGGCTCGACGTTCACGGCTCCACTCTTCGAGGGCACTACGAATGCGACGGGGACTCCTTCACCGAGACCATTGAGTTTTCACACGAGCTCGCCCATAATGCCGAGGCGGTGCAATCCGTGGCGGAACTGTGGTACCTCACCGCGGGCCTCTCCTACTACAAAGCCCGCGCCGCCCATGTCGTCGACGTCGGATCCATTCCGCTGGGCGCGGCGGGCCGGGAGTTTCTTGCCGCCGCGCTGTACGACGGCCTCGGCGAATTTGCGTTTCGCAATGATCTCGATCTCTCTGATGTGACAATCGAAGGTGGCCGTGACGTGTCACGCACCCAACCACAACTCGACCCCAATGCAGTTCTCACACCCTTTGGGGGAGGCATTGATTCGGTGGTGACGGTTCGGGCACTCTCCGCCCAGCTCAACAATCACTTGTTCATCGTGAGTCCATCATCGGGCACCTTCGCGCCCCTTGAAGCAACAGCGACCGTCATGGAACTCGAGAGTCAAAGAGCCACGCGCACCCTGGACCCCCGTATCACCACCCCCACGTCGCGATACTTCAACGGCCACGTACCGGTCACCGCAATGGTGACTCTTCTGGCAACCGTCAGTGCGCTCGCGACGGGGCGCAGCGGTGTGGTGATGAGTAACGAACATTCGGCGTCCGTGCCCAATGTGATGCGAGGATCACACGCCATCAACCATCAGTGGAGCAAATCGGCTCACGCCGAACGGCTCCTCGCCGATGCCATTACCGAGCGATGTGGACCGAGCATCACGGTGGCGAGTTTCTTGCGAGACCGCAGTGAGTTGTGGGTGGCGCGTGAATTTACGCGACACCACGATGTCCTGCCAACTTTTCGCAGCTGCAATCGAGCGTTTCGACAAGAGCAGGTCGATCGTGCGGTGAACTGGTGCGGCGAATGCGACAAGTGTCTCTTCATCGCACTCGTTCTGGCACCTTTTATGGATTCCTCTCAGCTCGACGCACTCTTCGAAGGAGCCTCCCCCTTACGCCGGGTCGACCGCCGCGACGCCCTTCGCACTCTGGTCGGACTCGGAACCGAAAAGAAGCCTTTCGAATGCGTGGGCGATCCCGACGAGTGTGCGGTGGCCCTCAAGGAAATCGTGGCACGTCCCGACTACGCCAACGACAATCACCTCCACGCCATCGCCGCAGAGCTCTCTCTCGACATCACCCTCGCCGACCTTCTCGCACCACAAGGAGTTAGCCGTGTCCCGGCCTCGTGGATTTCGTGATCTAGCGAACCGCCGCGTTGGCATCTGGGGCGTCGGGGTGGAGGGACGCGCCGCCCAACGGGCGGCTGTACGCGTCACGCGCGACGTCGTACTCGTCGACGACGAACCTTCGAGTCCAGACGTCATAGCGACTGATGCGGGAGGGCTCGACGCTCTCACCACGTGTGATGTCGTTTTGAAGAGTCCGGGTATTCCACGGCGGCGAGCTGACGTGGTCAGCCTCGAGGCTCGCGTCCATCTCACCTCGGCACTCGAAGTGTGGCTGGCGGGAACGGATCGGGCGCGCGTGGTCGCGGTGACCGGCACAAAGGGGAAGTCCACCACGACGGCTCTCATCGACTTCTTCCTTCGAAGCCTGGGACAATCCTCACGCCGAGCTGGCAATATCGGCGTTCCTCCCTACGACACGGAGATCGAGGACGCCGAATGGACGATTCTCGAAGTGTCGAGCTTTCAAGCGGTGGACCTTATTGAAGCACCGGGTCTCGTGGTCGTCACTTCTCTCGGTTCTGATCATCTCGATTGGCACGGTTCGCTCGATCAGTACCACCGCGACAAACTGTCCCTCACTCACACCGAAGGTCACCACCTCACGGTCATACCCGACGACCCAGCTCTGCTTCTCCGCCGTGACGAGATGGGTGGCGACATCACCATCGCAACGGGATTCGATGTCAATCTCGCCTCCGCCCTCGGTCTCGTGGGGCGCCATAACGCCCGCAACGTGACAGTGGCACTCACGGCCGTCGCACGGGCCCTGCACGTCGGCGTAGAAAACGTTCGTGAAGCGGCACTCACTGCGGCCAATGCGTTCACGCCGTTGCCGGGTCGACTGACTCTCGTGCACCAGTCCAACGGCATTGACTTCGTCGACGACGGACTGGCCACCACTCCTCTCGCCACCGCGGCGGCGCTCGAGTCATTCGCCGATCGCCACGTGGTGCTGATTGTCGGTGGTTTTGATCGCGGCGTGGACTACCGTGACCTCTTCGTGGCGGCAACGGCCCACGGATCTATCGAGCTCGTGACTACCGGACCCGCAGGTAACCGCATTGCCGCCTCGGCGCCGCCCCCACTCCCCATCTTCCGTGAAGAATCTTTCGCCGATGCCGTACAACGTGCCGTCACGCGTATGCGCGGTCGAGAGGGTGTGGTTCTCTTATCGCCCGGTGCACCGAGTTTCGACGAGTTTGAGAACTGGTCGGAACGCTCGGCGGCCTTCCTCGCAGCAGTAACGCGCGATTAAGTCTGGAGCCTGCGGTGGGACTCGAACCCACGACCTGCTCATTACGAATGAGCTGCTCTACCAGCTGAGCTACACAGGCAGGATATTCATCCTACTTCACGTCGACAATGTCACGTCCGCGTCAACGTCGTAAGGAGGTCAGTCAACAACAAATTCTCATTTGCATTGAGGGTTAAGTTCTCGTAGGCGTGGGTAATGGCGGTAATCGCCGCAATCGATGACTTCGCTTCGTTCGTCGCCCGTAGATCACCATCGTCGCCACCTTCCAGCGACGCCACAAGTCGTTCGCGATAGGTACGGGTCAAGGTGGACAGTCCAAATCGCAACTCATCAGTTCGGAATCGCCGCTGTTCTCGTTGGTGACGTTGCTCCACGTCTTTTTGCCCGCCCCGGCGTCCAGCCAATTCGGCGTCACGTTTCCACGTATCTAGCTCTTCGGCGTGTACGGCCTGCAGCGGAGCGATCGCGGCGTCGAGACCCGCAATGATGCTCTGCGCCAGCGCTACCGGTGACACACTTCGCAGTTGATCGGGTACGTTACGCCAGGCGGTCACGCGCTGCGCCAACTCTTCGTCGCGGGCAACCACGCGCGCTCGATCGAGGTTGCCGTCGGCCGCCTCGGCCGCCATCCGCGCCTGTACCGATGACACGCCCGATCGCTCGAGCACCGTCACGATGTCATCAAAATGCAGGGCCGAAAAAGGCACCTTCACACACCGCGACTCGACCGTCGTGAGGTGGTCTGGCAGTTCGTCGGCGAGCAGAATGAAGATCGTTCGCCGCGGAGGTTCTTCAAGCGTCTTCAATAGGGCCGGAGCCGCCAAGACCGAGAGCTCGATATTGGGTAGTACGAGAATTTGATAACGACCCTGAACGGGGATTCGTCGCGCGATACGTTCCGCGTCACGAATCTCATCCACCGACCAGTTCACTCCCGCGCGGGAAATAACGGTCACGTCGGGGTGAGTGCGACGCAGTACGCGCTGACATTCGTCACAGATACCGCAGCCGCCTTGCTCACACTGCAGTGCGGCGGCGGTCGCTATCGCAGCCTCCAGTTTGGCGGAACCGGCGGGACCGCTCAACAAGTACGCGTGGCTCGGCGTCTGGACCAAATTTCGCAGCGACCGGAGTGCTCGGTCCTGGCCCACAATGTCGTCAAAGACGTCGGCCACAGTCACCACCCAATGGTGCGCAACGCGTCATCGACTGATGCGTCGACGGCGGCACGATCACGGGCGCCATCAATCACTACCCAGTTGTCGTGACGTTGCGCCAGGGTTAAGAACCCCGCTCGCACTCTCTCGTGAAATTCAATACCGGCGGCTTCGAAACGGTCACGGCGATCGGGGGTTCGGCGGCTATGAGCCACGTCCACGGGAATATCGATCAGCAGAGTTAAGTCGGGACGATACGACCCCACGGCTAACTCCGTCGCCCGCTCCAGGATTTCAAGATCGACGCCACGTCCACTCCCTTGATACGCCAACGTCGATCCCAAAAAGCGGTCTGTCACCACCCGTTCCCCGCGTTCAACGCGAGGGGCAATCACGGATGCGACGTGATGCGCCCGATCCGCCAGCATGAGAAGCGCCTCTGTTTCCGGCGTCATCGGCTGACTCGCGTCCAACAGTCGCTCCCGCAGAGTGGCTCCAAGGGCTGTGTCACCCGGTTCGAACGTGAAATGCGCCCCCGCGGCGTCAGCGACACGACGAGCTTGTGTCGACTTGCCACACCCGTCGATGCCTTCGAAGGCGACAAATAGTGCGGTCACTGGCCCGAGAGGTGATCGAGCACGTCGCTATTGGCAGCAGCGCCCTTGGACTTAGCGGTGGCCGCCGCGCTTTTCGAGCCCGTCTTCTTCACCGCAGTGACGGTCGACGCGACTTTCTTTGATGACGACGATGTGGTTTTCTTTGCCGCTTTCTTCGTGGTCTTCTTTGCCGCTTTCTTCGCGACGGGGCGTCGAGTTGAAGGATCGGCGTTACGACGCTCCGCTAAAAGCTCGTTTGCACGGTCCAGTGTGATGAGTTCGGGAGTGTCGCCGAGTCGCAACGTCGCATTCACTTCACCGTCCGTCACGTACGGTCCGAACTTGCCCGTCTTCACCACGACGTGCTTACCCGTAATCTCATCGACTCCCAGGTCACGCAGAGGCCCTGCGGCAGCGCGACGTCCCCGCATCTTGGGTTGGGCGAGAAGTTCCAGGGCCTTTGCTACATCGACGGTGAAGATCTCTGCTTCGCTGTCAAGGGAGCGAGACTCTTTGCCCCATGTGACGTACGGACCGTAGCGACCATTCTGCGCAAGAATCGGTTCGTTGTCGTCGGGGTGTCGTCCTACTTCGCGGGGCAAGCTGAGGAGTTGCTGCGCCTCCTCCAACGTGAGCGTCTCGACCGCCATGGTCGACAACAGCGATGCCGTACGGGGCTTATCAGCACCCTCCACCAGATCACCCAACTGCACGTAGGGCCCATAACGGCCGGCCTTGAGATAGATCGGTAGGCCCGTCGCCTCGTCCGTTCCTAATTGACGGTCGTTACTCGGCGCATCAAGAAGTTCGAGGGCGCGGGCCACGGTGAGTGAGTCCGGCTCCGTCGCCTCGGGGAGTGACGCCCGTCGCTCCCCGTGGACGAGATAGGGGCCGTAGCGACCCGAACGCACAGAGACGTTTTCCCCGTCGGGGGCCACTCCGAGTGGTAGCGAGTTGATCGCGGCGTAGTCAAACTCGTGCTGCTCGGTGACGAGTGCGTGCAGCCCGCGACGCGAGAGCTCCGTCGGCGCCGAAGGGTTTCCGAAGTAAAAGTCCCGAAGCCACGGTTCGAGATCCTTCTCACCCGACGCAATGGCGTCTAGCCCATCTTCCATCGCCGCCGTGAACTGATAGTCAACGAGATCGGCAAAGTAGGTACTGAGGAGATTGATCACGGCGAAGGCCTTGAACGCGGGTACGAGGGCCTTACCCTTCTTCCAGACGTACCCCCGTCGGTCGATGGTCTTCATCACCGAGGCGTAGGTCGAGGGTCGACCGATTCCCAAGTCTTCGAGTTTCTTAATCAGCGTGGCTTCGCTGTAGCGATCTGGTGGTTTCGTGTCGTGGCCCTTAGCGTCAGCCGTTTGTACCGTCACGGTTGCACCCTCGGACAACACGGGGAGGATTCTTTCTTGATCCGCGAGCTCACTCTCCGGGTCGTCACTGCCTTCAACGTAGGCTCGGCGGAATCCCGCAAACTCAATGCGTAGTCCGTTCGCCGTGAGCCCTACGTCCGTTGAACCCTGACCGGGCAGATCTACCGTCGTCGTCAACTTGACGCGATCGCTCGTTAGACGAGCATCAACCATCTGCGATGCGATTGTTCGCTTCCAAATCAAGTCGTACACGGCGAGTTCATCACCCGGTAACTGTTGCGACGCCTCCTCGAGAGTGCGGAACGACTCACCGGCCGGCCGAATTGCCTCGTGCGCTTCTTGGGCATTCTTCACTTTGCGGTCGTAGGTCCGCGGTGCGTCCGCAACGTAGTCATCGCCAAACATTTCGGCGGCGTGGCGGCGTGCCGCGGTGAGGGCTTCTTTTGAAAGAGTGGTCGAGTCGGTTCGCATGTACGTAATCCAACCCTGCTCGTAGAGCCGCTGGGCGGCCCTCATCGTTCGGTCGGGGTCCATACGAAGTTTGCGTGACGCCTCAATCTGGAGAGAACTCGTCATGAAGGGGGCCTGAGGACGTTGTGTCCGTGGTGACGACGTGATAGATGTCACGCGTAGTTCGCTACCTTCGAGCGCCGTCGCGAGAGCCCGTGCCGTGGACTCATCAATGGCGGCAACATTGGCCGATTGATCAATGTTGCCCGTCGAGTCGAAATTCTTTCCGGTCGCTACCGCGACGCCGCCGAACGAATCCAGTGTCGCGTCAAAGGAGTCACCCGCGCCCGTTGCCACCGTAGTCACGATGTCAAACCACGTCGCCGACGTGAAGGCCATGCGCTCGCGTTCTCGCTCGCACACCAGTCGCACCGCCACCGACTGCACGCGACCCGCCGAACGGGCCTTGTCGACGGCGCGCCAGAGCACCGGTGACACCTCGTAGCCGACGAGACGATCGAGAAAACGTCGCCCCTCTTGCGCGTCCACCAAGTGGGTGTCCAGATCACGCGTTTCGTTCACCGCCCGTTCGATGGCCGCCGCCGTGATCTCGTGGAACACCATCCGCTTCACGGGGACCTTGGGATTGAGCACCTCAATGAGGTGCCACGCAATCGCTTCACCCTCGCGGTCTTCGTCGGTCGCGAGGTAGAGCTCGTCGACTTCTTTCAGCGCAGACTTGAGTTCCGCAACAACTTTTTTGCGGTCCGACGACACGACGTAGACGGGTTTGAAGTGATCGTTGACATTGATGCCCAGGCGAGCCCATTTTTCGCCCTTCACCGAGGCCGGGATGTCGGCCGCAGACTCAGGCAGGTCGCGAATATGACCAACGGATGGCTTGACGATGAAATCGCTGCCGAGCATGGCTTGGATACGCGTGGCCTTCGCCACCGACTCAACTATCACAAGCGCCTTTGCCATTCCACCTCTTTCGGTTTGGCGGTAGTGACGATACAGCCGACGGGTGCCGTACAGCGTCATCGTCACAATCGGTCGTACTCCGCAACACAACGCTCACCGCGCACATAGTGAAACTCCCCCTTGTGACAACGGCCACAAGGGGGAGTTTTCAGCCCGTACGGGCGAACGACTAGTCGCCCATTGAGACGGTGCCGCGCTTCGACCACAAGATGGCCGCGAGAACGATCACCGACGCCGTGGCGGCGATGCCGTAGCGCACACCCGCGTGACTCTCCTGCGTGATCACCACGGGGAGAATCAGCAATGACACGAGGTTCATCACCTTGATCAAGGGGTTCAGTGCCGGTCCGGCGGTGTCCTTAAAGGGGTCGCCCACTGTGTCACCGATGACGGCGGCCTTGTGGACTTCCGAACCCTTACCCCCACCGAAACCATCTTCGATGAACTTCTTCGCGTTGTCCCACGCACCACCGGCGTTCGACAGCGTGTTCGCCATGAGCTGTCCGGTGATGATGGCTGCGGCGAGGAATCCACCGAGAGCTAAGTAGCCCAATCCAAAGCCCACCGCTACCGGGGTCAAAATGGCGAGCAACGCGGGAGTTGCCAACTCGCGCTGCGAGGCGGCCGTGCAGATAGCGATGACCTTGCCGTACTCCGGCTTTTCGGTGTAGTTCATGATGCCGGGGTGCTCGCGGAACTGTCGACGCACTTCTTGCACCACAGTGCCCGCCGAACGCCCCACGGCCCGAATGGCCAGTGCGCTGAAGAGGAACGCCACCGAACCACCAATCAACCCCGCAATGAACGTCTTCGGGTCGGCGATGTTGATGGGTAGTTGGGCGAACACATCACCCTTCAGATTCAGCTGACTACCGGCCGTCTCAATAAACGACGCAAACAGGGCCACGGCAGCGATGACCGCCGAACCAATAGCGACACCCTTAGTGATTGCCTTTGTGGTGTTGCCCACGGCATCGAGACTCACGAGAACACGCTCGGTGTTGCCTTCAAACTCACCAGCCATCTCAGCGACACCGGCCGAGTTGTCCGATACCGGGCCGAAGGAGTCCTCCGACACAATCATTCCCGCTGTGGAGAGCAGACCGATTCCGATCAGGGAGACGTAGTAGAGGGTCTGCTTGACGTCACCACCGCCGAGACCAATTCCGGCCGCGAGAGCGAGGACGATCGAGAGAACGGCCCAGAAGGAAGATTCAAGACCAAAGGCGATACCCGACAGAACGGTCGTCGCCGGACCAGTCTTCGCCGACTCCGCAATCTCCTTGACCGGCGTGCGCTCAGTTGACGTGAAGTACTCGGTGATAAAGCTCGCAAGTAGCGACAGACCAACGCCGGCCAGGACGGCGAGGAACACCTTCGTCTCGCCCACGTAGTAACGCGCCACAAAGTACGACGCGACGATGGTGATGATGGACGACAGCCAGACGCCTCGATTAATGGGCTGCAGCGCGTTCTTGTCACTCTCGCGTGAGCTCACGGCGTAGACACCAACAATTGACGCAATGACACCAATGGCCGGAATGATCAACGGGAAAAGAAGGCTGGTGCTCTTCCCCGTCGCGGCGTACCCGAGAATCAGTGCCGAAATAATGGTGATGACGTACGACTCAAAGAGGTCGGCGGCCATTCCTGCGCAGTCACCGACGTTGTCACCGACGTTGTCGGCAATCGTCGCAGCGTTGCGGGGGTCGTCTTCGGGGATACCCGCTTCAACCTTGCCCACGAGGTCGGCGCCCACGTCCGCTGCCTTGGTGAAGATTCCACCACCAACTCGCATGAAGAGCGCGAGCAGCGAGGCTCCAAACGCGAAGCCCACCAACACGGTGGTTGCCGAGTTTTGGAAGACGAGGAAAATTCCTGCGGCGCCGACGAGGCCGAGGCCAACACAGAGCAGACCGGTCACGGCACCCGTGCGGAAGGCGACGCGGAGCGCCTCCTTTGTGCGTTGGGTGGCCACCGCAGCCGCGGCGGTTCGAACGTTGCCTCGTACTGCCGTGGACATACCGATATATCCGGTAAGGCCGGAGAACGCGGCGCCAACTAAGAAGCAGACCACACGCCAGAGGCCATTCTCGGAGCTCGACATAACCACCGAGTTCATTTCGTCCACGACTTTGGTGCCCGTGAAGTAGATGGCAATGGCGAGAGGAACAACGATGATGGCAATCGTCTTGAACTGGCGCGACAAGAAGGCCTCAGCACCCTCTTGAATAGCCGTGGCAATTTCGCGCATCTTGGCACTGCCCTGATCCGCAGCGAGAACGCTACGCATCAGATTCAGACCAGCCAGAATGCCAATGATGCCGGCGGCGAGGACGATGTAGAGCCACGTCTTGTCGGAGCCGTGGAAGGTGAAGGGTTGGTAGCCACCCTCCGCCAAGTGAATAAGCGGTTTCATGAAGGTCGTTACTCCTTGAGATGTAGAAACGTGGAGGATCCACGATTCGTCGCGCACTGCAGTAAAGCCGGTAAAAAACTAGTCCGCGTGATTAGCGAGCCCGTGTATTTACTCTTCGTCCCCACCAACGCCCCCGACAATCTCGTATTCGGGGTTCAATATCACCGCTTCGCGGTGAAACGACGTCACGGTTCCCTTAATTAAGAGACGCACGCCACGTTCAACACCGGGAATGGCCGAGCGACCTTGAAACACCAGCTTGATGGAGCCCGAAGCATCGGCAATTTGGCAGGTAAAGGTCTGGCCACTCTCCGCCCGTTCGACCGTCACGGACTTAACGCGGCCCGCAATCTGTGCGTTTTCCCGAAGTTTCAGTGCGCCGATATCAACCGCGCCAATCTCGTTTGCCCGCGCCTCCAACTTGTCGTCCGCCGCAAAGTGCGTCTCTTCCCGCACTCCGCCACGAGTGATGCTGTCACTCAACGTGTCCGTGGTGTCGGGCGTGATGCGGTCGTGGTGAACCGGGGCCATGCGATAGGGAACGATGGTTGCAGCAGTGCGGGGAACATTCACGACGGCCGTTGCGATGGTGTCAGCAGTGCGATCGTGCAACAGTCGTTGGATGCGCGAGCGGAACCCGCGTCGCGGCAAAATGACCATGGCGAAGACCTTGGGATCGCGGACCATGTCCGAGACAACTTCAAGTGCGGCACGATCAACTCGTCGGTCTTCACACTCCATGACTTCGAGAGGAATCGCGGCCGAGGCTGTTCCTTTGCGTCCCCAGCGCGCTTCGAGCTCTCGTGTGACCGCCGGGTCGATGTCGAAGTGAATGGCACGGACGGAGTAGGGATTCAAGGAATTGCAGTACGCGAGAGCGCGTTCCGTCGCGAGGTCGTACTGATCAACGAAGATGACAATCCGATTGTGTGACGTCGCGAGCGCTGAAGAACCGCCACTCGCGCCAAACGCTTCTTCCTCGCGGACGTACTGACGATTGAGATAGAGCAGTCCGGCGATCATGAACGGAGCGGCCACCACGACGACCCATGCCCCTTCACCGAACTTCACGACGCCAAAGATGAGAGCCACCACAAGGCAGGTGAAGCCCGAGAGACCGCTTACCGTCATCCCGAGTCGCCAAGCCTTACCACGGCGTCGATAGTGGCGCCGCGCCATACCAAATCCGGCCATCGTGAAGGCGGTGAACACACCAATGGCGTAGAGCGAAATGAGAGCATTCACGCGAGCGTCGAAAATGATGACGAGGGCTAATGCCGACGCACCTAACCAAATGATGCCCGTCGAGAACGCGAGACGGTGTCCTCGTTTTGTCAGTTGACGTGGCAAGTACTTGTCGATGGCAACAAAGTTGGCGAGGAACGGGAACCCATTGAACGCGGTATTGCCGCCGGTATAGAGAATGAGTACCGTCGCGATCTGCACCATCAAGAACACTGCGTGCCCGAAGCCCTGCGCCCCAAACACTGCGCCCACTTCTTGCGACACCACCGTCGGTGAACCAGCTTCGTAGGGAAGCGCGTGCGTCCACGTCGCCAGCATGGTGGTCCCGACGAGGAGGAAGGACAACAAGAGCGCCATCACCACCATGACCTTGCGAGCGTTGCGCGCCTCGGGACGTCGAAATCCCGACACGGCGTCGGAGATTGCTTCGAGCCCCGTCAGGGACGAACCACCGTTGGCGTACGCACGGAGCAAGGTAATGAAGGCAACGCCATAGAGAAATCCATGCCCACCAGTTCCGAGCTGACCGCCGACCAACAGTTCGTGAGACGGCACGGGGAGAATGGGCAGGGTTCCCGCGAAGTGCTTATAAAACCCCACCACGATGGTGATGGTCATCATCGTGGCAAAGAAGTACGTCGGAAACGCGAAGAACGCCCCCGCTTCCTTAATGCCACGCAGGTTGGCATAGATCTGCAGCAAAATCACGCACACCGTAATGGTCAATGTGTACGGCAGAAGTGAAGGAAACGCACTCGTGAGAGCGGCCGTTCCCGCGGAACACTGCACCGCCACCGTCACGATGTAGTCAATGAGCAACGCCACCGCAGTGATCTGTGCCGTCTTTGGCCCAAAGTTGTCCCGGGTGACGATGTAGGAACCACCCATGACCGAGTAGGCGCCAATGACGTCGAGATATGAGAGAGTCACCAGTATGAGAACACCCAAAATGACGTACATGATGGGAACGAGTAACGAGAACGCGGCCAAACCAATGACGGGGGTGAGCTGGGTCAGAATTTGCTCGGCGCCGTACGATGACGATGAAATGCAGTCGGGGGCGAGAACGCCAAGAGCCGTCGGGTTGTTCAACCGTTCGCCGCGCAGTTGTTCGGAAACATACGGCTTTCCGAGAAATAACCGCTTCAGTCGATAGCCCAAAGGCTCGGGATAGAACGACCGGGTGTCGGCGTGTGACGTCAATACCGGAGAGTTACGAACTATCTGCTCTCCGGCTTTATCCACGAAGCACAGGTTAGGGCGAAATATTTGTGCGACGGGGAAACTTGCGTTTCGCACGGAGAAGTGGTCAGATAGACATCGTGCATATCGTTGTCGTCGGTTGTGGTCGCGTGGGAAGCGAGCTCGCAACACAACTCTCTGAAGATGGCCACAGCGTCGTCATCATTGACAAGAACGCCCACGCTTTTCGTCGACTCGGCCAGAGCTTCACTGGACAGCGCGTCATCGGCTCCGGGTTTGATCGCGTCATTTTGCGACAGGCGGGGGCCGACGGCGCTGACGCCTTTGCGGCAGTCACGAACGGTGACAACACCAACATTCTCTGCGCCCGCATTGCACAAGGCACGTTCAATATCAAAAATGTCGTCGCTCGCATCTACGATCCCCAGCGCGCCGATATCTACCAGCGCCTCGGCATCCCCACCGTCGCAACCGTGACGTGGGCCACCATGCAAGTACGTCGCTGGCTCCTGAACGAAGACGAGACAATCGCGTGGACCGCCGACTCCGGGAAACTTTCGCTCATCGAACGCTTCTTGCCCGACACCCTCGCCGGTCAACTCTTGAGTGAACTGAACTCTGGTAACGACATTCGTGTCGTGGGAGTCGTCCGCGCCGGCACCGGTCGACTCGATATCGAGGGCCTCTACGGACAAGAAGATGACAAGGTGTACTTCCTCGTCACGCCGGAAGGTGCTCGTCAGTTAAACAGCGTTCTCGGGATTGAGTCGAAATGAAAATTGTGATTGCCGGAGGCGGCAGTGTCGGAGTCGCCATCGCGAACGACCTCGCGGAGCGGAACCACGAGATCATTATTCTCGAACAGTCAGGCGACGCCATCTCCAAACTCCGCGAGCACATTCAGTCCCCCAACGTGAAGATTGAGCAGTGTGACGCCTGTGAAGTGAAGTCGCTCGCTCGCGCCGGGATTCAAAGCGCCGATGTGATGATCGCGGCGACGGGCGATGACGAAGACAATCTGGTGGTCAGTTGGTTAGCTCGCAGTCAATTCGGTATTGGCCGAGTAATCGCTCGCGTCAACAATTCTCGCAACAACTGGCTCTTTAACGAAAATTGGGGAGTTGACGTTGCGGTCTCCATCCCTACATTGATCACCTCGCTCGTCGACGAAGTTGTCGAAGTCGGCAGTGTGGTGCCACTCATTGATGTCGCGCAGGGTCGGATGGAGCTCGTTGAAATTACGTTGTCCGGGGACGCCCCCGTCATCGTGTCCGGTAGCGTCCTCGACGAACTTGGTTTGCCTGATGTGGCTCGGGTCGTCGCCATTGTGCGAGATGACGTGCCACTTCCCGCCGGACCCACGAGTACCTTCCAGGAGCACGATCACGTTCTCCTGCTCGTCCGTAAGGGTGAGAGCGAATGCCTCCGTGGCATCTTTACCTCTGACTAGATAGGCCCACGCCCTACCATTCAGGTGTGCGAGCCGCCTTCTTCGACCTTGACAAAACCGTTATCGCGAAAGCGTCGGTGGTCGCTCTCGGGCCGGAATTGCGAGCGAAGGGGTTCATCCAGCGTCGCACGTTGGCCCGTGCCGTCTTCGGACAACTCATGTTCTTGTGGTTCGGTGCCGACCACAACAAAATGGAGAAATTTCGCGAGCAGATGTTGGCCATCGCGAAAGGTTGGGACCGCCACGAAGTCCGGGCCCTCGTCACGGAAACTTTGGCCGAAGTAATTGAGCCGCTCATTTACCGTGAAGCGCTCGAACTCATTGATCACCACCTCGCCGCCGGGGACGAAGTCTGGATTGTGAGCTCGTCGCCAGCGGAAATTGTGGAGCCGTTCGCGGACATTATCGGTGTCACGGGGGCGATTGCTTCTCGAGCTGAAGTTGATGATCGCGGTCGCTACACCGGACGCCTTGAATTTTTCTGTCAAGGAGACAACAAGGCCGTCGCTATACGGGCCCTTGCGAATGAACGTGACATCGATCTTGCATCGTCAAGTGCGTACTCCGACTCCGAAACGGACGTCGCCATGCTGAGTGCCGTGGGGCATCCGTTTGCCGTGAACCCTGATCGGCCCCTCGCCCGAATCGCCCAAGAGAACAGCTGGCCCACTCTCGTATTTTCGCATCCCGTACGGGCACGCGACCGACGCACGCCTCACACGCCATACCTCGTCGGCGCGATGGTGTTGGCCGTCTTGGCTGTCGCCGGTCGGCGTACTCGGCGCCGTCGCGGGCTCTAGTTCAAGAGATCTCGCCAGCCCATATCAACGGCGGGGTGACGCAGCTTGCTCATTGCGCGTGATTCAATCTGGCGAATCCGTTCACGCGTTAACTCCATCTGCTCGCCCACTTCTTCGAGTGTCAGCGGGCGGCCTCCGTTTAAGCCGTATCGCTTGATCAAAATCTCACGCTCGCGGTCTTCCAGGACCGTCAGACCTCGCTTGATTTCACCCGGGATCAGGCTTTCCGCAGCCACGTCGCTTGGTGAGACCACCGAGCGATCTTCAATGACATCACCGAGCTCGGCGTCTCCGTCTTCACGCAGAGGTTCAGACAGCGAAACGGGATCATTGGCGTACGTCAGCGCATCTTTGAGAGCCTTGCACTTGTTACCGCAGATTTCGCCGCGGTCTTCATACTTCGCCCACGACTTGTCCTTGCTATCACCTTGAGGTTCGTCGCCGGTCGTATCGCTAACGGCGATGTAAAAGACCTGCTTATACGACACGATTTCGCCGACCTCGTACGTGGAGCCTCGGTCCCACGGGCTACGTGGACAAAAACGCTTATTTGCAGATTTCGCAGATGGCGCAGAGACGTCGTCATCACCTTCGAGTTTTTTGGCCGCTTTTTCCTTCTTCTCAGCTTTGGCCTTCTCAGCTTCTTGGCGTTTCTTCTCCGGCGTCCAATCATTCATGTCGGTTTCCCAACACAGTTCCACGAGTGTGGGCGGACGACCCAAGTTGATTTCCAGTCGGTTCTTCGCTTTTTGTACCCGTGCGAGCGTGTCGCCCGCGTGAACGGGAAGGCGAATTGTGCGACCCGTATTCGCGATACCACGAGTGATCGACTGGCGGATCCACCACGTGGCGTAGGTCGAGAACTTAAAGCCCTTGCGGTAGTCAAATTTTTCAACGGCGTGCATCAGACCGAAGTTGCCCTCTTGGATAAGGTCCTGGAGCGGCAGACCCGACGCCTGATACTTCTTGGCAATTGACACCACGAGTCGGAGGTTGGAAGTGACGAACTCTTCCTGTGCTTCTTCGCCTCGAACTTTTAATCGCTTCATGGGAATGACTTCACGGGGCGTGAGCTTGACGGTGCGCGCATCCTTTGATACCGCTTTGCCCTTCTTCACTAACTCGAGCTTGCCGGCGAAGTTTCGCATCGTGGTATGGAGAGAACTCGGAATTTCGTAGACCGCATAGTCGAATGATGATGTGTTGGTTCGTCCATCGAGAGACTCCGTCACTTCAAGATCTTCGACGATTTCCGACAACGTAATCTGCGACTCTGGCGTGAGCGCGTCGAGCGCGCCTTTCTCGGTTGCGAGTGTCAAGAGTTCAGTCGCCAACTTGCCGTAGCCGTGCAGCTTGGCGAGTTTGACTTCGCCTTCTTTATTCAGCAGGTTGTATTGACCGATGCCCGTGAGATACGTACGTACGCCGTCCTCATCGTCGCGGTCTATGCGATCCTTCACCACGTAGAAGGTCCCCTCTTTCAAAATCCCTAGTTGTTCTACCCGTTTTCCGCCCCGTTTCGTTCGATAGGCGGTAGCAGTCGTTCATCGGTGGATAAATGCACCGATGAACGACCCTTCCACACGCCTATGACGCGGCGATCTCTTGTGCTTCACGAAGGAAGCGTCGTTCCAGAACCCTGACGTGCTCTCGCGTTGTTCCCATGATGTTGGCGAGCTCCTCGAGCGTCAGAGGAACGCCCGTTACGGTCCCAAAGCGGGCCGCCAAGAATGCGGAGGCCTCCGCAGAAAGGTGTCGGCGCCGTTCGCTCACTGCTGACCTCCGTTCTCCAAGAACTGCAGGAGACGGTTGAGAGGCTCCACGTCAATGGGGCGGATCAGACCACCGACGTGCACCGTGTGAGCGGTGACGGTTGCCGCGGTCACCCCCAGCAGACCCTCTGCCTCAAGAGTGTCCTCGAGGGCATCTAATCCGCCGTAGTTGCCGTCCACAATCATGTCGCCCAACGTCAGATCACCATCAGGGGACCGAACGACGTCGAGCGAATCGACACCGCGAGCCACGCGCAATACCTCATTGACGCGAGAGATTGAAACGCCCAAGCCATCGGCAACCTCTGCGTACGTGGCTTCACGGTGATGTACCGAAACGAATTCCGCCATGTAGCCGTACATTCGCTTGGCCTCCAACTGCACCTCTTCGGGCAGATAGATCAGTCGATCCGCCCCGGTGCCACGATTCACATAGTTACGAATCCACGGCGTGGCGTACGTTGAAAAGCGTGTGCCCCGCGCGGGATCGAACGTTTCAGTGGCCCGCCACACACCTTCCACGGCATAGTTCTCACGCTCCGTGAGGGTACCGCCCCGCGTTTTGTGCGCCTCATTCACTCCCAGAAGTACGTTGTGCTCAAACAACGTCCGCCGCGCGAGCACACCGTCTTCCACGGCCCGCCGCAAGCGACGCTTCTCCTTCGCCGACAAGTCCGAGTTGCTCGCCAACTCCTTCTCGGCGGCGAATCCGTCTTGGATAGTTACGCCAAGGTCGTACTCTTCGAACTGGTTCAACAGTGGCAACCGCGCCAGCAGTGTCCAGTCATTCGTTGACGTCCGTGAGTATTTGTTCTCTCCGGTACTCATTTACTTCCTCATTTCTTCACAAAACTTCCTAGGGTGCGCCTTACGGCGCTATGCATATGCAGTTCCAAAGACTGCGGCATCGAGATGTCGTGCCGACTCGATGCGTCGACGGGGACACGCCCGGATAAACGTTTATGCGGCCCTGTTGAAGTTGCCTCTTATGAGGAAGGAGGTGATGCTGTTCATGCCTTTATTACTCTGACAGCCGGGTGTAACACGACGACTCCCATGCGGAGCCACTGCGACCCCCCGCATGACCAAAAACCCTGAAAAATAGGGACTTTGCACTGCTTAACTCCATTCCGACATCCTCTCGACCCCCCGAGAGTGGGATACGAGTATAGGGGTGAGCTCGCCAACATCGTGCGATCATTTCGGTCCATTCCGACCGAAATCAACTCCCTCAAATGTGAAATTTATCTCTTGATTGGGCCGCAAACTCCTCCAGATGCAAGGAGGGCGATCGATCGCGGAGCAACGAGGTGAGGGAATGCAGTGTCGCAACGAGAAAGCTTGCTGCTTCACTCGCGCGTTGCCCCACGCGAGTTGGAGGAGAAATCGACATTGTTGTATCTCGCAAGACAATCAGCAAAGGAGGGAGAATCTCAACAACCAGTGCGTAGAGGACAAGCGAGCCTGACGCGTCACGCGTGAATGCATCCTCCAGCAGTTCCGTCACACTCGCATTCGGAGTCGCGTCATTCCGAGGTGCCCCGGCGCGATGCGGACCGAGATCACGGAACCGAGCTGCCCACTCGCCACACTCACGGGCAATACCGTGGAGTGCAATGGTGTTGCCGTCGTCATTGACTTCGCGGCACCGTCGACCAATAACGTCGTACAGCGCCGTGAAACACCCTTCGATCCGCCTCGCCTGATCCTCGTTGCTGTGAATATCGAACTCCATCATTTCGCACCCTCAAGGCCGCGATAACGGTTCGTGATGGGCATCCGCCTATCTTTTCCGAATGCCTTCGAGGTGATACGAACACCAGGTGGCGACTGTCGACGTTTGTACTCCGCGGCATCCACCATCGAAGTAATACGTGCCACGAGTGCAGCGTCGTGTCCGGCCGCCACAATTTGCGCCGCCGTCGCGTCGTGCTCGATGTACATCTCCAAAATTGGGTCGAGCACGTCGTAGGGCGGCAGCGACTGATCATCACGTTGATCGGGTCGCAACTCGGCGGACGGTGCCTTCGTCAGAATGGAAAGTGGAATCAACTCATCACCGGCTGTTCGGCGAGCTTCGTCGTTGCGCCATCGACACAAGTCGTAGACCAAAGTTTTCTGGACGTCCTTGATGACGGCGAAGCCGCCCGCAGAGTCGCCATACAGAGTGGAATAGCCGACGGCCATCTCTGATTTGTTGCCGGTCGTCAGAACGACGGCGCCGGTGGCATTCGAAATGCCCATCATGACGACCCCCCGAATACGAGACTGCAGGTTTTCATCTGTTAAACCCGACGGCTCGCCACCTAACGCGAGGGCGAGGGAGGACGACAGTGCGACGTGAGCAACTTCGATAGGAATCTCTTCGAGAGTGAGTCCCAATCGACGAGCGAGGTCGGCCGCGTCAGTGCGCGAGTGTTCCGACGAATAGCGGCTCGGCAGGGCGAATCCCCGGACACAATCGGGTCCGAGGGCGTCGGTCGCGATCGCGGCGACGAGCGCGGAGTCCACACCACCCGAAATCGCAACGATCACCGATCGAAAACCGTTCTTATGGATGTAGTCGCGGGTGCCGAGAACTAACGCGTGATATACCTCGGCCAGAGGATCGAGGGGTATGGCGATGGCATTTGCCGCGGTGTCGTCGGTGTCGACCATCAGTATCTGTTCGACGTGAGCTCCCGCTCGAGCGATGACTTCGCCAGAGGGATTCATCGCAAAGCTCTGGCCGTCGAAAACCAGTTCGTCTTGCCCACCAACGGCATTCACCGAGAGAAAGTACGCATTGGTCTCGCGTGCACGTTGGGCGGCTATTGCTTCGCGTTCACTCTGGCGACCTCGAACATAGGGCGACGCGTTGGCG
Organism: Acidobacteriota bacterium; assembly: GCA_018970215.1. Classification (GTDB taxonomy): domain Bacteria; phylum Actinomycetota; class Acidimicrobiia; order Acidimicrobiales; family RAAP-2; genus RAAP-2. The sequence continues at coordinate 14,088 of JAGWWX010000003.1, read as the reverse complement.
GACACCACTACGTCAACGTCACCCACCAAAGAGAGTGGACCATCACTCACCCACGCATCTTCACAGACCACAACGGCGACCCGTTCGGATCCCACGGAGATAATCGTGGGATCGCCGACACCGGGTTGGAAGTAGCGCTGCTCATCAAAAACGTCATAGTTCGGTAGCAGTCGCTTCACCGCCACGTCCTCGATGCGACCGTCGCGTAAGACCGCCACGCAGTTTCCGAGTGCGGTGGAGCGAGTAGGCACCGCCACTTGCGACACTCGTCGCGCGTCGGTAGGGGGAGCCAACGTAACATCAACCCCCGCCTCTAATGGAGCGCCGACTAAAAAAGGCACCGGCCCCACTCGTGCCGCGATGGCAACGAGGTGGTCGTGAATATCGGAGATAAACCCGTCCTTGAGGAGCAAGTCCTCGGGTGGATAGCCGGAAAGGGCCAGTTCCGGGCTGACGACGCAGACCGCTCCAAGACGAATCGCCTGTTCGTAGCCTTCAAGGAGGGCGGTGGAGTTAGCCACCAAATCACCCACAACAGGGTTGATTTGGAGCATGGCAATGCGCACGTCGTGAGCCTATCGGGGCGAGAAATCTCGCACCGAGAGGTGACGGTCGCCACGTTTCACATCTCGTTAACAAAACACGGGGGTACCGCCCACCACCGACCACCAAACTGATACCTGTCGGCCACTCGGCCGCTCGATATCAACCAAGGAGTCATCAGGTGGCATACCAAGCCGAATACATCTGGCTCGACGGCACACAGCCGACGGCCAAGTTGCGTAGCAAGACCCGCATCGTCGCGGATGGCAAGAAGCCAAGCATGTGGGGATTTGACGGCTCGAGTACGAATCAGGCCGATGGTCACAGTTCTGACTGCCTGCTCCAGCCTGTCTTCACCTGTCCCGATCCGCTACGCGGCCCGAACGACATTCTCGTGATGTGCGAAGTCCTCAACGCCGACGGCACACCACACTCCACGAACACGCGCGCGAAGACCGTTGCGATGGAAAAGAAGTTCGGTGCGAAGTACGAGCCGTGGTTCGGCATCGAGCAGGAGTACACCTTCTACCAAGACGGGCGTCCCTACGGCTGGCCCGAAACGGGCTTCCCCGCTCCACAGGGTCCCTACTACTGCGGTGTTGGTGGCGCCAAGATGGCCGGTCGTGACATTGTTGAAGCTCACACTCTCGCCTGTCTCCGTGCGGGACTCGCGATCGAGGGAACCAACGCCGAAGTGATGATGTCGCAGTGGGAGTTTCAGATCGGAATTCTTGGACCCGTCGCTGTCGCCGACCAACTCTGGGTTGCACGCTGGCTACTTGAGCGCATCGCTGAGGACTACGGCGTTGACGTCAACTGGGACGCCAAGCCGATGAAGGGTGACTGGAACGGCGCAGGTGCACACACCAACTTCTCGACCAAAGAGATGCGGGTGGCAGGTGGGCTGAAGGCCATCGAAGCCGCTTGCGAAGCAATTGGTAAGCGTGTCATGGAGCACATTGCGGTGTATGGACACGGCATTGAGGAGCGCTTGACCGGTAAGCACGAGACGGCACCGTGGAACAAGTTCTCGTGGGGTACGTCTGACCGAGGGGCATCGATTCGTATTCCGATTCAGACAGCTCGCGAAAAGAAGGGCTGGCTCGAAGACCGACGTCCAAATGCCAACATGGACCCCTACGCCGTTGCCGCCGTCATGGTCGAGACCGTCTGTGGCGCCTTCGACAAGGGAGGTGCGGCGAAAGCTGCTCCGAAGAAGACCGCAAAGAAGTCGGCAAAGAAGGCTGCCACTAAAAAGGCAACTGCCAAGAAGCCGGCGAAGAAGGCCGCGAAGCGTCGTTAACCACCTGGGATATCAGGAACCCCGGCGGAATTCCGCCGGGGTTCCTCATTTCTCTTACGAACAGTTCCCACTAGATCCGTAGTGCTCTCCGTTGAGACAGATTGTTTCTGTGCTCGTGATTGATGCAAAACTTTACATTTGACGAAAAATAACGGTGGAAAATTACCTAAATACTGGTAGAGACCTTTCAATTCGCCCCGCGCGCGAACCTGCGTCAGAATATGGCATGCAGAACCAAGTCCAATACGTGCTGCGCACCGTTGAAGAGCGAGGTGTTCGATTCGTGCAGCTGTGGTTTACCGATGTCCTCGGTCGCCACAAAGCCTTTCACGTCACCCCTGCTGAACTAGAGGACGCATTAGACGACGGTATGACATTTGACGGCAGCGCCATCGACGGCTTCTCACGTTCGCGTGAGTCTGATGTTCTGGCTCGGCCCGATCTCACGACATTTCAGCTTCTCCCGTGGCACGCTTCCGGCGAAGGTGTCGCGCGAGTCTTCTGCGACATTGTGAACACCGACGGATCGGTGTTTGAAGGTTGTCCACGTCAGCAACTCCGCCGCGTGCTGGGCGACGCGCACGAGAAGGGCTACACCTTTTACGTCGCCCCCGAACTGGAGTATTTCTACTTTTCCGATATCGACGGAGCGCGAGGACCCGTTCCCGTAGATAATGGCAGCTACTTCGACTTACTCCCTGACAACGCCGGGAGCGTGCTACGGCGACAGACCGTCCTGACTCTCGAAGAGATGGGTATCGGCGTTGAACACGCTCAACACGAGGATGCGCCCGGGCAGTACGAAATCGATTTGCGCTACACCGATGCTCTCACGATGGCCGATCACGTGATGACAACTCGCCACGTCATTAAAGAACTCGCTCGACAGTCGGGCTTGGTCGCCAGTTTCATGCCCAAACCCCTCTCACAAGAACAGGGCTCAGGTATGCATACTCACGTATCGCTGTGGCGGGGCGAAGACAATGCCTTCGTTGGCGATGGACCGTATGGTCTGTCGCCCCTCGCACAGCACTTCATTGCGGGGCTCATGCGTCACGCCGCCGAAATCACGGCCGTTACCAATCAGTGGGTGAACTCTTACAAACGACTCGTGCCGGGTCACGAAGCTCCTGTACACACGTCGTGGTCGCACGCGATCCCCTCGTCACTCGTTCGTGTCCCCACGGTAAAGACGGGTCGTCGAGAGTCCACGCGCGTGGAATATCGTGCACCCGATCCCGCGGCGAACCCGTATCTGGCCTTCGCCGTCATTCTGGCCGCGGGTCTGCGAGGAGTCGAGGGCGCGTACGAGATACCGCCGGAAGGTGAGGTCATCGGTTCATTACCGAGGTCGCTCGCTGAGGCAGTTGACCTCATGGAACAAAGCGAGCTACTGCACCACACCTTGGGTGATCACCTCGTCGAGTGGTTTCTCCGCAATAAGCGTGAAGAATGGGCTCGGTATCGGTCAGAGGTCACACCATTCGAATGGGCGAGTTACCTTCCGCTCCTCTAATGAAAGACGCCCTTCTCGTCATTCCGACCCTTGACGGTCCGCTGCGCAAAGCTGTCGAGCTGGCCGGCGTCGAGGTGACGTGTGTCGGCTCAACGAAGCTCAATGACATCGCTCGCGGCGAACCGTCGACGGGCTACGACGGGGCCATCGTGGACGCCACCGCTGTGAACTTCACCGACGCCATGAATCTCTGCCGTCAGCTTCGGCAGCGCGAGCGCACGATATCGCCCATTGTCTTAGTGCTTGATCGGTATCAGTTGGATGAACTGACGTTTCGCGAAGACCTCTTTGACGACTTCGTGGTCGCACCGGTCGACCCCAGCGAACTCGCGGCACGGCTCCATCATCGACTGCGCCGAGCCGGCCATGAAGGTTCGACGTCGCTCGTCGAAGAAGGTGGTTTGATCTTGAATCTCGAGACCTACCAAGCCACCATCGATGGTCGGGCTATGGACCTCACGTACATGGAGTACGAACTCCTGCGTTTTCTTGCCACCAATCCCCAGCGAGTCTTCACCCGCGAAACGCTTCTCAACCGAGTGTGGGGCTATGAGTACTACGGCGGTGCTCGAACCGTCGATGTTCATATTCGTCGACTACGAGCAAAACTTGGTGAAGAGAACGCTCACCTTATCCAGACGGTGAGAAGTGTGGGATACAAGTTTGGTGGCGACCGAGAGTTTTAACTCACGTGGTTGAACGATAGGCCCACATCTCAACTTCGACCAACGCACCCAACGGTAAGGCGGCGACGGCAATTGCCGAACGCGTCGGACGATGAGTCGCAAACTCCTCGACCCAGACTTCATTGCACGCCGCGAAGTCATTCATGTCAGTCAAAAATAAAGTGGTTTTCACGACATCATCGAATTCGACACCCTCTGTCGCGAGAAGTGTGCGGGCGTTGTTCAACAGTTGTCGGAGCTGTGCCGTAACGCCGTCCGCAAGCGTCGGTGGGGTCGCGCCCGGCACGAGTCCGATCTGACCCGAGATGACGACCCAGTCACCAGCTCGCAGAATGGGGGAATAGGGACCAACGGGTGTGCTCATTACGCATCCTTCCTTCTTGTCGGCCACGACGAACCGCCTTCGTGTAACCATACGGCGGCCAACGTGGCCGCGAACACTGCGCCGCCAACGGCCACCGCGGGTGACGAGGACGCTTGAATGGTCACATTCATCAAAGGGGTCGCGCTCGCCGGGACGACGCCGAAGCTCCGAACCGTCAGATCGACGGGCTCACCCGCATCGTTCACAGCAATTCCTTCACTCCACACCATGGATACGGCCTGATGAATTGCACCCATGACGTAGCTGCGCAGCGTGACATCACATAGTGGCTCACCCGCTTCGACCACCGCGTCGACGCGGTCGCCGTCAAATGTGACGGTCGCGGTAGCTCCGTTGGGAGACACGACGGTTATGGGATCGCCAGCTCCCCGTCCGATCGACGCTCGCGCCGCGAGAAGCTCTGCCAATATCGCGCCTCGATGGGTCGAGCCCACGGGCGGCCCCAGCACGTGGCGAAGCTCAACCGAGACATCAGGTAGTACTCCTTGTACTAATGCCACGAGATCAGTGAGATCATCGCTGTGTGGCGTTAACGCAACGTGGACGACGCCCGATCCGTCCGAGCGAAGTCCTAGCGAGAGGGGAGGACGCTTCTTCCCTTTACGTACCACCGCTTCACGGCTCCAGGCCACCGTGACCGCTTGACCCGTCGACTGCGCGAGGCGTTGGGCATCATCGCGAATTACACTGCGTCGTTTCGCACCAAACGCGCCCGCGTTTGCCGCCGGTGACGACGGCTCACCACCCGGTTCACACCAACTGGTGTCGGGCTCGACATACGCCGGTTCACAGAATGTGGTCTGGAGACTGACGGCCCACTCGCCCGGCGGGATCGGTAATACGGCCCTCAGTGGCACCGTCGAATTTCGCCCTTGGACGGCACCCGTCTCGCGCCGCGCGTCTCGGCGTGACCGTGCGGCAACGTAGTCAACCGCCCCGTTCGTCCACCACAGTTGAGCGTCAAGTGGAGCTGTGTCATCAGAGTACGGTGCGCGGCCGAGTACGACATCCGCCCCGGCAGCCTGCGGAACACCTTGCTCGATACCCGCACGAACGGCGGCAAGAGTGGCGTTGCGGGGCGCAACATCGCCACCTTCGCGCATCAGTATCGCTGCCTCGGTGATGGGCTGCCACCCCGTGCAACGACAGAGATGCGCCGCCAACGCCCGTTCAATCGACGTATCACTCAACCCGCGACGTTCGGCGGTACTCACCAGCCGACAGACAAGTCCCGGCGTACAGAAGCCACACTGAGATGCCCCCGTTGACTCAAATGCCATTACCCATCGATCACGTACGTCTGGGTCAAGGCCGTCCACGGTGGTGACATCCGCATCGGCGACCCGACCCACTGACGTCACGCAGCTCACGCGTGCTTCTCCGTTCACGATGACGGTGCAGGCTCCGCACTGGCCTTGTGGTGCACACCCATCTTTGACTGACGTGACGCCAAGACACTCACGCAAAGCGTCAAGGAGAGATACCTCGGAGGGCGCCGTGACGGTTTCGCCGTTCAGGCGAAACGAAACATCGGCGGACACGACGTTCTAGTGAACTAGCTAAAAGAGTTGCCGCAACCGCAGGTCTTTGTCGCGTTGGGGTTGGTGATATGAAACCCGGCACCCTGAAGCCCGTCGGCGTAGTCCAGGGTGGATCCCTTCAATAAGTCCGCACTGGCGCGGTCGACCGCCACCTTGACGCTCTGAAACTGCGTCACGACATCATCGGCACCGAACTCCGTGTCAAAAAACATGTCGTAGTTGAATCCAGAACAGCCACCGGGCTTCACCGCCACTCGGAGGGCCAGCTCCTCGCCAGCCGCTTCCGCCGCGATGAGTTCCGCCACCTTCATGACGGCGGAATCGGTCAGAGTAATGGGGGTGGTCTTGTTTGAGAGGTCCACGGGCGTCGTCGTCATGATTCTCCTTATTACCAGGTCAACGTATGACTCAAGCGTAGCGATTCATCGCCCTGTACGCCACGGAGCCAGCCGGTAGCGTTCCCCCTATGGAGTCGCTCAGCCAGGAACTACGTGACCGCCTTCGTCACGTTCTGGACCCAGAGCTGGGGGCTTCCATTGTGGATCTCGGCATGGTGGGGGAGATCACCATTACCGCCGGCACCGCTCACATTCCCGTCGCCCTGACGACAATTCGATGCCCCTTACGCCAGCGCATCGAGCGCGACGTTACCCAGACGGCACTCACCGTCGAGGGCGTCACATCGGTGATGATTGAGATCAGCGAGATGCCCCCCGACGCGAAGGCGAGTCTGATGGACACTGCCCGACGCATTGCGCAGGCTCACGCCCCGGAGACAACCATCCCCCGAACCACTCCCGTCATCGCCGTGATGTCCGGTAAAGGGGGCGTCGGGAAGTCATCCGTTACCGCCAACATCTCCGTTGCACTCGCTCGGCGGGGATTCATCGTCGGCGTCATTGATGCCGATATTTGGGGTTTCTCGTTGCCTCGACTCCTCGGAATTGAAGGCTCCGTAGCGGCGATCGACGGCAAGATGCAACCCCTCGCTCGAAGTGAGGGTAAAGGAGAGATTCGGCTTCTCTCTATGGGTTTTCTCAGTGAGGATGACCGCGCCCTCTTATGGCGTGGACTGATTGTGCAACGAGCTGTTCAACAGTTCATTGAGGATGCCGACTGGGCGGGAATCGACTACCTCATTATCGACACCCCCCCTGGCACCGGCGACATCGCCATGGGACTCACACGCCTTTTGCCGCAGATGAGCGCAGTTGTCGTGACAACACCCGCACGCGCCGCGCAACGCGTGGCCTCACGGGCTGCCGACTTCGCGCGTCGCAGTCACATTCGCGTTCTCGGTGTTATCGAAAATATGAGCCCGTTTCGTTGCTCGTGTGGTGAGCACCACGCAATTTTCGGAGTAGGTGGAGGTGCGGAGCTCGCCGAGACTCTGCGCGTTCCCCTTCTCGCGAGCATTCCGCTCGACACGGTAGTTGCACACGGCGGGGACACGGGACAGCCCGCAATGCTGGCGGTCGAGCCCCTCGTGGAGGCGATTGTCGCGGATCTTGCGCCACCCGCCGGTGCGCTCGGGTGTTCCGCGCGACTGCTGGATGCTGTTGAACGCGCCGTTGCTGACTATCCGTCGTAGCCGACATCACCGGGCATGACGATCTCCGTGCGTCCGCTGCGCGTGATAATACGAGGCTCAATCTTCCTGATCGACAGCCGCTGGCGGGCAAAGGCCACGACATCATGCGCCGTGCGCAAATGAGCAATGTCTTCAAGATTCTTCACCGTAGGAAAGATCATTTCGAGTTCGCCGCGACGAGCGCGCTCAAGAGCTAACGAGGGAGAGATCCAGACGTCGGCCACAGTTTCTCCGGCATCGTGGGCAGCTATTTGACCTTCGGGGGCCAGTGCGACAAAAAAACGTGTGTCGTAGCGACGTGGCGGACCAACCGGGGTGACCCAATGCGAGTAGTACTCCAGGGAACGCACGTCGAGCCGTAACTCTTCACGCTTCACGATGTCGCGAAACGAGATACGACCCGCATTAAGTTCTCGCCGGTAGGCAGCGAATCGATCGCGTGTTACCGCATCGTCAAAGTTGACGTAACTGCCGTCAACGGTCCTGGCAAGCAAGAGGCCTGACTCTTCGAAGACTTCACGTAGGCACGCCACGTAGTAGGCCAGGCCGCCGTCACTCAACGACAGACGGTGCGAAGCGTGTTCATCTGTAAAGTCCGCATCGTCACTCGTGAGATCGGCGTCCGTACTATCGACCGAGCCTCCGGGGAAGACGTACGCTCCGCCCACAAAATCACTGTTCAAGTTGCGGCGCAGCATCAGTACTTCTACGTCCTCTTGACTGTCGCGAACGAGGAGAACGGTGGCGGCCGGTCGGGGTTCCAGAATGCTCGCCATAGCACTACCGTAGCCCTCACTCAACCGAAATTTTTAGGCTTCATTCGAGGTACGCCGACTAGCCTGAAGGTGTTATCAACGGAGGATGTTGTGACCCAGACCCCTAAGAAAAGCTCCCCTTCGCCCGCCACGAAGGCGTCGGGTCGTCCCGCCGGACTCTTCACCTGGCTGACTGTCGGCATCGTGGTCGCCGTCGTCGGCGTCCTCGTCATCGTGAAAGTATCGAGCGGCAACGGAACTCAGGCGGATACCGAATGGACACCCGCTGACGCGAGCGTTATCCGTGACCTCACAACAGTTCCTCAGAGCGTGTTTGACGCCGTTGGTGTGAACTCTCCGGTCGTTAACGTCACGCCTCCCCAGATTCACGCCTCCGAACCGAAATTGACGTTCAACAACTCTTCAACTGTGGGGGTTTTGTACTACGGTGCCGAATACTGCCCCTACTGCGCCGCGCAGCGTTGGCCCGTGATCGTTGCCCTTTCGCGATTTGGGACGTGGGCCAACCTCGGGAACTCTTCATCGTCGGCTCAGGACTACTTCCCCAATACACCCACTTTTACCTTCTACAAGGCGACCTACCAATCCGAGTGGGTCACCTTGCAGACCGTTGAAGAGGCCAAGAACACACTCAACGCTGCGGGGACCTCCTACGAACCTCTGCAAAAGCCCACCGCGTTGCAGACGCAGATTGTGACCAAGTACGACAACGCCACGTACTTTCCTTCGATGTCTGCCGGACAGTCGGGATCAATTCCTTTCTTCACCATCGGCAATCGAGTGATGTGGGCGGGCTCGTCATTGTCACCGTCAGTGTTTAAGGATCAAGCTCGTGGTGACATCGCGGTGAGTCTCAAGAACCCGAACAATCCGCTCACCCAGGCAATCATCGCATCGGCGAACTACATCACCGCCGGTATCTGTTCGCAGACGAACAATGCCCCCGCGGCGGTATGTGATACGCCCGGCGTGAAGGCTGCCACGACGGCGCTCGGTCTCTAGTGCGCACAGTCGCGTTACCGGCGTCGCGGGCGACTGTGTGGACCACATTCGTCCTCAGCATTGTCGGGGCCGCCATTTCGACGTATCTCACCATTGCCCACTTTGAGGGTGCGGGAATTCTCGGATGCTCGAGTAACGGTCTCGTCAACTGCAGCGTCGTGACGACGTCGCCCCAGTCATATTTCCTGGGCATCCCGGTCGCAATCCTCGGACTGGCCTTTTACCTCGCCATGGTGGTCGTGAACTCACCGTGGGTATGGCGCCGTGCGGAGCGGTGGATTGCATTAGGTAGGGCGGTGGCTGTAGGAAGCGGCATGATTTTTGTCTTATGGCTCATCTACGCCGAACTATTGATCATTGACCACATCTGCCTGTGGTGCACGGGAGTGCACGTCGTTACTTTTGCTCTGGCAATTGTCCTGTCACGAATTGCGCCTCAACAATTAGCGACCGAATAGCGCCGTTCGCTCCACCTCGTTAAGACCGCCCCAGATTCCCTGACGCTCACGATTGCGGATGGCGTAGTCAAGACATTCATTTTGTACCGGACATCGTTTGCACACATCTTTCGCTTGAACCTCGCGATCGATTCGCTCTTCTCTCGTCTCTTTGTCACCCGGTGAGAAAAAGAGACGCGCATCAACCGTGCGGCACTCCGCGGACGGCATCCAGCTTGCGTTAACGATGGGCATCGGTCGAACCCCCCAGTTCGCTCGTTCCAGAAACGGCAAACTACCGTTCGCGGCGACGTGACCACAAGTGAAATCTTGTGAAAACCTTCCCAACATCGGTGTCGAGTGCTTTCCGATAGGATTTTGGCGTGGCACACGTGCTCATTGCGAGCGACCTTTCGTCCCTTCGCGCCGACTTGCGGTCAATGCTGGAGTCCCCTGACCTCACCGTTGAGGAAGCATCGTCCGGGCCCGAAGTACGCAATGCAGTCCAACGTGGGGGAATCGATCTGGCCATTATGGATATGCAGATTGGCTCCATGGGGGCAATGGCAATCTGCCTCGACTTGCGACACGAAGAGTCTTACGGCGCCGCAGATCACGTCCCCGTCCTTATGTTGCTTGACCGGCGTCCCGATGTCTTTTTGGCTCGCCGCAGTGGTGCAGAGGGATTTATTGTCAAACCCCTCGATCCCTTGCGAGTTCGACGTGCGGTGCGAGCTCTCCTGCGCGGTGAAGGGTTCGAGGATGACTCGTGGCGCCCCGCCACCGTCCGCGCCGGCACGATGACGCCTCAATGACCGACTCTCAACCCCCGGATCGACCACGCCCTCGTTTAAGGGATCGCCTCCGAGCCAAGACCGAGGCGCGCACTCCGACCGAGTTTGAACAAGCTGTCATTCGTCGCGTTCATGAAGCTGCACAGTTGGAACTCCGTGATGTCATGACGCCTCGCGTGGATGTGGTCTACCTTGAACACCCCGTCACGCCAGAACAAGTCGCTGAGGCTGTTCGAGAGTCCGGTCACTCCGCCTTCCCCGTAGCGACCGAAGACCTCGACGATGTCGACGGTGTTTTGTTAGTCAACGATCTCTTTCGGAGTTCAAATCGCCGAAGGGGCTTTGGTGTCGCGCTACCCGACATCACCGAGATCGAGCGGAAAATTCGTCGGCCTTTTGTTCTCCCTGAAACAATGGAAGTTTTTGAAGCACTAGAAGAGATGCGCAAGAACCACCGCACTTTTGCGATTGTCGTTGACGAACACGGTGGTGTCGCCGGGGTCGTTTCGACGAGAGACTTACTCGAGCCTCTCGTCGGCGATCTCTCCGACGAATACGACGAGGAGGAAGCGGACGAAATCTCACTCATCTCCACGGGGCGCTGGCTCATTCAAGGCCAAGTGCACGTTGATACGGTCGAAGAGGTGACGGGAATCGCGCTCCCTGAAGGAGAGTACGTCACCATCGGCGGATTTCTGATGGAACAGTTCGACAAAGTGCCGACGCAAGGGGAGGTGCTCACGTGGAAAGACTGGACATTTACGGTGTACCGCACAGAAAAGAGGCGGGTGCTGGAAGTTATTGTCGCCGGAGCACCAGTGCTCGATGAAAAAGCCCCCAGCGGAGAGGGTGGTGGAGCGGAGTAAGATGTACCGTCTACGGGGCGACCCGAAGACGGGCTGTAGCGCAGTTTGGTTAGCGCGCTGCGTTCGGGACGCAGAGGTCGGAGGTTCAAATCCTCTCAGCCCGACCATTCCCGATCCGAAAGGATCGAGAATCGCTAGCTCCCATCGTCTAGCGGCCTAGGACACCGCCCTTTCACGGCGGCAGCGCGGGTTCGAATCCCGCTGGGAGTGCCAGTTGCGCTATGCCCCGTTTAGTGGGCAAGAGTCACTCATTCCCAGTCGCGATTAACGTTGACAATGGACGTGCTTGATGTCCACACATCCCCAAGTTCAGAATCGAATCCTTCAGTTTCACCCAAGATTGAACCAGGTGACATCGCATCGAAATCGATTTCATTGACCCAAATTGATGCGTTGAAGAGCGCCATTCTGCCTTTCTCGGTAGAAATCACTATTCCGAGATCGCACTCGCAGATCTTGACCGACTCTCCAGCCACCTCGCGCTTGAACTCTGTTCGAATCACGCCGACGTCAGTAATGATTGAATTGGCACAGTCAAAAAATGTTGCCCCTAGCGCATTCGCCATTGAAACGTCGGAGACGCCTCCAGTGGAAACGGTGACAACCGCAAAGTCCTCAAGAATCCCATTGATGTCATAATTCACCAGTCGAGACGAGATGCAGAGAACACCGGCAGTATCCGTCTCTATGAAGGCACGGCCAATTGCGGTACGAGTTCCATCAAGCAGGTGTGGAGTTCCGCACGACACCAATTTGCTGCCGACTAGGCCCCGCAGCATTTTGATGGCTCCGGGTGAGTTGAGGGAATGGTTAGCGCTCATGGGATGGAACTATTAAGAAATGTACTTGTTGATTGACAAGACTTGATGGCTGTCCACCCCTACGGGGCGAGCAGTTTCAGTTGCGAACTAACGATCGCGGGTATCTTCACGGGGAGCTCCGGAGTTGCCTCACTCGCTGCCTTGATCGCTTCTGGAGCGAGCTCGCTCAATTCGCTGACGATCAGCTGGGCCGACTCCTCTCGCATTCCCCACGAGACGGCCTCTCTGATCAGCCGGTCGCGAGTGACCTTCGACGTCTTACGGACATCATCTATGTACATAGAGAGTTCACCGTCGACGTAATACAGCGTCGACACAACGTCATATACGGGGGCTAACTCAATAGATCCGTCACGGTGATGCAGGAGCGAGAAGTTCTTGCCATGTGCATCACTGTTTCCAACAAGCACATTGACGTACGTTGCTTGCAAGAGTCTGCTGAGGGAATCGGGGCGAGCAAACTGTCGCAAGACAGCCGCGATCTGCTTGAGCGATGGGCCACCCTCCTTCTGGTACTTAGTCTTCGGAGAGAGAGAAAGAACCTGGCAAAAGTCCTCTTGATGCACGCGCTCGACGTCGCCCGCACCCGTGACGACTCGGTCATATCGCTCAACGGCGATGAGCTTTCTCCCACCGAACTCCGTGGTTTCGATTGATGCCGCCCGAAGCCCGAGGTTGCGCGCGACTCGCATGCAGAACGCTTCGTTTTCGACGGTCTCAGGGAAGTCTCGAATTTCGGGCTTGAGAATGTGCGTCGAAGGCGTTCCATCGACTGGCTCACCCCATCGTCCGTCGGGCATGCGTGTAAGCAGCAGTTTCTCCTGAACGCCGGCGAGAGAAATCCTCACCCGATCGGTGATGCCCAGAGGGGCACTCCTGAGGTTCGCGACCCGCTCGACGATCTCGTCATGGGTAAGGGGCAGTGCCGTCAGCGTTGTGGCTTGCCGCGGTGCAGAGTCTTCGGCCGGTTGGACGACGATCGCACCAGCGCAGTCGAGCCCCAAGGCGCGAATCAACCCAAAGGTGTCATTGGAATTGAGGTCGAGTTGTTCCGCGACAGCCCGGCGCTGATCTCCCTCTGGCAGCAGTCCGTCGATGAAAGATCGAGTCTTCGCATTGGGGTAGGGAACGTCAGTGAGGGGAAGGGCGACCGACAGCAGCGGCGTACCGAGCTCGTACCTCGACAGTGCTTCGGCTGTGTACCGAAGTCGGAGGCGATTGTGTGCCTCGCGCGAGACTGTGGCGACTCGCTCGCCGTACAGCCAGATGGCAAGTTGGTCCGCCATTACCAATCCTCACGATCCAGGGTCATTCGCACGCCCAGTTCCCGAAGAACGGCGAGCGTACGCTTGAGTTGCTCGGTTTCAAGCCCGTTCTCAAGGGCATTGACGTAGTTCCGCGGCATGCCGGCACGGGCGGCCAGTTCTTGCTGGGAAATACCCAACGCATTGCGATAGTGGCGAATTGCCGCCCCCATTGTGGAAGCGCTATAGATCCGGAATGGCTGTCTCATGTCCGTTTTGTCATTTGCACTCATATACATGCACTATAGCAAAAGTGCCTCTTGCACGGATATTTGAGCATCATCTACGTTTAGCTCATTACACAGATATCCGTGCACCCTCGGGATCGGGAAAACGGGCTCAAGATCAACAGCCTCAGAGCACTCACGCCATCGCCTCATTGGATGAAATCAAGGAGTCGAGATTCTTACTCGAATCGCCTTGGTCTCTTATGGCAAGTCGGGGAAACGCTCCACTGACCGTGTCCAGCGGACAAGTATTTTCCACGCATCAAATGTCAGGGGTGCCACTTGCGCTATGCCCC
>JAGWWX010000089.1 GCA_018970215.1 Acidobacteriota bacterium | reverse complement strand
GCCCGGGACGTTGAGGAGTCGGTCGTGCGGATTGCGCAGATGGCCCGAGCGGTCGGCATCCATCTCGTCCTCGCGACTCAGCGCCCCAGTGTGGATGTCATCACCGGCGTGATCAAGGCCAATGTACCGAGTCGCATGGCCTTTGCGGTTTCCTCACTCGCCGATAGTCGCGTCATCCTCGACCAAGCGGGTGCGGAGCGCCTCATCGGGAAGGGTGACATGTTGTTGCTCACCGCCTCGTCCAACGTGCCACGGCGACTGCAGTCTCCGTGGGTCTCAGAAGAAGAAGTGCGTCAGCTGGTCAGTGCGTGGACGAGTCAAGATGGTCAGGTGGAGTTAGTCGCCGAACTGGAAGCGAGTGTGGGTGGCAGCGGTGACGGCGGCTTCGGCGGCCTCACCGGTGATGAAGATGACGATGAGATGCTTCGCCAAGCCCGTGATTTGGTGATTCGCACGCAGTCGGGATCGGTATCCATGCTGCAGCGAAAGCTGCGAGTCGGATTTGCTCGCGCGGGGCGACTCATGGACATGCTGGAGAACGAGGGAACCGTGGCAGCGGGAGAAGGCTCCAAGTCTCGCCAGGTCCTGATCACGCTCGAAGAGTACGAGGCACGCCAACGTAACCTCTAACGAGGTACGACGGTGGGGGAGACGTGAGCGAGCCAACTCTCATTCGCGGACGCCACCTACCGGGACTCGATGGGATTCGAGGACTGGCTGTCGCGTCAGTCGTCATGCACCACCTCAGCCATCGGTTTTTTCAGGGTGGCTACGTGGGGGTCGACCTTTTCTTCGTCCTCTCGGGGTTTTTAATCACGTCGCTCCTGGCGGAAGAGCAGCGGGTCACCGGCGCGATATCACTGAGTGCTTTTTACATTCGTCGTATTAAGCGACTTTTTCCGGCGCTCGCGGGAGCCCTCGTACTAACCGGTCTCGTCATCGTGATAATGGGCCACTGGCATCCGACGATCCACGCGGGTACAGACCTGGCTTCTACTCGGCGAAATATGTTTGCGGCTCTTTTTTACTTTGAAAACTGGATGTCTCAATCACTGCAGAATCCAGTGACTCATATGTGGAGTCTGTCGGTGGAGGAGCAGTTTTATATCGCCTGGCCCTTCATCTTTATCTGCCTATCTCAGAGAGCTCCCCAGATTCGGTTTCGTTGGACGGCGGGACTTGCCAGTGTGGGGTTGCTGCTCTTCCCCCTGTCAACGATGTTTGCCGATCGGCCGTCCACGTACGGTTCAACGTTCAGCCGAGGTGGACAGTTGCTCGCCGGGGCCACTCTCGCACTCGCACTGCAGTCACCGCGAGTACGCAACATCCTTGCGGGACGGCTTCGCTGGGCGGCACCACCCGCACTACTGATTTTTCTTGCAATTACGCAGAGTGCACAAACTGGTGGGCTCGTTCGCTGGCCGCCTCTCTGGATGTTTCAGGTGGGATTCATTGCGGTGACTCTCAGCGCCATGGTGCTCATCGCCACGAATGTGTTGGCGCCCGAGTCGGTTGTTGCTCGCATCTTTCGCCACCCCGTGCTGGTTCGTCTGGGTCTCATTTCGTACGGCCTCTACGTGTATCACTGGATTGTCGTCTACTACCTCACCGTGGAGTCCACCGGACTGCCGTGGTTCGTCGTCGACACTCTCCGCATTATCGTCAGCCTGAGTGTCGCCGCGGTGAGCTATCGATGTGTAGAGATGCCCCTCCGACGAATGCAGTACTCCGGCTGGCGTCGTTTCGCGGGCCCGGTGGGACTCACGGCGGTGATTGCCACCATCCTGGTCGCCACGACGCCGCGATTTGGCGCACCCTACGATGGGCCAACGCCGACGACACCGATGGTCGCGGGCAGCCTTCCCGATCGCCTCGTGACGACGGGAAGCCTTGACGCGGTGACCGACGTGCACTCTCTTTTGATTGTCGGTGACGTCGCCATGCGTCGCATCTCCCTGCCGCTGACGGCCGCCTTCGCGGACCAGACAGACATCAGAGTGGTCAACGCCGCCTCATCGCCGTGGGGAGTAACGGCCACGAGCGGCGTTCCCTTTACCCCCGAGGAGCAACGCACCAATATCAACTTGACGGCCTTTGGCGCCGCGATCATGCGCGCCGACCTGGTCATCATGTCGTCTACCGTGGGCGATTTCGTGACAGTGCGTTCGGATCCTCGACGCTACGAGCGAGCACTCACGCGCCTGGTCGGACTGATTGTCGCGCAGCCGCAACACCCCGGTGTTGTCTTGGTGCTGGCACCACCCGTCACCATTGCCGGCCAGCGGAGCGACCAACAATCGACGGTACAGGTCAACGCGATCATGCGATCACTCGCAAAGCGGTGGCCCCAACAGGTGCTCGCACTCGAGCCCACGGTCATTTCACGGGGTGCCACCCTCGCACCGATCTTTGGTCCACCCAATAACGCCCCGAACGCCCCGACCTCCCAGTGGGTACGTTGGCGAGCACCGGACGGCCTCGCGATCTGTCAACCGGCCGCCGTACGACAGGCAGCCGCAGTTCTTCGTCTCGTTGAGGGAAAGTCACGGTTCGACGTCGCCACGAACTACTGGCGAGGTGCGTGGACGCGGTCCAAGGTTTTTCTTGGACCCACGCGGTGCATTTCGGATCACCCGTAGCGACCTACGCTTGGACGGTGAGAGTTCGGGTTCCCGCGTCGGCTGCCAACTTGGGACCGGGGTTCGACGCCCTGGCTCTCGCACTCGCTCTCTACATTGAGGTGAGCGTCGAGCCCGCCGACTCCCTTTCTGTCTCCACGACAGGGTACGGCAGTGATATTGCCGATCTCGATCGTCATCTCGGCGTTCAACTCGTGCGACAGATTCTGGGTCACGATCGCGTCGCGCTAACGATTCACTCCGATATTCCCTTGGCGCGAGGATTAGGGTCATCGGCCGCCCTCGCCGTGGCGGTCGCTGCCGCCACGGGTCACGATGACCCACTCGCGATCGGCATTGAGGTCGACGGTCACGCCGAAAACGCCGCTGCGTCGCTCACGGGTGGCTTCGTCACCGCGAGTATCCATCACGGTGAGGTCTTCGTGTCCTCGCTTCCCCTTGATCCGGCGTTGCGCTTTGTCGTCGTGATCCCCGAACGAGAGCTGGCCACCGCCGATGCTCGAGCCGCACTACCGGCTCACGTGAGTTACCACGACGCCGCGTTCAACCTCTCTCGCGTTGCGGCGTTAACCGCGGGGCTGGCTGACCACACACGTCTCGTCGCAACCGCGATGGACGATCTTCTCCATCAGCCGTATCGTGCACCGCTGCTTCCCTTCGCCGACGACCTCCTTCGCGGCATGCGCGATG
>JAGWWX010000088.1 GCA_018970215.1 Acidobacteriota bacterium | reverse complement strand
AGTTCGTTCGACGTCCAGTCCAGAATGTGCAGCGAGGTCACCCCGACGACGATCACCGCGTTATCACGGGCCGACAGACGCGCCACCGAACCTTCTGGCAGTGTGTACGTCGTCAGAATGTCTAAGTCGGGGTTGAGTGCCACGACTTCACAGTCGGGAGACTCCCACGTGAGTGGCTCGCCCGGACGTGCACCACCGAAGTCCTTCGTCACGATGGTGCCGTCGGAAAGAATCACGAGAGAGTTATACGGCCGTTCGCGCGGTAGTTCGCGCGAGGTCACGACGTCGAGCTCGGGGGTCAGTCGATGGACGTAGCGACCAAAGGCCACGTAGATGTCGCCATTGGCGTGCACGGCCACGCCGCCCGGCCACGTGGGTCCGGCGGGCAAGTCGGAAGAGCGTCGCTCGACCTCCAAGGTATGGGGATGAAACTTCTCCACCCAGCTCACGGCGTCGTCGCCCCCGGTGTGACACAGCAGATACCACTCGCCAGGGTCTCGTCGAACGACCATCGTGGAGGCCACGGCGAGACGTGACGTCACTACCACAGCGCCGCGTCGCAGTGAACCAGCTTTTTGCTCTCTCGTGGCGCCGCCGTCTTCGCCCGGCCACGGGCTCGACCAATACCCTGACGTCATGTTCAGAGGTTAGAACTAGTCGTCGCCCTCGTTGCCCCACTCGTCGCGGCGTTCACCCCAGTGATGTTCATCTTCCTCGTATTCCGAATAGGAAGGGACCGTTGTCGACACGCTCACCTGATTCGTCGTCGGCACTACCACGTGATCTTCTCTGACCATCGTGGTCGTACTTCGCCTCACGGGTACCGTCGACGGGGAGCTGACCACCGTCGTTGAGGTGAGGAGCGACGCCACTGGTTGAGGGGCGGGGATGGAACCGCTCGTGACTACGGCCGCGGCGACTGCCAGTGCCCCACCGCTGACGATGGCGCCAATCCACGTAGCGAAGCTCTTGAGTCTCATCGCCCACATATCGACTCCTTTTCACCTTCCATTTTACGAATTCCGACTGCCTTTGTTAGTTCGCCCTGCGGGTGTGTTCTCCGCTCCTGCGGAGTTTTCCCAGCCATGCGGGGGCTAAGTTGGCCACATGTTGAGACATCGCGCGGGTCGACTTGTGGGTGCGACAGCTCTCACGGTCCTCGGGTTGGGATCCGTTGCGACAGCACTCCCGTCCACATCGGGCGATGTCTCTCGAGATCTCGCGGCCGCCTTGACTCACAAGAAAGCATCTGCGGATGAAATTCGGCGATTGAGCAGTGTCGCGCGCGATAGCTACAACGACTTTGACCGTGAGTGTGCAACGTACACCGGATCGTGTACCTTCGGCAAAGTCAACGATAAAAAGACGGTCCTTTTGCTCGGTGACTCGCACGCGCAGATGTGGTTGCCGGCCGTTATTGGAGCGTTCGGTCGACAATATGCCATCGACATTCACGCGCGTTACGAATGTCCGGTGGCGTCAATCGCGATTCGGAAGCTGAATGGAACGATTGATGCAGGTTGTCCGACGTGGCGCACATCCCAAATCAGTAATGCCGTGCAAAGCAAGCCGAATATCATCGTGCTGGCGGAAAATACTTTTCAAGTGAAGGACCCGCAAGGCGTTCTCATTGCCAGCAGTGCGTGGCAAGCGGCGCTTGAAGACACCATTACTCGGCTCCTCCCGAGCGGGGCACGCATTGTGGTCTTGGGTGACGCGCCGAGTTTCTCGCAAAGCCCGTCGGCCTGCCTATCGCTCAATACCAACAACGTGCAACAGTGCACCCAGACTGTTTCACCGTCGGCCCCTCAAGGTCAGGTCGCTGCGGAGCGTGCTGCCGCCCTCTCAACCAAAGTCGGTTTCGTCGACACAGGAATCTGGTCGTGTCAGAACAACAAGTGCCCAGGTCTCATTGGTGGCCGCGTGGTCTACTTCAACGGAAATCACTTCACCGTCTCGTTTGTTCAGTACTTGAATAAGCCGTTCACAGCCGCAGTGACCGCGGCGCTCCCTAAGCCTTAGGGCAAGTAGTTGTTCGTGAAGTACGTATCGGGTCTTTCGATCTTCGAAATCTGTCCGATGCCATAGAGGGCGGTGGCCATTTCACGCCACTGCTTCTTCGTTTGCATGAACAGATCCCCGGTCTTGTCGGCCAGTAGCGGAACGGTGAGCTTCCACGCTCGCACGTTGTACGCGTGGCTGTAGCCACTGTCGGGATAGGCCGTATCGAAGTAGCGGACCGCCCGTGGCTGATTCTTCTTCTCCATCGCCCACATGGTCGCGTGGTGAAGGGCCGTCAAGAACTTGATCAACGTTTCTTGATGTTTCTTCGCGTACGGGCGTGCGACCCCGTAGACCCACACGGGCACGTCAGGGACTCCCGCCTTCTTGCCCGTTATGGCGACCGGCTTTTTCCCCGTCTCGCCCACAATGCCCGGAATCGCGTAGTTCGTCGTGTTCGTTAAAAAGTCGACCGCACCAGAGAGGAGCATCGGCGTGTCCGCGTCTCCCGTCACCATGGTGACATCCTTGGCCTTGAGGCCAGCCTTCTTCAAGACGAACGGCATCATCGCATTCGTCCACGTGTCACCCCACGAGAACACTTTCTTGCCCTTCAGTGACGCCAGGGAAAGGCCCGAACCGTTCTTCGCAAACAGACCCCAGTTATTTCTCATCGAGTAGTTCGCGATCGACACAATCGGCGCACCGGCGGATACGGCTACTGGTACATCGGACGTTGTAAGTAGACCGACGTCCGCAGACTTGGTCGTCAACATCTGGACGGTGGTGGAGGTCGACGGAGGAAACACGATCGAGACTTTGAGGCCTTGCTCTTTGAAGTACCCCTCTTTCTGAGCCACAATCACGGGTATGAGGGCCATATCCGGCCACGGAAAGTCGTACGCAAAGCGCACTTTGGTGAGTGGCTCCGCGGCACGTGACGACGCAGAAGCCCCGAGGGTCGCGAGCGAACCCGCCACGAGAGCGAGGGCGAGAGTGCAGCGGATAGATAGTTGGCGCATCGGCGTCTCCTTCGACGAACAGCGCCGTCAGCCTAAAGACGACGTCGTGCGACATCGTTCCGTTTCCACGGCATTGTGAAGAATTCCACAAGCACGATGAGACCGAACCACGTAATTCCTAACGCCGTCATGATGAGTGTGGTGCCGTAGACGCCCGCAGCATCAAGCTGCGCACTTTGGGCACGTTGGAAAAGGGCCAGCGACGTTCCACTCGACGCCGCGAGCTCACCGATAATCGCACCGGTCACCGCATACGTTGCTCCAATTTTCAACCCCGTGAAGAGATTCGACAGTGATGCGGGTGCCTCGA
>JAGWWX010000087.1 GCA_018970215.1 Acidobacteriota bacterium | reverse complement strand
GGAACTCTGGGGCACCTCAAGGCCGTCAAGGACCGCAAGCCCGATATGCAGATTGCCGTGGGTGGCTGTATGGCCCAAAAGGACCGCGGCGGGGTGCTCGAGCGTGCGGGGTGGGTTGATGTCGTCTTTGGTACGCACAACGTGGCCAACGCACCCGCACTCTTACGTCAAGCGTCGGTTCTTGGACCGCAGGTAGAGATCTGGGACGCCCCGGACCCCGAGGCCGTGGCCGATATGGCCCCGGCGCTCTCGGCCGTTCGCGAGCTGCCGTGGGCCGCGTGGATGACGATTCAAACGGGCTGCAACAACTCCTGCGCCTTTTGTATCGTGCCCGCGGTGCGTGGGGGAGAGATCTCCCGACCCTTTGACGACCTCGTCACCGAAGCCACCGTCCTCGCCGCTCAGGGTGTGACGGAAATTACCCTGCTCGGCCAAAACGTGAACTCTTACGGTCGCGATATCACGAAGCGACGTCCGTTGTTCGCCGATCTTCTGCGCGCCGTGGCCGCCGTCGACGGCATTGAACGGGTCCGCTACACCTCACCCCACCCCAAGGACTTGCGACCCGAGACCATTGCGGCCATGGCCGAAACGCCCGAGGTCTGCCCCCAACTGCACTTGCCACTGCAGTCGGGCAACGATCTGGTCCTTCGAGCCATGCGACGGGGCTACACCGCTGAGCGGTATCTCGAAAAACTCGCAGACGCTCGGGCCGCCATCCCTGATCTCGCCGTGACGACCGACATCATCGTCGGTTTCCCCGGAGAAACGGATGCCCAGTTTGAGGACACGCTCGCGCTCGCCGCCGCGGCCGAGTTCGATTCGGGGTTCTCCTTCATCTACTCACCCCGACCGGGAACCCGCGCAGCGGAGCTGACGGACCAGTTTGTTCCGGACGACGTGATTAGCGAACGCTTCATGGCGTTAAAGGGCGTACTCGATCGCAGTAGTTTGCGTCGCCACGAAGAGCGTGTCGGTCGCCACGAAGAGGTTCTCGTCGAAGGCACCTCTCGTCGTGATGAGACCCGCGTGTCCGGTCGCACCCGTCAGGGCAAGTTGATTCACTTCGCCCCGCCCACGGAAGGCCTTCGCCCTGGATCCCTCGCGACGGTCCGCGTGGACCACGGCGCTCCCCATCACCTCCTCGGTACGTTCGTTGCCACGATTCGCGGACCTCGGCATAAGGTCCGCATTCCACTCGCCACCTCGTGAGCACGACGAGCACCCTCGCGATTGTGGGTGCCACCGCCAGTGGCAAGAGTGAGCTGGCCCATCGCGTCGCGCTCTCCTACGACAACGTCGAGATACTCTGCGTGGACTCGATGACGGTCTATCGAGGCATGGATATTGGCACGGCGAAGCCGAGCGCTCGTGAGCGCGCCGAAGTTCGCTACCACCTTCTCGACCTCGTCGAGCCGTCGGAATCGTTTACGGTTGCGGAGTTTCAGCGAGCGGCGCGGGATGTTCTCGATGACATTGCGGCCCGCGGGGCGCGAGCACTGTTGGTTGGCGGAACGGGGCTGTACTCGCGCGCCGTCATCGACAACTTCGATATTCCGGGGGAGTACGTACAGATTCGCGAGCGTCTCGAAGGCGAAGCGAGCGACAATCTCGACGATCTCTACCAACGTCTCGCCGCTCTTGACCCCGATGCCGCCGCGAAGATGGAGCCCACGAACGCCCGCCGTATCGTGCGAGCTCTCGAAGTCATCGAGGGTTCGGGTCGACTCTTTTCGTCGTTCGGCAGTCCCCTCACGTCCTACTTTTCTTCCCCCGTTCCCCAGATCGGACTGATGCCGTCACTCGCGGACCTCGACCAGCGCTGCGAGGAGCGACTGCGTCGCTGGGTAGATGAAGGACTTCTCGACGAAGTGCACCGGCTCGTGCACCTGCCGGGCGGGTGGTCGGTGACGGCCGCCCAGGCCGTGGGCTACAAGGAGTTCGTCCCCGCCGTCTGTGGCGAGTCGACGCGCGACGAGTGCCTGCAGACCGCGGTGACCTCGACGCGCCAGTTAATCCGCCGTCAGATTCGCTGGTTCCGACGCGATCCACGTATCGACTGGCACACCACCAACGACAGCGCCATGGACGCCGTGGTTGCGTGGTGGGGTCCCACCGAACGCTCCGTGAGAAACTAAGACCATGACGAGGACCCTGCAGAAGTGGAACGGTGCCGGGAACGACTTCTTGGTGGACGTGGGCTCCGCTTCCGATCTCGTCCACTGGACCCCCGAGCGCGCGGTAGTGGTGTGCGACCGCCACGAGGGACTCGGTGCCGATGGCCTCCTACTCGCCGCACTGGACGACGAAGTCGTGACGATGACCCTCCTCAACGCCGATGGATCGACGGCCGAGATGAGCGGCAACGGCATCCGTTGCCTCGTGGCAGCGGTGCGTCGCACCACCGCGGGTACCTGGAACGAGTTAACCGTGGCAACGGCGGCGGGGCCGCGCACGGTGCAGATTGACATGGCCTCCGCCACGACGGGTCACGGGACCACACTCATGGGTGCCGTATCACTATCCGCGGGTCCCACGGGATCGCTCGGTGCGGCGGATGTAGGAAATCCTCACGTGGTGGTGCGTGACAGTGACACGTGGTCGACCGACGAGCGAGAAGAGGTCGCCCGACACTTTCAGTCGCTCATGCCCGAAAGCGCGAATATCGAGTTTGTGACGGTGCGTCATCCCGCTCGGGTATCGATGAAGGTGTTCGAACGGGGCGTTGGCTGGACGCAAGCGTGCGGAACGGGATCCGTGGCCGCGGCGGCGGTGCTCCACGATCGTGGCGAGATCGGACCGCGGGCCGTGATCGAAAACCCCGGTGGCGAACTCACCGTCGCCCTCGACGGGTCGCTCGCGACCCTCAGTGGACCCGTGGCGTTCGAGGGTGAATGGGAGTGGACGTTCTAAGTGACGTACTACCCGTCGACACTGATTGATCGCTCGTTTCGCGAGCGCATTGTGTTAGTCGGGGTCATCTTCCCGGAGACGACCGCCGACGAGCTCGACCGCGAACTCGATGAACTGGCCCTTCTCGTCGACACGGCGGGCGCTGACGTGATGGCTCGCGTTGTTCAGCGTCGCGACCGTCCCGACCCCGCCACGTTCTTGGGCTCGGGCAAAGTGCAAGAGCTCAAGGAGATCTGTCTCGCCGTTGATGCCGACACCGTCGTCTTTGACCACAATCTCTCACCGGCGCAACAACGTAACCTCGAAAAGTTGCTCGGCCGCACCGCAATCGACCGCACGGCGGTCATTTTGGACATCTTCGCGCAGAACGCTCGCAGCCCCGAAGGCAAAGCTCAAGTGGAACTCGCGCTCCTGCGCTATCGGCTGCCGCGCCTGCGGCGCGCCGGGGGC
>JAGWWX010000002.1 GCA_018970215.1 Acidobacteriota bacterium | reverse complement strand
CCTCGACCTTGATGACGTCCGCCCCAAGATCGCCTAACACCATGGCGCAGTACGGACCCGCGAGCACTCGTGAGAGGTCTAAAACGCGAACCCCTTCGAGAGGCAGACCCGTGTCACAGTTCCGCGGATCTATCTCCCAGGCCACTACAGGACCTTTGCGAGAACTGGTCATCTTGCCTCGAAACACCGCACGGCGCAAATCCTCAGAGCGAGAGGCTCGAGGCGATGGTCGGCCAAACACCGGAGCGTCGCTCATTGACCAACATATCGGTGTCATCGCGCCGCAGGTGTTCTTGTCGCCATTGCAGCTGCTCTTGTGCGGCCCGCAAAATGCGTCCCTCGTCACGACACGGAGTTCGCCACGTTGGGTCAGCGAGTAGGTCGTACGCCAAATGCGTACCGTCTCCAAACTGCACGTACGCCACATCACTGCCCACGGATACCGCCAGATTCTGCCGGGAAAGAATCCTGTCGTGAGGCCATACGGGTGTTGACCTACCGAGAAAGAAGTATCGCCAGTCCCATTCATAGTGGGCGGCGGTGCGCCACTCTGACGTTCCCCCGCTCATGAGCGGGAGTAGCGAACGACCATCGACAGATCGTGGAGTTTCGACGCCCAGCGCCTCACAGAGCGTCGGCAGGAAATCAACATTTTCGGTCCAGTCGTCGATAACGCCACTCCCCCGGCCCGGCTCGCGCCAGATGCCAAGGACGTGATAGCTCTGAGGAAAGTACGCGAGTTTCTCTAATAGTCCGTGATCGCCCAACTGTTCACCGTGATCGGCGGTAATGATGACGAGCGTTTCATCCCATTCGCCGCGAGTGCGAATGGCGTCAACTACCCGTCCCAGTTGAGCGTCAACTTCCTCAATCATTCCAAAGTACTGCGCCCGTAGCGCACGAACGTCGCGTTCCTCGCGGGGAGCGGCAGACGCGTCGTGTGCGAGAGAAAGTGCGTGCAGAGGATGCTGAAGATCTCCGTCGACCGGAGGAATTGGTAGATCGACGTCATCGGGATGGTGGCGACGAGAGAACTCCCCGGCTGCCGCGTAAGGCGGGTGGGGCCGGAGGTAGCTGAGGTGGGCAAACCATCCTGCCTCTTGCCGTGGCAACCACTCGAGAAATCGATTTGTGAGATAGGAGCTCAATGAGACGTCGGCGGGTCGGTCGGGTTCACCCCGTAAGGCCGCCGCCCAACCTTCTGGCACGTCAAAGCCGAGTTCGCGCAACCACCAGACCCACGGACCCTGGTCCTCGGGGAGATAACAGCCAATGGAAAACCCCGGGAGTACGCCGTCATAGTTACGAAGTCGCGGATCATTTTCGTTCACCGCAGCTCGTGGGTTGAGCGCTTGATCGGTGTAGCCAAACAGCACAGGGTCAAAGCCGGCACGTCGGGCTACCGTCGCAAGATTCTCTATTCCGAGCGGGTGCGGAGTGCCGTTCGCGACCACTCGATTGTTCATTTGATATGTCCCGGTGTAGAGAGCAGCCCGTCCGGGAGAACAGGGCGCCGACTGCGAAAAATGAGATCGCAGCAAGAATCCCTCGCGGGCGATTGCGTCCAGAGTGGGAGTCACGACAAACGGGTGACCCACTGCGCCGAGTGCGTCGCCGCGAAATTGGTCAAGTGTGACAAAGAGAACGTTGGTCATAGATGCCGAGTCACAAATTCTCGAACGTGTCGGCCAAGATCGTGAAGTTCCTCAAGGGCTTCAGGAACGAGGCCACCTAACTTCAAAAACGAATGAACCATTCCTTCTGCCTCCCACAGTTCGACATCGACCCCAAAGTGAGTAAGTAGTCCGGCGTAGTGAACGGCCTCATCTCGCAACGGGTCAAACTCCGCTACCACGATGACGGCGGGAGCCACTCCCGTGAGATCGTTGGCGAGCAGCGGACTTACTCGGGGGTCAGCGTGACTCGCCGAGCCGAGATACTGGCTGTAGTGATAGGTCAAATGATCCAATTCGAGAAAATATCCCGTTCCAAATCGATGTGCGGATTCAGTCAAAATCTCGGGACCCAGAGTGGGATACATCAGAACCTGGGCGGCGATGTCGCAATGACCCGCTAACTCTTGAGCCGCCACCGCAACCAAGCAGCCGCCGGCCGAGTCGCCAAAGAGCACCAATGGTCCCGGCGCGGCATTCACTGACTCTGGATGATGAGCGATGTGCGTTGTCACATCGAGAACATCATGAAGACCTGCGGGAAATGGGTGCTCAGGAGCCAGCCGATAGTCGACCGACACGAGAGTCAACCCACACGCGACGGCGAGACGCCGAGCGAGCCCGTCATAGCTGTCGAGAGTTCCCATCACAAATCCACCGCCGTGGCAGTAGATACCGATTGCCGATGACGTGGGCTCGAGTGGTTTGTACACCCGCACTTGAATCGCACCGTCGCGCGTGGGAAGAGTTGTGTCCCACACTTCAGCCACAGCGGGCGGTGAGGCCTCGGTGGCTAAAGAGGTTGCCAGATGCTGGTCGCGGACTTGTGCATAGCCGAGCTCACGGGGATGCGGGGACGGATTGTTCCGTGCCCACTCCACGAGTGGTGCCAACACGGGATGTAGCGGTGCCATGGTGCTACTAACACTAAGCACCGAATTGACTCCGGTCCGTGACACGATGGGCTCGTGATTGTGACACGCTCGTCATGCCAACCATCCCCGCATTCGGTGACTATCAACGAATCGTCACTCAACGGCCACACGGTGATCACCGCACGTATCTCGGCCACGTCGTCTGGACCTCTCGAGCGGGTCGTCGCGACTACTTCATTACGCACCGCGAGGTTCATCGAACACGGGTGGCAGTCGTGGTCGACGGTACGCGTCACAACCCCGGGTGACATTCGACCCGAGCGACGCGATGCACCTCGTTGGTTTCGGTCACAGATGCTGGCCGAACGGGATGGAGCCGGATACGAACTTGCCGGAGACACGTTCTTGGTCTTCGATGGTGGCGTCATTGGGGCACTCTCCAGTCGACAGCAGTTCACGCGGTTTGTCGTCGCAACCGACGGTTCAATTCACATCGAGTGGCTTCTCGACGGCCGGCACGTCGAGCAGGGTGACGAAGTGCAATTGGAAACAATTGTGGTGATTACCGGTGACCCCGGAGAGTCATACGCACAGTACGCAACTCTTGCGGGCGCTGAGGCTCGCCCACCGTACACACCGACTCCTGCATGGTGTTCGTGGTACCACTATTTCGGTTCAATCACACCAGGTGACATTCGCGAAAATCTCACGCTCGCCGCGGCCCATGGCATTGACGTCGTACAGATTGATGACGGTTGGCAGAAAGAAATTGGGGTGTGGACCGACGTCGCTCCATCGTGGGGCGAACCGCTCGACGCGATCGCTCAAGAGATTCGCGACGCTGGTTGCCGCGCCGGAATCTGGACGGCCCCCTTCCTCGCCATCGAAGGAGGTTCGCTCGCCCTCGCTCATCCCGAATGGCTCGTTCGCAACGACACTGGCGAACCCACAACCGCACTCTTTCACGGTGGCTGGGGTGGGAAGATCTACGCTCTCGACACAACGCGCGACGACGTTCTTCACCACCTCGAAGAGACGTACCGCCACCTCCGGAACCAAGGCTTTACGTACTTCAAAATTGATTTTCTTCACGCGGGTGCCGCTGTCGGTCATCGCTTCGACCGTACGCAGACGCGGGCGCAAGCATTTGTCCGGGGGCTCGAAGCAGTTCGTCGGGGTATCGGTGACGACGCCACGTTGGTGGGTTGCGGATCGCCGCTTCTCGCCGCCGTGGGTTTCGTGGACATCATGCGAGTATCAGAAGACGTGGCACCGTATTTCTACCCTCGAGAGTTCTTTCCGGGGTTTCCGGAGAATACGGTGTCGGCTCAAAACGCCCTCGAAGCCTCCCTTCTTCGTGCACCACTACATCAGAGGTGGTTTACGCTCGATCCCGACTGCGTCCTTCTTCGAACTATCGAAACGGAACTCAGCCCCCACGAACGCGACGTGGTCGCCCGTGGAGCCGCTGCCTCCTCACCATTCATCGTGCTCAGTGACCGATTGTCTCTCTATTCACCAAATGACTGGGATCGGGCCCATCAACTGTGGCGTACTGCGCCACGAGGACAACGCCACCTCCCGCGACCACTAGAGCGACCCTTACAAGTTCGATTTGACGACGAAACGAGTTGCGACATCGACATCTGGTCGCAACCTCCCACCATCGACTGGGATTTAGGCGAATAAGAAAAACGGCACCCGAAGGTGCCGTTTTGGAGCGGTAGACCGGTCTCGAACCGGCGACCTCAACCTTGGCAAGGTTGCGCTCTACCAACTGAGCTACTACCGCAGGACTTCCTACATTAGCCGAAGGACGGCACTACTCCCCCGTGGTCGAATCGATATACCGCTGCGCTTCAGCCCCAATCCAGTCACGAAGTTCCGCGAGTTCGGGTACTCGACGAGCGCACGCCAACATGCCGAACTCAATCTGGTCCACATATGACAGCACCGTGATGTTGAGAGCCAGACCGGCCATGAGCGGTCCCAGCGGGGCCGCTGTCAGGACTTTATGTCCACTTATCCACAGTGGAATTGGTGGTCCCGGCACAGAGCTGACGGTGAGATTTGCCACTGGCGGAAGATGGTCAAAGAGTTCCAACGCTGACAGGGTTCGACCAGCAAATGAGGCAACCGTTGGTCCGGCGGCGGAGGCCAAGTTCATCAAAAGGCGTGCGCTCTTTTCCTTTTGCGTCTTCGCTGCCGCTCGGGAGGCGTTCGCGATTCGCCGGATGCGTTCCTCCGGATCGGCAACGTCTGCTCCGAGCGCCACCAACATCGCGGAAATTTGATTTCCAAGATCGCCTTCGGCTCCTTCGCTGCGGACGTTGATAGGCACAAAGGCAATCAAGTCGTTCGAGAGAACTTCCCCTCTCGTGGCAAACAGTTGCCGCAGGCCACCCGCCACGGAGGCCATCACGAAGTCAGTGACCGAGGCATTTCGAGACTTCGCTGCTCTCTTGACGTCAGCCAAATTGAGTTGGAGGCGCTTGAACTTCTTGGCGTATCCAGGGGTGCCATTAATCGACGTGTGTTTCGCTTGTAGTACGGAAGGTTGGTGAGGACTCGACGGTGAACCCGTGAGCGCATCAGTGGCTCGATCCACGATGTCGGCAGCTCGCTCGAGCCCGGCGATGAGGGCATCAATCAGAGCGCCTGGTCGCTTTAACAGATCTCCGCCCGTTCGTGTGAGGAGCTCTAGGGGTGAAGGAAGTGGATCGAACGGCACAAGTTCCCGTGACCCCTCGGGGGCTCGGACCTCGGGTGAGAGGTCGAAGAGATTCGCAAATGTTGCCGCACCGGATACACCATCCGCCAGTGCGTGGTGCACTTTGAAAATGACGGCAGCGCGGCCCCCTGCGAGGCCTTCGATGTAGTTCAACTCCCAGAGAGGACGGTCGGTCGCTAACTCACGAGACATGATGCGTGCCACGAGGGCATCTAACTGATCTGCGCCACCGGGACTCGTGACCGCACGACGAATGACGTGATCCGTAATGTCAAAGTGAGGATCGTCGGCAAACACCGGCCACGCGAGGTCGAATGGTGTACGGAGGATTCGTTGGGTGAGAACAGGTATCTCGTGAAGCCGAGCCGCAACATTTGATCGCAACGTCTCAAATCGCGTACGCGAATCGAGCCCATCATCGGGAATCTCCAGCTCCAAAATAACCCCAATATGCAGTGGGGCGCCGGGGACTTCCAACGTGACGAAAGCGGAGTCGAGTGGACTAAGGGGTCGGTAGCTCATCGACCCGTACTGCCGAATCCATCGGCGCCGCGCGTTGCCGGCGAAAGCTCGTTCACAACGATGAAGTTGAGGTGTGGAATAGGAAGGACGACAAGTTGAGCGATGCGATCACCGACGGCGACGTGATACGCCTCGGTGGGATGGTGATTGACGAGTGCGACGCGAATTTCTCCTCGATATCCAGAGTCAATCAGTCCGGGAGAGTTGATACACGTCACACCGTGTCGCGACGAGAGTCCTGAACGAGGAAGGACAAAAGCACCGTAGCCCAGTGGTACGGCAAGAGCGATTCCCGTACCCACGAGTGCCCGTCCACCACCGGCCGCCAGCTCGACACTCTCCGCCGCGATCAGGTCACAACCCGCGTCGCCATCGTGGGCGTACGCCGGCAACGAAGCATTCGGCACAAGGCGAACAACTTCGATATCCATAACCGCAGGCTACCGGTGGAATTTTGCTCCGTCCACGGGAGGTGAGTAGCCTCTCGTCGTGCTGGTGTGGATGGACTTGGAGATGACCGGGCTCGATCCCAATCGTCACACCATCGTCGAGATTGCCACTCTGGTCACCGATGACGAATTAAACGTCATTGCCGAGGGACCCGACCTCGTACTCGGAGCGTCACCAGAGGAACTCGCAGAGATGAACGACTTTGTTCGGTCGATGCACACGAGTTCAGGACTCCTCGACCAGATAGCACGCAGTTCAATCACGATGCCAGACGCCGAGGCGGCGACCCTTCAGTTTCTGCAGTCGGCGGGGGTTCCCGGTCGCCTGGTGCCCCTGGCGGGCAACTCCATCGGTACCGACCGCCGGTTCCTCCAGGCTCATATGCCCGCGCTCGAGGCGTACTTTCACTATCGCAACGTCGATGTGTCGACCATCAAGGAGCTTGGTCAGCGGTGGTTCCCCAATTGGATGAATGAGAGACCCGAAAAGGCGACAACGCACCGCGCCTTGGATGACATTCAAGAGTCGCTCGCCGAGCTTCGTTTCTACCGTGAGCGGCTTTTCGTTGACCGCGACGTGACGCCAAAACACTAATCTCACCACAAAAGATGCGACGGAGGGGCAATGACTGATCGGGTCATGACAATGGCGGAAGCCGATACGGCAATGACGGGCGAAGGCCAGATGTTTGAAATGGCCGAGGCCGAAATCCGTGGCGTGACGTATCGCGTGTGGAAGCACGCTCCCGGCAGCCTCAAGGTGATTCTCGACCTTTCGCTTCGCCATGCGGACAACGATTTCCTGGTCTACGAGGGAGAGCGAACAACCTTCGCACAGCACTACGCGATGGCCGCAACCCTCGGACACCGGCTCGAGGAGCTGGGAGTGTCGCCGGGTGATCGTGTGGCTATCGCCGCCCGAAACCTGCCCGAGTGGGTCGTGGCGTTCTGGGGTTCGGTGGTATCGGGAGCCATCACAGTCCCCCTCAACGCATGGTGGACGGGGGAAGAACTCGCGTACGGTCTCACGGACTCTGGCACCAAAGTCGCCATCGTGGATGAAGCGAGGCTGGAGCGGATTCGCCCTTTCCTCAATGACATGCCAGAGCTCACGCACGTCTTAGTGATCACCGAGCACCGGGGATCGTCACCGGAACTCGGAGCGCCTCATCCTCGCATCGCCATCATGGACTTTCTCGAGGTTCTCGGTGATGTCCAACCGGATGCACAACCTCCCGCAATTGATATCCAGCCCGATGACGATGCCACCATCTTTTACACCTCGGGCACCACGGGGAAGCCCAAGGGGGCGGTAGGAACTCACCGCAATGCCATCACCAACTTGATGAACTTGATGTACTCAGGTCAACGTTCGACACTTCGCTACGGAGGCGGCAACGTCGATGAGCAGGGCGTTTCGATTCCCAACGCCTACCTGCTCAACATCCCCCTGTTCCACGCCACGGGCTGTCTCGCCGTCATGATTGCCAATACCGCGTCCGGTGGAAAGTTAGTGATGTCGCATCACTTCGATGCCACGCAGGCATTGGAGTTAATACAGTCGGAGAAGATCACCACCTTTGGTGGCGTCCCCACCATCGCGATGCAGATTCTCGACCATCCAGATTTTCATAAGTACGACACGTCGTCCGTGCGTTCGGTCTCCTACGGAGGTGCCCCTTCACCGCCAGATCTCGTCCGTCGCATCAATGCAACCTTTAAATCCGGGGCTCCGGGCAACGGCTACGGACTCACAGAAACTTCCGCCGCAGTGGCGCTAAACGGCGGTCCGGACTACGTCGCCAAGCCGGAGTCGTGCGGACCCGCCCTTCCTGTTTGCGACGTGGCCATCGTTCCCGAAGACTTCGACGGTAGCGAACCACCCGCCGACCTCCCGTCGGGACCCGACGTCACGGGCGAGCTCTGGATTAAGGGTCCAAACGTCGTGCGTTGCTACTGGAACAAGCCGGAAGAAACGGCCCGTACTTTTACCAACGGCTGGCTGCGCTCCGGTGACGTTGCCCGCATCGATAGCGATGGGTTTATCTTCATCGTTGATCGTGCCAAAGACATGATTATTCGCGGAGGAGAGAACGTCTACTCCGTGGAAGTGGAAGCCGCTCTGTTTGAACACCCCGCGGTTGCCGACGCCGCCGTGATTGGCGTGCCGCATCCAGTTCTCGGTGAAGAAGTCGGGGCGGTCATCGTCGTTCGTCCCGGGCACAACGTCACGGCCGAGGAGATCATGTCTCACGCCGCCGGACTGCTGGCCAAGTTCATGGTGCCGACGCACATCTACTTTTCAACAGATCCGCTCCCTCGCAATCCTGCGGGGAAGATACTGAAGCGTCAGTTGCGCGACGAGATTGTGGCGACGTCCTAACTATTTCACGGTAACGACGGTGCCGACCAAGACTTTGTTGTCTCGGGCACGCGCAATGCTGACGTAGACACGGTCGCCTCGGACAATCGGTAGCACCTTGGACCAACTCATTGTGGCGGTCGTCGAACTCGTGACGGGATTTGTGGTGAGGCGACTGCCGTAGGAGGCAATCGCCGTCGTCGCACCAAAGGTTTTGGCGAGATAGCACGACGACACATTCTTTGGTGACTTGGCGAGACCGGCAGTCAGACACGCTCCGAGTCGGTGCGAATCAACCGCGGGACCGACGACGCGGCATTCGGTTCGGCCGGTTCCGAACTTGTTACATACCGTCTGTGCCAACGGGTACACCGCCTTCGTCGTTACTTTTCCGTACACCGACATCTTGCAGCCACCACGAGCGCACAGCGTTGGCAAGTACGTTGTTGAAACCGCCAATGCGCGATTTGCGCCCACGCTGGCCGAGACCACCGGTCGAGCATTTTTCAGTTTGAGGTTGGGTTTCCTCGCCGAAAAGGTCATATTGGAAATCAGCATTTCAACCGCGTCCATGCCGTCATTCGCCAACGTCTTCCCGGTGAAGACTGGTGCTGCGAGCGCAGCGTCGCTCGCCGGACGTTGCGACTCGATAGCCGTCAGAGCGGCCGACACGTCGGTGGTATCGGACGGAAGCTGATAACACTGAATGAGAGCGGCCGAGGGTAGCCACGCTTGCAGATCGCCCCGTCGGAGAGTAGTTCGATCGGACATTTTGTGCGGCGCAGCCACTTGGTACTGAATATTTGGAACGACCCCCGGCGGTGAGTCGATACCGAGGCACGACTGGACGTCGGCGTAGCCAAAGGTAGCGGAGCTCGTCGCAAAAACTGCACCCGCCACAAGAGGTGACAAGGTGGAGTCCAAGGAGAACACGCCCGTGAGCTGTTTGCCATCGTTATCTGACCAGTTCACGTCACACGAGTCGATGGGTGTCGCGGTGCAGCGGTAGTACTTGTTGCGATCGGCCGATGTCCATGTCGCCAGTTGACCCTGCGCGTTGTAGATCTTGTGGTTCGACTCATCTATTCCCACCACGTCTCCCCACGACGCACGAAGATGGACCACGGTGTCGGAAGAATCAATGCTGGTCGCACCGGGAACGACCGACACGTTCCAAAAGGCGATTCGTCCCTCAATCCACGACCACCGCAAGGATGTCCCAATTTGACCAAGGTGAATCGTGAGGTCAATCTTGTCGGTACTCGTTACGGGTGTCGGCAGTTCGAGAGAACGGCCATTGTTCTTCGGATCGGCGAGATTAATCGCAACATCATCGGCGGACGAACGGGCATATACCACGGTAAAGGCGACGCGATTCGGTGCGTAGTAACACACTCCCGCCTGTTCGGAGGCAGAAGGACTGCACGTGTTATAGGGCGTGATCACTACACCGAGATCGCCCGCGCTCGGTGAGGCACTCGCAAATCCGTTGGTAATACCGTCAGCATTTGATTTACCCGAAAAGACGGTCGTTGAGGAGCCATCTTCGTGAACGATGGCGAAGTCAGACACGTACGGGCGCTTGGCGAGATCACCACTCGCGAAGCGATTCGCCCACGCCTGCCAGCCACCGAGTTGGCCGCCACCCCATCCGAGTGTCGCCTGATCAGCGGACGACTGCCCACCCGTTCCGTCGTCGTAGCCAGCTCCCGCTCGAGCGATGGTCGGTACAACGAGTGCCGACACGAGCAACACAACAGACACTACGAAACGTGGGTATCGCATATTCTCCCCTTAGTGAACCTGTATGAACCGTACACGGGTCAGCAGCGACAAAGTGAAATTCCCCGGCGCACAATGGCGCCGGGGAATTTCTTGAATGTTGCTTAGCGATTGGGCTGAGGAGTCAGACGCAAGTAGTCCTTGAGCTTCTTAAAGCCCTTCGGGAACTTCGTCGCCGCCTCTTCGTCGCTGACGGAGTTCACGATGATCACGTCGCCACCATCGGTCCAGTTCACTGGGGTCGCGACTTGGTAGCCCGCCGTGAGTTGCAGCGAGTCGAGTACGCGGAGAATCTCATCGATGTTGCGGCCCGTTGATGCGGGGTAGGTGAGAGTCAGCTTCACCTTCTTGTCCGGGCCGATGATGAACACGCTACGGACCGTCAACGTCTCGATGGCGTTGGGGTGGATCATGTCGTAGAGATTTGCCACCGTCCGGTTCTCGTCACCGATTAACGGGTAGTTCAGCGCCGTACCTTGCGTCTCGGCAATGTCGCCCTTCCATTGGTGGTGACTCTCGACCGAGTCAACCGAAAGACCAAGGATCTTGGCATTGCGTTGATCGAACTCAGCCTTGCGCTTCGCGAAGGCACCCAGCTCTGTGGTGCACACCGGTGTGAAGTCCTTCGGGTGCGAGAACAAGATGCCCCAGCTGTCACCAAGCCATTCGTGAAAACTGATCGGACCTTCCGTTGTGTCGGCTTGGAAATCTGGTGCTTCATCGCCTAGTCGAATAGCCATCGATGCTCCTTCGTGTTAGCCCGCATGAGCGGGGAGTCGTAATACCTGACCATTTTAGTCAGATTAGTAGGTTTTGTGTCAAGTCGACACTCCACGGCTGACAAACTCGAAGGGTGAGTACTCCCCCTGTCGTCGCCGCGTTTGACTTGGACGGAACACTCACGGACGGTGGTTCGGTCGGGCGATGGCTCCGGTTCATCGCCGGAAATCGTCCCTTTCTCTCTGCGGGTCTCCGGCTCGCGCCGTCATTAGCCCTCGGCGCGGTGATGAGTGGTCGCCACGCCGACAGCGCCAAAGAGGAACTCTTTCGCAAAACGCTATCGGGGCGAAATGCCGACGAGGTACGGCGGTTGAGCGAAGAGTTCGGACTTCACCATGTGGCAGAGGAGCTACGCCCCGCCGTTCTCAATCGGCTGCGTTGGCATCAAGACCAAGGACACCACACCGTCGTGGTGTCGGCCTCACCGGAGATCTATGTCGCCGTCATCGCCCAGGAACTCGGCGCCCACGGCGCTATTGGCACGCGCCTGGGCATCGATCCCCTAGGTCGCCTCACGGGTGGCTACCTCGGTCGCAACTGCCGAGGCGAGGAGAAGATCCGGCGACTACGCGAATGGATTGACGAGCAACACTTTGCGAGCGAACCGGACATCTACGCCTACGGGAACTCGCGGGGCGACCGCCGACTTCTCCGAGCCGCGACGTATCCATTCGATGTCGGAAAACTTGGTCGCTTCGGTGCCCTGCGAAACTATCCTCGCCTCAGCTCGGCCGAACTTCCAAACTGAGCGCAACAAGACCTGCACCCCGCCCGTCGTATGTCACTTCCAGTTGGGCGGCCTGCTCGCGCCACGCCCAACGCGAATTTCCTTCAGGGCTGACAACGCCAAGATTCACAAAGTACGTACCGTCCAAGAAGGGAACGGTTGGTAGGACGAAACGAACGTTATTGAGTCCCGACGAGATTGACAATGGGGTTGTGGTGGGATCCGTGCGAGCAATGAGCTCACCTCGGCGAGAGACAATCTCCACCATTGCCCGACCATCGAGCGGTCGATCGGATTCGAGAGTGACATCCAGGGTGAGCGACTGACCCGTCACAATGGAGAAGTGGCCAGAGGGAGACGTCACCCCCACGATCGTCATCGCGGAGTGCGCATCAGTGCTCTGACTACTCCCTGCGGTCTGACCAAGCAGGTGTTCTCGAAATACTCGCACCGACTCCCCCGCTGGTGCATCTGACACCATGTGACCCTTTTCGAGCACAATGGCGCGATCGCAAAGTGCCCGAACTTGATCGGCGTTGTGTGACACCAGCAAAATGGTGCGTCCGTCCGCCTGGAACTGCCGAATACGGTCCATGCACTTCGCCTGGAACCGCTCATCACCAACGGCTAGCACTTCATCAACGACCAAAATGTCGGGGTCGGAGTTGACCGCAACTGCGAAACCCAATCGCACGTACATCCCCGATGAATAGAACTTCACAGGACTGTCAATGAACTTTTCGAGCTCACTGAACTCCACGATGTCATCGAAAACGGCGTCGACGGACTTACGCGACAGTCCCAGCATTGAACCCGAGAGATAGATATTGTCGCGACCGCTCAGTTCTGGCTGAAAACCTGCGCCTAACTCCAAGAGGCCGGCAAGTGCGCCCCGAATTGCGATCTCTCCCGCAGTTGGTTGCAGAACACCACAGATGCACTTCAAAAGGGTGGACTTACCCGATCCGTTTCGACCGAGTACGCCGACGGTCTCTCCGGCCCCCACGTGAAACGAGACGTCGTTGAGCACCAGGAGGTCAGTTGTCGTTCCTTGACCCGGGTGGAGAATTCGATCTTTGAGGTTCTTGTGTCGACCCTGGTGCAGGCGGAATTTTTTGGTGACGCTTCGAACGTCCACGACCGATTCCACTAGAGCTCCTCGGCAAAATTGCCTTGAAGGCGACTAAAGATGGACATGGCACCGAGCAGCAAGATCACTCCCGCCGAAATCAACGCTGCATTCACGGTGACAAATGTCATCGTTGTCCAACTCGGAAGAACATGCAGTACGGAGTGATCCGGCGTGTTGGCAATAACGGTTGTCTCTCCATACAAGACTCGTTGAAACGTCAGGACAACGGGTGTCACCGGGTTCAGAAGGTAGAGCCACGTCAGTCCGTGTGCGTGCACCATAGGCGACACAGTTCGTTCGTAGGAGTAGACAATCGGCGTCAACCAAAACCAGAGGTTGATCCCGACGTCCACCATGTGCGAAGTATCGCGGAAATAGACGTTGACGGCCGAGAAGAAGATTCCTAGTGCGCTGGCAATCAACACAACACCGAGAAACGAGATGGGAACGAGCCAGAGCAGGTGCCACGCCGGAGCGTGCCCCATGAGCAACATCAAGAGTGCTAACACTCCAAATTGAATCGAGAAGTACACCATCGACGTTCCCACGATGGATAAGGCAAGAATCTCTCGCGGAAATGCAACTTTTTTGACAATTCCCGCACGCTGCACCACGACGCTCGTCGCGTTCGACACGACGTTGGTAAAGAAGTGCCACACCAGCATTCCCGACCACAGCATGATGACGTAGTCGGGCACGCCATTCTTCAAAATAATTTGGAAGACGAGAAAATAGATACCGATCTGCATCGCCGGGGCGATCATTGACCAGATCATGCCGAGGGCTGAATTTTTATATTTGATCTTGATGTCTGAGGAGATGAGGTACAGCAATAACTCTCGCGACGCCCACACGGTGGACAGACGTTCGATGAGTCCCTGACGAGCCCCGAGCACGCGAAGCGGCCGCTCGCTAAACCCCCGTCGCGATTCGCGAGGGGCGTCAGAACTCAATGGCTCCCCGCCGCGAGAGACGAGCGGTCGATGACGGCATCAATGAAGCCGTACTCCATCGCCTCTTGCGCCGTAAACCAACGGTCACGGTCGGAGTCAGCTTCAATTTTGTCGAGGGGTCGTCCCGTGTGGTGGGCGATTCGTTCAGCCAACATCTTCTTCAGGTAGACAATCTGCTCCGCCTGGATAGCGATATCGGATGCCTGACCCTGCATGCCTCCCGCGTGGGGTTGGTGCATCAAAATACGGCTGTGCGGCAGGGCGAACCGCTTCCCCGGGGCACCCGCGCACAGGAGAAACTGCCCCATCGAGGCGGCCATGCCAATGCAGATGGTGCGAATATCGCACGCCACGTACTGCATCGTGTCGTAAATCGCCAGTCCATCGGTTACCGACCCACCGGGAGAGTTGATGTAGAGACTGATGTCCTTTGCGGGGTCATCGGCCTCGAGAAGCAGCAGTTCCGCGCAGATCCGGTTTGCAGACTCTTGATCCACTTGGGACCCAAGAAACACAATCCGCTCTTTCAGTAGACGCTGATTGAGATCCACGGCGGCCGGACCATTCGAGAACTGAGCATTATGCATAGTGTCAATCTACCCGGAGGGTGTGAGATGACAGCGAAGTCCTAGGCTGGTACTCCTGCGGGCGTGGCGAAATGGCAGACGCGCTGGGTTTAGGTCCCAGTTCCTGAAAGGGAGTGGAGGTTCAAGTCCTCTCGCCCGCACGAAGTAAAAGAATGCCCTTGCGCAACGATGCCATAACGACTAACCTCACTGGGCTGTCGTAATGTGCCGCAGATTGCGGTGGAGCCCGATTCGGAGCTGTCTCTCGAGTTGGACTCATTGCTTTTCCAACAGTGTCGGGAGACCTTGACTATGTCCGTTTCATTTGCTGACCTTGGCGTGCCGCGCCCACTCGTAAATCGCTTAGCCGCGCAAGGTATTGAATCCCCGTTCCCCATTCAGGCCGCGGCCTTGCCCGATGCCCTCGCTGGCCGAGACATCGTGGGGCGTGCTCCCACGGGCTCGGGAAAAACACTTGCCTTTGGTCTCGCTTTGTTGGCTCGCACCACCAAGGCGTCGCCCTACCAGCCTCACGGCCTCGTACTCGTTCCGACGCGTGAACTCGCCGCCCAAGTTCAAAAAGAACTTGCGGCTCTTACGCCTGACCGAGGTCGCCGCATCATCACCGTGTATGGCGGCACGTCGTATAAACACGCTCGTCGCGCACTCTCGCAAGGAGTCGACATCATTGTGGCGTGTCCCGGTCGCCTTGAAGATCTTCTCGAACAAGACGACCTCGACCTCACGGCGGTCACCACCGTGGTGATTGACGAGGCCGACCGAATGGCTGATATGGGCTTCGCCCCGGCGGTACGACGCTTGATAAGTCAAACCAATGAATCACGACACGTCATGTTGTTCTCAGCCACCTTGGGGCAAGAAGTCCGCTCGCTGGTGTCAGAGTTCACGCACGATCCGGCAGTTCACGATGTCGTAGGAGACTCGGAGCCGAGTGAAGTAAATCACTTCTTTTGGAATACGTCCAAAGATGCTCGCGTCTCCACTGTTGTCGACCTCGTCAATGAATTTGGTCGTGCCATCGTGTTCTGCAAGACCAAGCACGGTGCCGACCGACTCGCGCACCAGCTCGAACAAAAGAAGATTCGTGCCGTCGCAATCCACGGCGATCGTTCCCAATCGCAGCGCGAAAAGGCGCTCGCTTCAGTTGTGGAAGGTCGTGCCGACGTTCTCGTAGCTACCGATGTCGCCGCTCGAGGTATTCACATCGAAGCACTACCGTGCGTCATCCACTACGACCCACCGCAGCAGAGCGAAGATTACATTCACCGTTCCGGCCGCACTGGACGGGCCGGGGAAACGGGAACGGTTGTGTCCATCATCCTTCCCGATCTCATTGGCAAGACCAAGCGAATGCAAAAAGAGCTCGGTTTTACACCCCGCGTCGATAAGCGCGACGACGCCACACCACAACAGCTCGTCGTGCGCGAACTCTCGATGGCTCCCCTTATTGGTCGAGCCACTAAGGCGGCGCCGGCGCCGAGTTTGGACTCGATTCGTGCCCTCATCAACGAGGAAGAATCTCGCGATCACACCTCATCGCGCGAATCAAAGCCATCGACCACGCGGAACAAGACGCGCGAGACACGCACGGAACGCTCGAGCCGTGGCACCCGCACTGAACACGCCCCACGTCGTGAACGCAACTCTCGTCACGACGGATCGTCCGGCAGCCCACGCCGCGAGCGACCCCCGCGCGAGGAAAATCGCGATACTCGGAGTCGGGGCAACGCATCGGGAGAGCGGTCAGCCCGCACCAGTCGTCCCGACAGCGTCCGGTCGGGAGCGGGACGACGTGGCCCCGTGGTAACCGTCACATTCTTCAACGACACCAAGGGTTACGGATTCGCTACGGATCCGCAAGGTAACGAGCTATTTCTCCACCACAGTCAGATCATGGACCGATCGATCCGCGGACTACGTAAAGGACAGAAGGTCTCGGTCGACGTAACGCGCGGACCGAAAGGATTTGAGGGGCGCAATATTCGAGTCCTCGAATCACGACGTCCTCGCTCGTAAGATTCTCGTATGTCAAAGCCAGTCGTCGAACCACATCTCGGAAGCGCACCTACAGAACTCATCGTTGAGGACATCATCGTCGGTGACGGTGCCGAAGCGGTAGCCGGTCGCAACGTTGTCGTCCACTACGTGGGAGTTTCAGCTTCGACGGGAGAAGAGTTCGATGCATCCTGGAACCGCGGCGACAAGTTTGAGTTCCCCCTGGGAGCCGGAATGGTCATTCAGGGCTGGGACCAAGGGGTCGCCGGAATGAAAGTCGGTGGACGGCGCCGCCTGGTGATTCCCTCGCACCTGGGATACGGCGAACGTGGCGCTGGTGGCGTTATCAAGCCCAACGAAACGCTCATTTTTGTCGTCGACCTCTACGAAGTTCGCTAGTCGCTCTCAAATCGATTAAAGGCATCATCGCCGCCCTGCGCCGCAATCTGGCGTTGAAGATCTCCGTAACGCTCGCACGAGATTTCAGCAACGAGAGCGAGTCGTTCGTTGGTGTCATTCTTCGCCAGAACGCTCTGCCGATCGCGTTGGTTCATTGAAGCGAAGGCGCAGCACTGCCAACCCGCCAAGACGGGATCATGGTCGAAGTCGCACATAGCGGTTGCCATATCGACAAAAATTTCGTTTTCCAAGTTTCTTACCGCTCGGACCGATGATTTCGCCGTTGAAAGGACATCCTCGCGTGGAGCACCAGAGTCGGTGAGGTCGACGACGAGGGCGCGGGGATACGACTCTTCAGGCAACCACGACTGCACTGCAATCCGGCCCAATCCCACCACAAACAACAAGGTGGTTCCGGACGTCAAGGGCGTCATCATGCGAATTTCCAGGAGAGTGCCAATGGAGGAACGAACATCACCGCCACCCACTTCCGAGCCGTGCTCGATGAGACAGGTTCCAAACTTTCCGTGCGGTCCCACGTCGTCGAGCAACTGGTGGTAGCGCGACTCAAACACTTGCAACGACATTGGCTCGTGTGGCATGGCAACGACCGATAGGGGAAACATCGGTAGTTCGTAGGGCGTGCTCACGACGTCACCCTAAAGGTGTGCGCGTTCACTTTCTAACGGTCGGCGAGGGCCTCGGCGAGGGCTCGAAATGCATTGCCACGGTGAGACAGTGCGTGCTTCTCATCCGAACTGAGCTGGGCCATTGTCCGGCCTCGACCGGTCTCCGGCATAAAGAGTGGGTCGTAGCCAAAACCATTCGATCCAGATTCTGCCTCGGCTATCAGACCCTCCACCTCACCGTCAACGACAAACCACGATCCGTCGGGATACGCGACCGCCGCGACGGTACGAAACCGAGCCGTACGGTCGCTCATTGCGACACCGTGCAACTCAGCGAGCAACTTGCGGCAGTTGTCCGCGTACGTCGCATGGTCGCCGGCGTAGCGTGCCGACAAAACACCGGGCGCTCCCCCTAACGCGTCCACAAAGAGACCCGTGTCATCGGCAATCGCTGCTCGACCAGTGGCGTCAACGAGCGCTCGCGCCTTTAACAGCGCGTTGTCTTCCAGCGTCTCGCCGTCTTCAACGACGTCAGGCACCTCTGTCGGTCGAGCAAGCAGCGTGATCCCAATGGGGGAAAGAATTTCTTCGATCTCTCGCGCCTTATCGGGGTTGGCCGTGGCGAGAACGAACGTTTTCATCGAATACGCGGTGGCGGAGGAGTTGCGAGAACGTGACGTTGTGCCGCCACGATGTCGCGCAAACCGTGTTCCGCAAGTCCGAGCAACTCATCGAGTTCGCGACGTGAAAAAGAATTGTGCTCGGCCGTGCCTTGGACTTCAACAAACCGTCCGTTGCCCGTCATAACCACATTCATGTCCACATCGGCGCGTGAATCTTCTTCGTACGGAAGATCAAGCATGGGCACGCCGTCGATAATCCCCACCGACACCGCCGCCACGGCATCGGTCAAAGCGTGTGTGCCAAGAACTCCTTCGTCGACGAGGCGAGTGAGTGCATCGTGGAGTGCGACATAGCCGCCACAGATTGACGCAGTCCGCGTTCCCCCGTCGGCCTGAATGACGTCACAGTCCACGGTTATCTGTACATCGGGCATGGCGTCAAGGTTCGTCACTGCACGAAGTGAGCGGGCGATGAGGCGCTGAATCTCTTGTGTGCGACCCGATTGCTTACCCTTCGCCGCTTCACGTGATGCTCGATCGGGAGTTGAACCCGGCAGCATGGAGTACTCCGCAGTCACCCATCCGCGCCCGGAACCTTTCAGCCATCGCGGAACGTCATCGGCAATTGACGCAGTGCAGATAACTCTCGTGCGCCCAAAGCTAACCAAGACCGAACCGGCCGCAAAAACTGTGAAGTCGCGCTCAAACGTAAGTGGTCGAAGCTCGTCGTGTGCTCGACCATCTGCTCGTGTCATGTCGGTCCCCTCGTCGCGGTACCTCAGAACCGTAGTTCGCGTAGAACTAAAAGTAGATGATTCGTTTGGCGCGCTCGACGACGTCGTCTAAGTCATCAGTCCACGCACCAGTTGACAGATATTTCCAACCATCGTCGCAGGCGATGGTTACGATGTGCGCCGACTCCCCCTCCGGGATGGTCATGGCACACTTCACCGCCCCGGCCAAGATGGCCCCGGAACTAATACCGACGAAGAGTCCGATCTCCGACATTCGGCGAACCCACTCCAGCGATTCTTTCGGTCGGACGACGACACGGCGATCCAGCAGATGCGCGCCGTCATTGTCAGTGAAGACCGGTGGGATATAGCCGTCGTCCAGCGATCGGAGCCCATCGACCATTTCGCCACTGGGTGGCTCAATCGCCCAAATCTTGACGTCAGGAACACGTTCTTTCAAGAACCGTCCGACGCCCATCAGTGTTCCTGAAGTTCCGAGCCCCGCAACAAAGTGAGTGATTTCAGGAACGTCGGCGATGATTTCGGGGCCAGTCGTCGTGTAGTGAGCCAAAGGATTGGCCGGATTGGCGTACTGGTACAAGAAGACCCACGCGGGATTCTCGGCTGCGAGCTGTTGAGCTTTGCGCACTGCTCCATTGCTTCCCTCGGAACCGGGAGAGTCAATAATCTCCGCTCCCCACACTTCCAGTAGTTGACGTCGCTCCGGAGAGACGTTGGATGGCAAGACAACCTTTAAGTGGTAGCCCTTCAGTCGACACACCATGGCGAGAGCGATGCCCGTGTTACCACTGCTGGGCTCAATCAGAGTTTGACCCGGCTGTCCGGGAATGAGCCGGCCGTCCGCTTCCGCAGCGGCAACCAGGCTGTAGGCCACACGGTCTTTGACGGAACCCGCAGGATTACGACCTTCCAACTTCACCCAAATTTTGACGGAAGGATTCGGTGAAAGTGCACTGGCGTCAATCATCGGCGTGTTGCCGATGAGATCGAGTACCGAGGCGTAGCGCGTCACACGGCTCCACCGGCAACGGCCGGCAAGAGTGTGATCTCGTCACCGTCGGCGACGGGTGCTTCGAGGCCACCCAGGTACCTCACGTCATCATCATTGATATAGACGTTCAAAAACTTATGAAGAGCGCCATCGTCGTGAAACAACTGAGGCTTCACGCCAGGGTGGTCGGTGGCGATTCGGCCGAGAACGGCACCGATCGTTGTACCTTCACCCTCTATCACCGCCTGACCACCGGTGGCGGGCCGCAGAACAGTGGGAATACGTACGGTAATTGCCACATCAACCTCTTCGAATGGACACGGTCAATTGTTGACCGAACTAGTCACATATTACGGGTTCAACGAACCCGACTGATCGCTCAGTCCTGACGCGGAGGACGGTAGACCGCGAGGAGCTGCACGACAGCACCTCCCACACCGACCACCACA
This sequence comes from Acidobacteriota bacterium, assembly GCA_018970215.1. Classification (GTDB taxonomy): domain Bacteria; phylum Actinomycetota; class Acidimicrobiia; order Acidimicrobiales; family RAAP-2; genus RAAP-2. The sequence continues at coordinate 55,933 of JAGWWX010000002.1, read as the reverse complement.
ACCGTCCAAAAGGCGTGCGAGGGGGTGTCGTTAAAGAAGATGTTTAGGTCGAGAGCTTTGTCAAGTGAGTACGTCCCGGGTCCGAATGTACCGACGAATAGTGCGTATAACGCGATGATGCCGCAGTACTCGATGCCCTGACCGGGGTTATAGACAAAGAATCCGTTCTTTCGATGCACGGTCACGATCGCGACGGTCATGAGCGCAACGAGTCCAGCAGCGGCCAGAGGCGTCAAGAAACCTGCCACCAGCAACGCACCTGTCCCGAGTTCGGTACCGGCGGCCATGATGGCGTTGAGTTTGCCTGGACGCATGCCAATGGACTCAAACCACCCGGCCGTGCCAGCGATTCTCCCGCCGCGAAATACTTTGGCGTAGCCGTGAGCCATGATCATCAGTCCAAGTCCGACTCGCGCAATACAGAGCGCAATGTTCAACGTGGTGTTGTCGGGGAAAAAATCCATGGGAACTCCTTAGTCATTTGACGACACGCAATTCTAAAGATGCGGAATCTAATTTTCGGTGATGTCAACGGTTTCTTCCGACACCTCGCCGTCAACGATGCGGTAGCTGCGCACAGTTGGTGGAACAGCTCGGAGAGAAATCAAGACGTAGTGCCACGTGGGGTCCGGTGCCTGAGCAATATCGGTCGGACTGGGAAACGCGTCGGTATGGGTATGGGAGTGAAAGCAGCCCACCACTTCCTCTCCCCGACTCTCGGCCGTTCGATAGCTCTTGAGTAAGACCTTCGGGTCAATCTCGTAGACGCGAGCGGACGCCGCCACATTGCTACTCAGCACGACCTCTGACACACGTCCGTCGAGACTTCCGAGAAGTAGACCGCATCCTTCGTGGGGCAAAGCGCGAATTACGTGCGCAACCATCGCGTCACGCTGCGAGTTGCTCATACGTAGCACAGCCCTACCCTACCGAGCGGTGTGAGAGGCTGGGTACGATTGCGGTATGGCTCGGGCGAAACGAATGCAGGAGCGCCGAGCAAGTGCTCGCGCCTCCGATACCGGCGACAAGATTGTCGCCACCAACCGACGAGCCCGACACGACTACGAAATCGTCGACGTCTTCGAGTGCGGGATTGTTTTAACTGGCTCTGAAGTCAAGAGCCTCCGTGATGGAAAAGCTCAAATCGCCGACGCGTATGCCCGAATTGATGGGAATGAACTGTGGTTGTTTCAGAGTCACATACCTCCGTGGAAAACCGGATTTGGCTTCGGTGCCCACGACCCCGATCGGAAGCGCAAGCTTCTCGTGCACCGATTTGAAATTAACGAGCTGCGCAGCGAAACGGCCACACAGCCCCTCACCATTATCCCCCTGAAGATGTATTTCAAAGACGGGCGTGCCAAGGTGGAAATTGCCCTCGCTCGAGGACGTAAGGCACACGATCGACGACAAGAGATTGCGAAGAGAGATGCTCAACGCGAGATGGACCGTGCCCGGCGACACGGCGAAAAGTTGTACTGAGCCCCCGCCTGTCGTACCCAACAGGTACTATGACAGTCCGATTTAGTAATCGAACAACTTGGGGGTGATCGGTTTCGACGTAGGTCGTCAAAGTGAGAGAAGCGAGCCGTGGTCTCCGGATCCACGTTAAAGAGTCGGAAAAATATATAAACGCCAAGCCTCAGCTTGTGCTCGCTGCCTAGTGCAGCGATGTCTGTCTAGCCCCAGTCCCACGGGTTAGTTCTCAGACATCATTTAGTGGGACTTACCGTCGGTGAAAGTTCACCTAGTCGACGGGAAAATTTTGTGAACTACGGAGTACTCAGGTTGCTAAAGACTGGAGTGCTCTCGACAATCTTTCTTTAGCTGCGCTCGGAGAAGGCTCATAGAGAAGCCCACGGACGCGGGTTCGATTCCCGCCACCTCCACGTAGTACCTGTACGACTTCACGCTGGTTTGTGATGGGTTATTCGGTGTCTTCCATCGAGTCCTTCCCGATGACGAATCTCTTGAACGTCGGCACAGGCGATCCTCCGTCGATGGACGCGCTGTCGTATAGAAGTTCGTCCATCGTGCTCTGTTAGCGTTATATCTATGGAAATTGCCTATGTCGTGCTGTACGTTCATGACCCCGAAGCGTCGTACAACTTCTGGGTCGACACGATGGGAATGATCGAGAAGAGTCATAAGCAAGCCGGGACCTTCAAAATTATTCAAGTGGGATTTGCGAATCAGTCGTTCAATCTTGAGCTGGTACCCCGGGAACTTATGCAGGACAACCCGCACGGTATTGATCTTGCTACGCCCTCATTGGCGCTGCGCGTTGATGACCTGAACTCAACGCACGAGTTCCTTCGATCGAGAGGTGTTGAGACCTCTGATATCGCAGAAATAGGAGGCGTGGCTTCGTTTGCATTCTCCGACAACGAAGGTCGATGGTTTGCGGTGCTTGCTGCATAAGTTTCAAAGAGAGTTCCAATTGCACTCCACTGCCAGGACAACAATCAGCGTGGCGCCCGCACTATCTGTTGGCTAATCCCGATTCACCCACTCATCGAGAACCTGGACCGCGGCTCGGGAATCCTCCAGCATCCACCAATGCCCCAATCCCGTTAGTTCGCCGACCTCGGCGCCCATGCTTGCAGCAAGTTCTCGGGTTCCGCGGGCCGTACCCACGTAGGGGTCATTCGTGGCGTGCAAGAACATTCCTCGCGTCACTCGCGCTCGTTCAGGATTCTCCCCCCACTGAATCATTGCGGGCTGCCGCGCTGAGCGATAGAGCGCCAGCAAGGCCTTTCCCATCCGCTGATCGGCCACTTCAGCGAGAATCTCGGCGGCGGCGGTCGGGACGCCGAGTGCCTCCAAAGTCGATTGGCGTTCAGCCACAGGTGGATTCGTCATTGACGCAACGAGTTCTTCTCCGGCTCCATCGGTTTGCCACACCCGCGCTGCCGAATGCCATTCATAGCGGGGATGAAGGGCTCCGAGGGCGTCGCTCGCCCACGACGCGATGCTCGTCGGTGCAACGATTGCGAGACGTGCCACGAGGATTCCTCCCCAGTCGTGGCCGACTACGTGGACAGGTTCTTCTAAAGAGAGCACGAGGTCGACCAGCCACGTCAAGTACTCATCCATTGTGCAACCAAATCCCTGTGGAACTTCACAGCCAAACCCCGGAAGAGATGGAGTCACGATGTCATCACGTCGCCACTCACGGACGAGCTCTCGCCAAATTGCGGAAGTTTCAGGATTGCCGTGCAGCAGGACGATCGTCATCGAACGTTGGCACCACGCGCAACTTTGTCTCCAGCCCTCGAAAAGTCCAAAGAGTCATCAATACGGCGCAGACGGAACAGCCAAAAATCCAAGAAGTAGTTTTGATAAATCTTCCACGGACGCCGAAGCCCCTGCTGAGGAAGTTGCGATGCTCCTCGCGTAATGTAGCCAGCCGAAAGTGCGATATACGGTTCGTCGGATACACCGTCGGTCGGTGGTCGCGGAATAACGATGTCCGCCCCACGCCGCCGCATTGCTCGGAGAACACGTCCGACGTACCGGGCCGTCAAGTCGGCCTTCAAGGTCCACGATGCGTTGGTGTAGCCAAACGTCATCGCCAAGTTGGGTACGTCGCACACCATAATTCCCTTATACGCAATCTTCTCCGATAAGCGAATCGGCGCCCCGTCGACGACGAGTTCCATGCCACCCAGAAACTGGAGTTCTAGTCCCGTGGCAGTCACGACAATGTCGGCGGGAATCCGACGCCCTGAGGTGAGCACCAGCCCGTCGTGCTCAAAATGATCGATGGTGTCGGTCACCATCTCGACACTGCCGGTCGAAATTCTCTCGAAAAGATCGCCATTCGTGATAAGGCATAACCTCTGGTCCCAAGGGTCATAACGGGGCGAAAAGTGAGTATCCACGTCGAAGCCGGGTGGCAACGAGTCGCGAACGGCTTGCTGAAGCTTCGCACGCACCGCTGAAGGGCGGCGGCGCGATAACTGATATATCAATGTCGAACCAAGCACGTTTTTACATCGAATTATTCGATAAGCCCATCGATCCGACATCCTCCGCATCAGCCACTGGGCTACGCGGTCCGTGTCAGGACGACTCGCGACGTAAGTCGGCGAGCGCTGAAGCAGCACCACCTTTTTGGCATCAGCGGCCAGTGCGGGCACCAGAGTCATTGCCGTGGCGCCGCTTCCAATGACGACGATGTTCTTTTCGCTACCGACATAGTCATCGGGCCAGAATTGAGGGTGGATGAACTGACCCGCGAAGTTCTCTTCCCCTTGAAAGCTTGGACGAAAGCCTTGGTCGTATCGGTAGTACCCAGTGTTACCCCAGAGGAAGTTGCACTCGACTGTCGACAACTCCTCGGAATCGCCGTGTTGAACCGTTAGGCGCCACCGAGCTACGTCGGACGACCACTCCGCCCGTATCACGCGACGTTCAAATGTGATCCGTGAGGTTACATCGAATCGATCGGAGGTGTCTTGTATGTAACTCAATATGTCAGAGCCGTCGGCAATGGATTTTTTTGCAAGCCACGGCGAAAACTCATAGCCCAACGTGTACATGTCGGAGTCGCTGCGGACTCTCGGATATCGAAAGAGGTCCCACGTTCCACCGATCCTGTTGCGAGACTCCAGTACCGTGAAAGTGAAATTCGGACATTCACGCATTAAGTGACATGCCGCACCTACGCCACTGAGACCTGCCCCCACGATGACGACATCAAAGTACGGAGCTGCGGAGGATGTCACATCGTGAGTTTACGGACGAAGCCAAAAATCTTCGGTGAAGTCCCTGCCGAGTGCGACGCGAGCCTTCTGTAGTCGCCCCTGGACTACATCGGACCATGGCGAGGCCAATTCGGCTCCGCAGTCACGAAGTCGCGAGGCGATCTGTTCACCCGAAAGACCTTCCGCGACGAAGAGTTTCTCCGTTCGCGGCATGCCCGATGAGTACACCGGTCGATGGATTAAGGACACCGTTACCGGATCTCCGACATGTTCCGGAACGGTGCGGTACGCGTACCGCTTTCGATACTGCTCCTTATGCGCAGATTCCGGTGCAACGACTTCGATGTCGGCATCCCACCACTCAATTTCGTATCGCCACGGCGAGGTCAACACAATCGAATGATTTGCGTACAGGAGATCCTCGATTGCCACACATTCGCTCGCGGTCATCGACGGCATCGACGGTAGGTCACAGATGAAGTCCATCTCATCGTCAGTACCGACTGCGTCAGCAAAGAAGACTTTCCAAGGATTTGGTCCGGGAGGAACCGAGACCACCAAGAGTGATTTATCTGTCATGTAGTGACGATGGCAGCCAGCTATAACACTTCTCGCAAAATTCCCGTCGTAACTTCAAAGACAAAACCTCGAACGCTCTCGACACTGACCAAGAATGGGCTCGAACGCAATACCCTCACCGACTCACGTACGCTGTCATCGACGTCGGAAAAACACTTCTCTTCCCAGGTCGGGCGAACACCTGACGATGCTTCCAGTTCATTCTTGAACTCTTCATCAGTAAAGGTTTGCAGTCCGCACTCAGTGTGATGGATCACGAGAATCTCTCGGGTTTGCAGTTTGTGTTGAGAGATAGCGAGACTTCTAAGGACGTCATCGGTCACCACTCCGCCCGCATTACGAATTACGTGCGCTTCACCTAGCCCTAAGCCAAGGCACGCGAACACATCAATACGTGAGTCCATACACGCCACAACCGCCAGGTGCCGCTGGGGAACAAGTGGCATTGGCCCGGCAAACGACTGCGCGAAATCTCGATTATGAACCAAACATTCGTCAGTGACCGACATAGCAACTCTCCTCAGAGGCAGTGTAGGAGCCTGAGACGGACAGCTTTACGGGGTTCGAAGGCCTTTGGGGCGAAGTGGCCAGCGCAGTGTGGAAGCATCCTCGACGTGTCGAGGCGCACTTACCGCGTTGACGGACTAAATGTCGCCACGAGTTCCAAATGTTCGGTCATGGGGAAAAGGTCGAAGGCCGAGAGTGAAGCCAACGTCCACCCGCCATCAACGAGTACTTTCGCATCACGAGCAAGTGTGGCGGCATCGCACGATACGTACACCACTCGCAGTGGGTTGGCGTGGAGAAGTGCACTCATGTTCTCAATTCCTGCCCCGGCGCGCGGGGGATCAAGCACAACAATGCTGCGGGCGTCAACTACATCTCTAATCACCCGCGGGGTGACACGAGACTCCACCACCGTCACCTGGGGCACATCAGCCACATTGCGTCGGGCATCCGCGCACGCCGAGGCCGAGGCCTCAACAGCGATGACCCTCCCGTCGTGGCCTGCGTGGCGCGCCAGAGGAACTGAAAAAAGCCCCACGCCACTAAAGAGGTCGACCACTCGGTCGCCGCGACGGACGCGAGCCGCCGAAAGAACGGCTCGCGTCAAAGTGGCGGGAGCGTCCGCGTGGGACTGCCAGAAGGATTGCGGACTCACTCGGAAGCGCTCGCCAAGGACTTCGACGTGACTTCGCTGGAGATCGTCGTCGATCAGCCCATCCAACGTCGCGGTGACAACCTCGCCACTCGCCAACGTCACGACTGCGAAACTCGTCTCGCCAATGGAACGCAACTCAACTTCACGAGCTCCCGTCCAATCGTTCAGAAAGGCTTCGTTAACTGATGAGTCCATTAACCAGCAGTCGACAAGAGGCTGTATCACATCGCTCCCATGGCGACGTAACCCCAGTCGGCCGTCACTATCAACTCCGCAGCGGAGTCGGGTGCGGCTTCGCGACGCGCTCGAAGCGTCGCTGACGGCAATTTCCATGTCAAGTTTCGCAATACGACTGAACTGCTCGCTAGCGACGCGGGCCTTCCACTCCGAGTGAGCGGTAGTTGCGACGTGCTGCAGGTCACAACCACCACACCCACCAACGTGAGCGTAGGCACACGGCGGCGTTACACGATTCTCGCTCGCCGACAACACATCGACAACATCTCCGCGCGCAAATCGACTCTTCGATTCGGTAATGCGGACGGTAACCGACTCGCCCGGCAGGCCATGACGAACGAAACACACACGACCATCAGATAAGTGGCCCACACATCCGCCGCGCGCTGGGCGTTGCAGGAGGAGGTTTTCGACGGAATCCACCTGGCGAGCATAGGTCCAAGGGAAGATTTATCTCGTAAGATGGAAAGTCGCGTCGCAGTGGCGCGCCATGAGCGAGGTGATTAATTGTCCGAATTCCAAACGCCGAGACGGATCGTGATGTTGGGCTGTGGCTCTGTTGCTCAGTGCCTCTTACCTTTGCTCCTAAAACACTTCTCACTCGATCCACAAACCGTCACTGTGTTGGAAAGTCGTGACAATCGACATCGCATCGCCGAAGCCCTTTCTCAGGGTGTGCGGTACTCCCAGCTCGAGATCACACCGGACAATCTCAATGAAGTCCTTTCGGCGCACTTGTCTGATGGCGACCTTCTCATAGACCTCGCGTGGAATATCGACCTCACCGAACTCCTCGATTGGTGTCGTGCTCACAACGTCCGCTATCTGAACACTTCCGTCGAACTGTGGGATCCCTACGACACGGCGGCCACCACTTCTCCGCCCGAAAGAACGCTCTATTGGCGACACATGAAACTCCGTCGGCAGATTGCTGCGTGGGGCGATAACGCGGGACCAAGTGCCGTCGTGGAACATGGCGCAAACCCTGGATTAGTGAGCCACTTCGTAAAGCAGGCTTTGATGGAAATTGGCGATGCGGTGCTACGCGACGGTCACCTCCCCGACCGCCACGATGCGATTCGCGACGCGATGTCTCGAAGCACTTTCAACGTCTTGGCTCAGCAACTCGACGTCAAGGTAATTCACGTTGCGGAGCGTGATACTCAGATTTCGCGTCAGCCAAAGGAAGTAGGTGAATTCGTCAATACGTGGTCAGTCGATGGCTTCTACGAAGAAGGCGTCGCACCCGCCGAAATGGGATGGGGAACGCACGAACGTCGCTTACCGCCCCTCGCCTATCAACACGCCGGTGAAGGCCCCGGCAACCAGATTTGTCTCGCGCAGATGGCACATAAGACATTGGTTCGTTCCACCACGCCCTCAAGCCAGATTGTGGGAATGGTAATTCGCCACGGAGAAGCGTTCACAATCTGCGATCACCTCACTGTCTGGGACGGGCCGACACCCGTGTATCGACCGACCGTCCACTACGCCTACTGCCCCTCGGACGCCGGATGGGCGAGTTTCATCGAACTCGAAGGCAATCAGTACGCCTACCCCGAAAATCAACGAATTATGAACGACGACATCATTTCGGGGCGTGATGAGCTAGGGGTTCTCCTCATGGGCCACCCTTATAAATCGTGGTGGACTGGAATGCAGACGTCCATTGAAGAAGCTCGCAGTGTCGCTCCGCATCAGAGTGCGACCACCATCCAGGTGGCTGCTTCCATTCTGGGTGCCGTTGACTGGCTACTTCGTTCACCACGAGAAGGTGTTCGAGTACCCGATGAACTGCCGTGGCGTCAAGTTCTCGATGTGGCTCTCCCCTACGTCGGAACGACGTGGTCAGGACCTCTGGACTGGGATCCTGTCTCCAGTCGAGCCGACTGGTTTGACACGTGGGCTGGGCGCTACATCGACCGAGACGACCCCTGGCAGTTCACGAATTTTTCGATCTAGGTGACTCCCCGCCGACTCACGTCGGCGAGTAGTTTTCCAATATGAAGCGCATCGTGGTCGCCCTCTCGTTCGTGCTGTTCGCTCTGTTCGTATCGATGTCGCTCACAGTGAACGCCGCTGTGAGCGCCCCCGTGAAGTACACGGTCAGTCACGCCCCCACGCCACCGTCGGGGGCGAACGACGAGTATCGCTGTACGTGGTTCGATCCCAAGTTCGCGACCGCGCAGGTCGTCACAAAGTCGGAATTTGCGGCGGCGGCAGGTACATCAGCTGCGGCTCGCAAGGAACTTCACCACGCTATTGCCTACATCGTCGAACCGTCGGTCGTTGCGCAGATAAAAGCACTCGATCCTTCAGGGAAGAAGGGATGGTCGTGTTTCTCATCGCCGCTCGGAGCCTCTTCGATGGCGAGTCTCGGTGCCCTTCCGTGGCTGTATGGATGGTCGCCTGGCCACGGGGCCGACACCTCACCGGAGGGGTACGGCATCCGGGTAGCGGCCGGGTCGCTCATCGTGCTGCAGATCCACTACAACTCTCTCGCGGGCAAGAAATCTGTCACATCTGAATTTCGAACCTGGAGCGAGCCACAGTCAACGTCGTCTCGGGTACCGCTCTCCATGAAGACGTACGTTGCGGCCCCGACCGTACCTTGCGTGGCCCCATATGACAATGTCATCAAGTACCCACTCTGTAATCACAACAGTTCACTGAACGACTTGGCAAAACGCTTCGGGGAATCGGCGAAAGGATTTGCGCTCAGTATTGAGGCGTACTGCAATCGAGGATCTCTACCCACGTCGAGCAGTTCGCCGAACGCCTCGACGGCCACCTGTACTTGGCCAGCCTCGGGTGGCCCCTTCACCGTGCACGCTGTGTGGCCACACATGCATCTACTGGGCAAGACGTTCTCCATAGTGGTATGTCGTCAAGATGCGACGTGTTCTAGTGACACTACGTCGCTCGCCATCGTTCCGAGTTATAACTTCGACAATCAAATCAGTTATACGCCATCGCCGTCCGTAACGGTCAATCCCGGCGACTACATCAAAGTGACGTGCTCCTACGACCCAACTCTGAGGAAACTGAACCCCCAAACAAAAAATCTGGCGCCACGTTACGTAACGTGGGGTGACGGCTCTAGTGATGAGATGTGCCTCGGGACGTTAATCGTCTCGTCGGGAGCTAACTCCTAGCGAGTCGGCGCTCCATGGCATCTGCAATGTGCCGCACATTGCGGACACCCTCCTCTACCGTCGCCCCATAGAGTGTCGTTCCAGGGTTCGCTTCAAGAACGAACCATCGATTCTGATCACGCACCAGATCGACACCACTCAGCTCGAGTTCACACGCCGCAGCCGCTGCCCGAGCAAGCAGTGTTGCTTCTCGCTCAACTTCGAACGCCTCTTCGAACGTTGAACCTTGCGCCAGATTCGAACGCCACTCCCCCGGTCGAGGCGACCTGCGTAGCCAATGAATGATTTCCCCGTCGATGACGAGGGCGCGGAGGTCGTCGATGACATTCACTCTTTCTTGGACGACACAGTCCACGTCATCAACAAAAACATTCGGTGCAAGGAGCGAAACACCGTGTCCACCACTACTGCGGCGCTTCTTGAGAACCATCTCTCGGTAAAATTTTCCGCTTGCCAGTTGTGTGGTGGGGTGACTCAAACCAGCAGCTACGAATGACGTCGCTAACTCCCACTTATCACTTGCTCGCCAGTGGGCGTCGGGGTCATTCACGACGCACGCACCCGCCGACTTAAGTTCACGACCACGTTGAATATTCACTGGTCCGCCGGATCGAATAATGACGACATCGGCCTCATCGGTAACGCAGCGACCGTGTGGTTCGTCCCACCACATCGCGACGCGGTGTCCGCGACTCACCAACTCTTCGGCGAGGGCGTTGTTGCGGCCCGCTTCGTACCATGCCGACGGCGGGCCGGTGCGACCCGGCGTGCGGCCTCGCGTCAAAATGATGAATGTACCCACTGACGACTCCGCCGACTAGTTCGCTACTAACTTACGACCATGCTCTCCTCTGCCTCTTATCGACTTCGGATCGGCGTGGCCCTCACGCTCTTGCTGGGATTCGGCACTCCGCTCATGACCCGTGCGGCCACAGCTCCGACGGGCTCCATCGTTGTCACTCACGCACCCACGCCGCCTTCTGGGGCGACGGACGAATATCGCTGCATTTGGTTCGACCCGCACTTCGCGACGAACCAAATGATTACGAAGACTGAATTCCGGGCCGATACATCGCCTAAGCAGTCAAATATTCGTCAACTCCACCACGCCATTGCGTACGTGGCTCAATCGTCCGTCGTATCTCAAATCAAGGCACTCGACCCGACGGGGACTAAGGGCTGGTCATGCTTTGCTTCGCCGCTGGGACCGACATCGATGGGTGGCCTCGCGGCACTGCCATGGCTCGCAGGGTGGTCACCGGGCCATGGGGCCGACACGCAAGAAGAAGGTTACGGAGTTCTCGTTCCCGCCAACAGTCTGATTGTTCTCCAGATCCACTACAACTCGCTCGCCGGGAAGAAGAAGGTGACGTCAGCCTTTGACTACTACTCAGAGCCACAAGCAACGTCAACGAGAACCGCTATTCGGAATTTTCAGGTTGCCGCCGCACCGAATCTCCCTTGCGTCGCGCCGTATGACAACGTGAAGAAGTATCCGCTGTGCGACTACAACAAATCGATGGCCGACCTCGCAAAGCGAACGGGATCTGCAGCCGCCCAATTCACCCGCCTCCTTGATTTTGTTTGCAACAGTGGAGTGCGGCCCGCAACGTCGGCCGACGCGAACGCTCGATCGGCACAGTGCATTGCCGGACCGCTGGCGAGTACCTGGACGCTACATTCCGTCACTCCGCACATGCACATGCTCGGAAAAACCTTTTCACTAGTCGTCTGTCGACATGACCGAACATGCGCAAGCGCGAATCAAGAGTCACTGATTGTGGTGCCGAACTACAACTTCGACAACCAGTTCGGATATCGACTTCCCACCCCCGTGGTCGTACAGCCCGGTGACTACTTCAAAATCAACTGCTCGTACGACCCCACGTTGAGGAAACTAAATCCGCAGACAAAAAATCTCCCGCCGCGCTACATCACGTGGGGCGATGGTTCGAGTGATGAAATGTGTTTGGGAACCTTGCAGTACACGCTGGGTGCTGGGACGTAATCACCGAGAGAGATAGAACTCCACTAATTGATCTGCGTTGGTTTTTAGTTCCACTTCGCGGGCCATGGCAGTTCGAATGAATTCGTCAATGTCGGCACCGGACCGCCGTGCGTCGGCGTCGTGCGCAAACCAGTCTCGCAATTGCGCTGCATCAACCTCGGGGTGAAATTGCACGCCCACGTGGCGTCCGATAGTGAACGCCTGTACGGCGATCTCCGAGTGAGCCAAAATTTCGGCGCGCGCAGGAAGTTCACAACGGTCGTAGTGATACTGAAACCAGGGACCTTGCGCGATCTGTGGCGTTTTGGACTGCACGTCGTACCAACCAAGTTCTCCGATGGGTGCCTTCTCGACGCGGCCACCATGCAGAACGCACAGCATCTGTGCGCCAAAACAGATGCCCAAGACTCTGACACCACGTTCAAGGAGGCGTTGCATCTCCTGCAACTCCTGGGATATCCAGCTGATAGTCGGGTCGTAGACCGATTCCGACGACCCTAGGACGACCAAGAAGTCGCTCGCATCATCCACGGGTGGTGACGAGAACGGACCAACGAGATACTCTTCGACTTCAACACCGTGTCGACGAAGAGCGTCACTGATCAGCCCACCGTGGTCTTCGCGATGGTGTCGCCAGACGTGCGCTCTCATAAGCCCCACTTTCTCTGCATCGTCGTTGTAGCCTACGAAAAACCGTCGACGAGGGGCAGTGATGGGAACTGAAGATATTTTTGCGGGATTTCGCAAGGAGACGTTCAAGGCGCTGGGTCGAACCCGCGATGTGTATCGCGCAGGCCACGGGCCAACAGTCATCGTGCTCTCTGAAATGCCAGGTATCACACCATCCCTCGTGACATTCTCCCGGCGTCTCATCGAGCACGGGTTTTCGGTGGCGATTCCACATCTCTTTGGTCGTGACGGACACTCGGCATCCAATCGTGAGTTCGCCAAGACATTTCGAGAGGTTTGTGTGTCGCGCGAGTTCACACTCTTCGCCACCGGTTCATCGAGCCGAATCACACGATGGTTAAACGAACTCGCACGCCACGAGCACAGCGTCAATGGTGGGCCCGGAGTGGGAGTAATTGGAATGTGCCTCACCGGTGGCTTTGCTCTGGCGATGATGGTGGATCCCGTCGTCGTCGCGCCGGTTTTAAGCCAACCGTCGCTGCCCATCGGACGATCGAAAAAAAAGAAGCGAGACCTAGGAATTTCCGCGGAAGAACTCAGTGTCGTTCAGGCCCGAGCCGCCAACGGTGTCTGTGTGCTCGGCGCTCGATTTACCGGCGACAAGCTATCTCCCGGCGAAAGGTTTGCCCACTTACGAGAGGTCTTAGGCACTGCATTTATTGGCGTAGAAATCGATTCGTCACCCACGAATCCTTGGGGATATCCGGCTGACGCTCACTCCGTCTTTACCGACGGTCAAGACGGTAAAGATGGATCGCCCACGTCCAATGCCATGGCGCAACTCATGGCGTTCTTTTCGGATCGCCTGACTACGTAGCGGGGACATCCCATCCGAGGGAGATGGCAATGTCTCGACATGTTGGACAGAGTGGATATTTCTGCGGATCACGTCCCGGCACCCAGGTCTTGCCGCACAGGGCTTGCACTACAGATGAGTTGATGATGCCCTCGACGACCGAATTACCGATAGCGACGAATTCACCGTCGTCGGGAGTGTAGCCCTCAAGGACAATATGCGTAAAGCGCTCATGATCACCGTCGTCGAGGACGGCTCGAACTTCCGCATCAATCTGGGGATTTAGCACCACGGTGACATTCTACGAAGGTCTATAACCTCTGTACATGGGTAAAACGCGCCGACCAGGGAAACGCAAGGTGGTTCGCCAGCCACTGCGAATTGCGTCGTCGCATACCGACCGCAATGGATCTCCTAAGACGCGGTACCACTCAATACTGGAGGCACGTCAAGCTGCGGCAGCCGCCTACGCAATTCACCGTGCCGACCTTGAGGCCTATCAGTGCAACCATTGCAATGGGTTTCACATTGGTAATCGCCGAGTCGATCCGAAGGATTAAACAAACGCCGTCTCGAGAAACCTCAAAATAGTGGGTGTCCAGAGCTCATCGGGAATAGGCGATTCGGAAACATCAGAAACCACCCTTCCAAAAACGAGAGCCAGCACAACTCCAGAGAGCGCCACGGGGTCAAACTCAGGCTTCACAACCCTTAACTCTTGTGCCATTCGCACGATGTCAGCGAGCGCATGTATCGAGCGTGTTTGGTGATATGCCAGTTTCGCCTTCATGCCATCAGTTCCATGGTTCGACATGCTCAAGAGATGAACTCGACGCATGCGCTGGGTCGCCCGGTGCTCCGTAGAACTAATTCGCACAATCGACAACAAGCTCTCGCGGAGTTGCTCAGGCTGTGGACTATTACCAACCATCCACGCGAGCGCGGCAAGGTCCTCTTCTACTGAGTTGAGGTACGTTCGAACGACTGACTCCTCTAGTACGTCGGTGAAGTCGTGAAAATGGTGATACAGCGACCCTTTCGACACGCCCGACTCTTGAAGGAGCATTTCGACGGTGAATCCAGTTGGTCCGTGCTGTTCAATGAGGCGGGTCGCCGTATCCACGAGCAACGTACGCGTCGGATGTTCGCTCTGACGGACGCGAGGCATGCCTTCAATTATGCCTGAAACGTACCCGTCGCCCAGAACGTGACTTTCTTGTAAGAATAGGGGTGACGAAAGAAGGAAAATGTCCGTAAGTGCCTACATCTTGATCCAAACCGAAGTTGGTAAGGCGAGCGAAGTAGTTCACGCGACTCGTGTCATTCCGGGAGTCGAAGAGTCGAATGAAATAACCGGTCCCTACGACGTCATTGTGCGTTGCACGGCCGCCGACCTCGACAAACTTGGACAGTTCGTAATCAGCGCCATCCAGCAGATTGGCGGTATTACGCGGACATTGACCTGCCCCGTCGTCAACGTCTAGAGAAACGCGCCGCCGGCGTGCATCTCTTCGATCTCACTCTCTGTTAGACCCCAACGCAGTAGCCCCCGCCGCGTCCCCGCTCCCGGGGTCGTCGGCGCTGCCGAGATGCCGCCGGGTGTCTTAGAGAAACGAGGCACCGGCTGCGGCTGAAGCGGCTGGGTCGCAAACACGTTTCGCTCAACGTTGTGGCGATGAGTTGCCGCCTCCGATGGTGAGAGAACTGGAGTTACGCAGGCGTCAACGTCTTCAAATATCGCCGTCCATTCGTCTCGCGTCTTGGACCTAAAAATTTCGGCAAAACGCTCTTTCAGCATGGGCCACTGCGAACGATCCATTTGAGCCGGTAGGTTCGATCCCTCCAAGCCGAGTCCCTTCAGAAGCTCTTCGTAAAACTTCTTTTCGATTGCTCCAACTGCCATGTATTTACCGTCACGCGTTTCATACACTTCGTAGAAATGTGCGCCGGTGTCGAGAAGATTCGTCCCGCGTTCTTCGACGGCCAATCCTGCGGCGATGAACGAGTACGTCATCGCCATCAGTGAGGCTGCGCCATCGACCATTGCGGCATCAACGACTTGGCCCTCACCCGTTTTTTGCGCGTGCCAGAGAGCGGCAAGTACGCCCAGCGCGAGCAGCATCCCACCACCGCCGAAGTCGCCTACCAGATTGAGCGGCGGCACGGGTCGCTCACCGGCTCGACCAATCGACCAGAGTGCTCCTGACAACGCTATGTAGTTAATGTCGTGTCCCGCTCGTTCGGCGAGTGGACCTGACTGACCCCATCCCGTCATTCGGCCGTACACCAAGGCAGGGTTGGTTGCGAGCAGTTGGTTCGGTCCAAGACCAAGTCGTTCGGCGACCCCTGGTCGGAATCCTTCAATGACGATATCGGCATCAGCCGCAAGGCGAATAATAAGTTCGCGGCCTCGATCAGATTTGAGGTTGACGGCCACCGAGTCTCGCGATCGGTTCAAGAAATCCCAGCTGACATCTGGCTCCGCGTCCGGATTTCCCCTTTCGCATCGAAGTACATCAGCTCCGAGGTCGGCGAGCAGCATGCATGCATACGGCGAAGGTCCAATACCCGCCAATTCGATGATCTTGATTCCTTGAAGTGGTCCAGACATATGTCAGCGAGCGTACCGCCCAATACCCTTCTCTTCCCTCTAATCTCGGCACATGTCCAAATTGGAATGGCCTTCAGATTTCTCCTTTGGCGTCGCTACCGCTGGATTTCAAATTGAAGGTGGTTACAACGGCCCCGGGGAGCCGAGAAATAACTGGGCAGCGTGGGAGGATTCCGGTCGCGCGAGCGCCTCGGGACACGCGAATAGGTTCTGGACGGACTTCGAACGTCAGCTCGATTTGGTTGTCGCGATGGGACTCAACAGCTTTCGGCTCTCTATCGAATGGACGAGGGTCGAGCCCAGCGATGGTCACATCGACGAGGCGGCCGTTCAGCACTATCGACAGATTCTTTCCGCCGTGCGCGCAAGAGGACTTCGACCACTCGTCACCCTCCATCACTTCACCAATCCAGAGTGGCTCGGTACAGACCCATGGATCAATGACATTGGTTGGCGCCGGCTAGCGGACTGGTACGAACTTGCGGTCCGTCGCTTTGGGGATCTCTGCAGTGACTGGATAACGAGCAACGAGATCAATATCTTCGCCATTAATACCTACTATCACGGAATCTTTCCGCCGGGGAAGCGAGGCGACACCCGCGCCACATTCGCCACTATTGACCACCTACTCGCGGCGCACATCCAGGGGTACCAGCGGATTAAGGCAGTTCAGCCCGAGAGCGTCATCGCTACGAACAACTACTCCTTTTCAATCTATGAATTAGACAGGTTTTTGCTCGACACTCTCTACGCGCATCACTATCAGATCAACGCCACAGACCGATTGGACTGGCTTCACGAGCGCCGACGTCGGCACTACCAAGAAGTTCCGGGCGGACGTGGAATCTATGCCCCTCTCGAGAGCTTCGCACGTCGACTCTTTGCTCGAACGATTCCACTAGCCACGGGCTTTCCCACGGCGGAGAACGAGCTGCGGCGAACCACCACACCACGACTCCTTGATGTGGCACAACTGGACTACTACGCGCCGACACTTGCCGAGCACGTCACCTTGCCGGGAAAGAGAACTGCTGGCGGACGTTGGCGACGACTCGGTCGGCCTCTCTGGGACGACCGCCCTGATCCCGACATGTTCTTGGACTACGTCCGCGAAGCGGGTCAGGACGGTCTACCGGTATGGGTTGTCGAAAATGGGATGTGCGTTCGCCGAGACAACCGAGGCGTCTGGCCTCGACTTGACGGATGGACACGTGAGAAGTACTTGCGGGCGAACATCGGTTCGTTAGTGCGTGCACGTGATGAAGGTATTGATGTGCGTGGTTACTGGCACTGGACTCTCATTGACAATTTTGAGTGGGGTTCGTATGAGCCGCGATTTGGTTTACACGGGCTTGCGGACGATGGATCTTTTCTCGCCACCGATACCGCGGGAGATGATGTTGCGGGAGCGTATCGCCGAATTGCGGAAGGGCTACGAGCCGGTGACCGGAGTGTCGTGGATTGACCGAGTCCTATTTCGTTCCAGGTCGGATCAATCTGATTGGCGAACACACTGACTACAACGAAGGACTCGCCCTACCCTTCGCCATAGATCTCGGTGTGACCGTTGAGGTTCATGGTCGGACCGATTCACAAACGTGGATACATCTCGACGGGGGTCGCGCCGAGAGAATTGATGTCACCGATTCATCGGAACTGTCAATTCGAATGGCGGCCGCGGTATGTCGGCGCGCGCCACGAGGTGGAGTCACCTTGGAGGTCACTAGCACACTGCCTGACGGTGCGGGACTTTCGTCGTCGGCGGCCTACCTTGGCGCCCTCGCCCTCGCGCTCGGTGTCAGAGGCGATCTGCTCAGCATGGCACGATTTGTCCAAGCCTGCGAAGCAGACGTAGGTAGCAATGTCGGACTCCTTGATCAAATCGCAACGCTCGGGGGCATCGCACACGCGGCCACGTTGATTAACTTTGCCGACCTAACGACCGAGCACCACCCTCTACCTAGTTCGTGGAGGTTTACGGTTATGCACTCGGAAGTCGAACGAGTGCTGAGCCACACGGGATATGCGGAGCGACGCATGGAGTGTCAGCAAATTATCGAGCGCGTTGGATCGTGGAGCACTATCGATAGTGCCTCGATTCGCAGTCTTCCGGCTCCACTCCAAGCGAGGGCGCGTCATGTCGTGAGTGAGAATCAAAGAGTCCACGATTTTCTCGTCGCGATGCACACCGATGACATCGTGTGGGCCGGCCAGCTCCTGACTCAGTCGCACGCCAGCCTTCGCGACGATTTTGACGTCTCACTCCCAGCGATCGACAGCCTTGTGGAGACCGTGACTTCGTTGAGCGGAGTTCATGGAGTCCGCCTTATGGGCGGTGGGTTCGGTGGCTGTCTTCTCGCGCTGCACGACGCAGGTGTCGATATCTCACTTCCTGGTCACCGGACGTGGTCTGTTGAGCCGAGCCGAGGTGCTCTCACGCGTTTGATGGACTAAGTCCATTTGACACTTCAATAAGTCGCCGCAGCACCTTGGCCGCACCACCGCTGCGCACCGCCGACCGCGCGGCATCGAATCCATCGCCCAACGAGGGAGTGGTGCCAGCTACACACAGAGCGAGTGCTGCGTTGGCCGTGACGACGTCAAAGACGGCACCTTCCTTGCCGCTGACAAAGTCCTCCAGGATGCCGACGTTGGTTGCTCGGTCTCCCCCACGGATCTCCTCCACTTGGCGGTGAACTCCGAGTAGTGCACCGGCGTCAAGGCGCCGGTGCGTAATTTCGCCGTGGGCGACTTCTACCAAGGTGGCCGATGCTCCCAACGAGAGTTCGTCGAGACCGTCGTCACTACGAAGTAGCGTCGCTTTCTCAACGTTTCGCGCAGCGAGAACGGAGGCCATCTTTGGCATCATCTCCGCATTCGCTACTCCGATGAGGAGGCGTTGTACACGTCCAGGATTTGCGAGTGGCCCCAGCACATTGAATGCCGTCGGAAAGCCGAGCGCCCGACGGATTGGTCCGAGATGGCGCAAACCGGGATGAAATCGCTGGGCAAAGAAAAACCCCATGCCCGCTTCTCGCACGCATCGCGCGACCGTTGATCCATCGATATCGATATTGACGCCAACACCCTCCAAAACGTCGGCGGTACCGACCGATGAACTCGCGGCACGATTACCGTGCTTGGCCACGGGAACACCGCACGCGGCGACGGTGAGTGCGGCCATCGTGGAAATATTCACGGAGTGACTTCGATCACCACCAGTCCCGACGATATCCATCGCATCGGCCGGAACGTCCGCCCCCTCCGATGCCGCCAGCATGGCGTCGACAAAACCTGTCATCTCCTCCGTTGTCTCGCCACGTTGAGCGAGCAACGTTAAGAAACTTGCGATGACCGCTGGATCAATCTCACCCCGAAGGACCGACGCTAGAACGTCGCATGCTTCGGCTCGAGTCAGCGACACCCCTTTAAGCAGGTCAGCGAGAACATCGGAAGTCAGGTTCATCTAATCCCACCACAGGTCGTGACTCAGCACTCCCTTAGCAATCAAACCCAGTTGAATTTGGCTCGTACCTTCCACGATGGTGAGCTGTTTTGCGTCGCGATACCACTGTTCCGTGGGGTGATCTTCCATGTAGCCGGCCGCGCCGAGAAGCTGTAATGCCAGGCCCGATGCCTTCACTCCCACTTCGGTGGCGTAGTACTTCGCCATGGAGAGATATGGCACGTACTCCTTCGTGAACTTCCCTTGATCGGCCAACCAAGCCGATCGGTACGTCAACAGTCGCGCCGCTTCAATCTCTGTCGACATCTTGGCAATCTCCCACTGGAGGCCCTGGAATTGAGCGAGATTGCCACCGAACGCAGGTCGACTCTTGATGTACTCAGTGGCGTACATCAGTGCACCTTCGGCGAGCCCGATTCCTCGTGCAGCGACTATCGGTCGCATCGCGTTGAGCCCCAGCATCGCTAAGCGGAACCCTCCGATAGCGCCAATCACATTCTGTGGACCAACGCGAACATTATTTAGGACAAGTTCACCGGTATCAACTCCCCGCACGCCCATTTTGCGGTCCACGCGCGGTCTCTCCACGCCCTCCGAGGATGCTTCAACGATGAAGCCCGTGATGGAATCGTGCAGTCTCGATCCCGGATCGCCGGTCTTGGCGAAAACGGTGAACCAGTCGGCTTGCGAAACACCTGAAATCCAACACTTCGTCCCGTTGAGAATCCAGCCACCGTCAACGTCAGGATCGGGCGTGGCTCGCGTCTGCATTCCCGCGACGTCAGATCCCCCGCCTGGTTCGCTTAGAGCAAAGGCTGCGCGGCGGCGCCCGGAAGCGATATCGGGAAGATACTGCAGTTTTTGTTCCTCGGAGCCTGCGATCATGATCGGGCCCGTGGGAAGGCGCGTTAAGAGCAGCATTAATCCAGTGACGTTCGAATATTTCGTCACTTCTTCAATCGCCAGCGTCAGTCCCATAATTCCAGCGCCCGAGCCGCCGTACTCTTCCGGAATACACAGCCCCAGGAGGTCGGCATCACGGAATGCATCAAAGATGTCTTGCGGATATTTGCCCGTCGCGTCAATTTCTCTCGCCCGAGGCTTGATCTTGTCAACGGCGAGCTTTCGGACGGTTGCCTGAAGGGCTTCGAGTTCGGGGGTTAGCGAAAAGTCCATAGCGGCAACTTATCGGAGTTTCGGGGAGTTATTCCCACTCCTCCGCTGTGCCAACATGGAGGGGTGAATACCTTCCACCGCCCCACCTCCCTTGGACGTCTACGAAACGAATCGTTTGATGTTGTGGTAATTGGCGCAGGAATGACCGGGGCGGGCGTTGCGGTGGACGCCGCACACCGAGGTCTTCGCGTTGCCCTTATTGATAGCGCCGATATTGCGGCCGGGACGTCATCTAAGTCCTCAAAAATGGTGCACGGAGGACTTCGATACCTCCAACAACGCGAATTCCGACTCGTCTACGAAAACCTTCACGAGCGTCAGCGACTCTTGAAGAATGCTCCGCACCTCGTGCGGATTCTGCCCTTCTTAATTCCTCTATTCGGCAAGAACGGAGCTGTATCAAAAGCACTCGTTAAGGGTTACTCATCGGCTCTACGGCTCTACGACATGACTGGTGGATGGCGAATCGGGAAGAAGTACCGGAAAGTTTCGCGACAGCAAGCTCTCCGACACCTACCTACCCTCAATGTTGAGCGCCTCGTTGCCGGTTTTCTTTATTTCGATGCTCGGGGTGACGATGCTCGCGTCGCGCTGACTTTGGCCCGAACGGCTGCTGAGCCCTTTGGGGCTGCGGTTGCGAACTACGTACGCGCCATTGCATTCACTCACTCTGCGGTCGGACGTGTCGACGGTGTGATGGTGCGCGACGAGCTCACGGGAGACGAGTGGCGCGTCGCCACGAAGTGTGTCGTGAACGCCACCGGTGTTTGGGTGAACGACATCATTGAGCTCGATGGGCAGAGCACGTCGACGAACATCACGCCGGCAAAGGGTGTCCACATTTCGGTCCCCTCCGATCGCCTGCCCGCCGACGTCGCGGCGGTTCTCGCTGTCCCCGGTGACCGTAGAAGTATTTTTGTCGTTCCCTTCGAAGAAGCGCCCTACACATTCGTCGGCACGACCGATACGCCATTCGAAGGCGACATTTCCGCACCGTTCTGCGACGCCGGAGACGTGGCATACCTGCTCGCCGCTGTTAATGCGTCAACATCGTCGCACCTCACGACAGATGACATCACGGGAGTCTGGGCGGGTCTCCGACCACTCATCGCCCCCAAGGATGGCAAGAAACTTCGTGAAAGAACTTCCGATCTCTCCCGTCGCCACCAGGTACACGTCACACGCGATGGAATGATTCATGTCACGGGCGGCAAGTGGACAACCTACCGAGCGATGGCCGAAGATGCCATGAAGGAAGTCCACAAGAAAGTGGGTCGCATGAAGCCCACGCGAACCACAAACTTGCGACTATTCGGCGCTCCCTCACGCTCCGACAATGTCAAGAATCTCACGGGCCTAGAGCTCCACCTCTACCAACGATTTGGTACGGAGCGCCAGGTGATTCTCGCGATGATTGACAAGGATCCCAGCCTCGCAACGCCGGCCATCAGCGGGCTCCCCTACACCAAAGCCGAACTGCTGTACTCAGCCGAGTATGAATTGGCGACGTCACTTATCGACATTTTGAGTCGACGATGCCGCGCACACATTCAAGATGCTCGGGCCACACTGGCCGCAGCGCCAGAGATTGCCCAGCTCGTTGCACCGGTCATGAAATGGAGCTCTGATGATGTCAATCGTGAAGTGGCGGCCTTCCAATCAATGGTGGCGAGTGAGTTCGCGCACGCCGGACTGCGCTTGTAGGTTGCGATGACTGAGCCAACGATGCCGATTGCACTCCCTTCCGGCGACTTGCGAGTGCGCTTTGCCGGAGAATCTCTCCCCGCTGAAGTGATTCACTCACTCACGGAGCGAGGAATTCATTTCACTCTCGACGCCGATCAACGGCACGACCACGGTCGCGATTGGTGGCCGCTCACCATCGGGTGGGCCGCCCACGGAGAGGTTCCCGCTCTGCCCGGCGTCGTGGTGCAGCCCGTGACGACGGAAGAGGTGGCGGCCGTCCTGCGAATTGCCAATGAGCATCGAGTACCGGTCACACCACAGGGTGGGCGAAGTGGCGTCGTCGGCGGAGCGATTCCTGCCACCGGTGGCATTGCCCTAGACCTCACGAAGATGAACTCCATCGTGACGATCGATGAAGAGTCGATGACCGTCACGGTCGAAAGCGGTTGCTTCGGGCCAGACCTCGAGAACTATCTGCAAGAACGCGGTCTCACCGTTGGCCATTTTCCACAGTCTTTTGATCTCGCCACGGTCGGCGGTTGGCTCGCCTGCCGGGGCGCCGGTCAGTTGTCGAATCGATACGGAAAAATTGAAGACATCGTGCGAGGTCTCACCGTCGTATTGGCCGATGGAACAATTGTCACTACCGGAAATCGCGGACCGCGTGCGGCGGTCGGACCGGATCTCACTCAGGTGTTTGTCGGAAGCGAGGGGACGCTCGGCATCATTACCAGTGCCACACTGACACTCCGACGCCACGCCGACTATCGAGAGATCGCTGCGTACAGTTTTGCTTCGGTTCACGATGGTCTTGAGGCGTGTCGTCGCATCATTCAACGAGACGCCCGCCCTGCGGTACTTCGTCTCTACGACGTGCCCGAGTCACAACGTAACTTTCACCTTGACCGCTGCGCACTCGTAGTACTCGACGAAGGAGAGGTTGAGTACGTCGCTACGACAATGAAGATTGTGAGTGAAGAGTGTGTCGGTGCGCAAAGAGAAGATGACTCTGTCGTCCACCACTGGTTAGAGCATCGCAACAACGTCAGCGCCTTAACACCCTTATGGTCTCGCGACATCGTGGTCGACACCATAGAAATTGCGGGGCCGTGGTCAACGTTGATGCCGATTTACGAGGCCGTCACTGCCGCCATCTTGGCGGTCCCGAGTTCGGTGACGGCAACCATGCACCAAAGTCACGCGTATCAAGATGGTGCGTGCCTGTACTTCACGTTTGCTGGACGACCGGAAAGTGATCTCGAGGGTTACTACCGCTCTGTCTGGGACGCGGCGAGCGCGGCGGTGCTGGAGCACGGCGGGGCGCTCTCTCACCATCACGGGGTGGGGCGCAACCGGGCACGATTCGTACCCGATGCCCTGGGGTCAGGATTTGACGTACTGGCTCGAATCAAGGATTCGCTTGACCCGCACCATATTTTGAATCCCGGTGTGCTTGGACTCGGAGGCGTCGCGTGGTGACCGCCCTCGTTGTCGACATCGGAACGACGTCACTGCGCACGGCGCTCGTCTCGACTGATGGACGGGTCTCTCACGTCGTTCAACGCCCCCTCACGGTGCAGTCTCCCCAACCGGGCGAGGTCGAGCTTGACGCCAACGAGATTGCGGCCCTCACCCTCGAGTGTGCTCTCTCCACATTGAAGGCCGGCGGATCCGCGGACGTGGTGGGTATCGCGAATCAGCGCCAAACAACCGTTCTCTTTGACGCGAGAACACGTCAGGCACTCGGGCCCGCATTGGGTTGGCAGGACCTCCGGACTGTTTTTGACTGCCTCCTACTTCAACCCGAAGGCCTACGCGTTGCCCCCAACCAGATGGCGACAAAAGCCAAATGGTTGTGGGAGAACCTCGGTCAACCCGCTGGTGATATCCGCGTCGGTTCTCTCGATACGTGGATTGCATTCGTTCTAAGTAACGGTGCCCTGCACGTCAGTGATCACTCCAATATCGGGCTTTCCGGTCTGATCAATAACGACCTTTCTAGTTACAACGACGACACCGTTCGACTCCTCGGCCTACGCACTGAAATGTTGCCAGCCATTGTGCCGACCGCGGGATTCTTAGGTCACGCCGCCGCACTGCCAGGGAGCCCCGCTATTACGGCCCTCGTGGGCGACCAACCCGCTTCACTGTTTGGGCAAAACTGCATCTCGGTCGGCCAAACGAAGGTGACGTTTGGTACCGGTTCAATCCTTGAGCAGCGAACTGATCGCCAAGCGCCTGACGCATTGAACCGATTTGAGTCCGGGTGCTTTCCGACACCAATATTCAGCACCAGCGACCGCATCGACTGGGGTGTGGAGGCGATCACGTTGAGCGCTGGCACGTGCATCGAGTGGTTACGTGACGACCTTGGCGTTATTTCGGACGCAGCGGAGACCGACGCGATCGCCCGATCTGTGCAGTCCTCGGATGGAGTGATGTTTGTGCCTGCACTCCTGGGTCTCGGGACACCGCAGTGGGACTTTGGTGCCCGTGGAGCATTCTTCGGCCTCACGCGTGGCTCGTCAAAGGCTCATCTCGTTCGCGCCGTTCTAGAAGGCATTGCACACAATGCCGTCGACCTCATCGAAGCGGCCGAGGCGGAGACGGGCATCGCCATCGACTCAGTTCGCGTGGACGGCGGTATGACGCGTAACGATTTCCTCATGGAAGCGCTGGCCAACGCTTCGGGCCGAGTAGTCGAGATTTCCTCTGAAGTGGAGTCCACGACACGTGGTGCCGGTCTGATGGCGCTTGTGGCCGCATCGGAACTCAACGTGGCTGAAGTGGGGACACTGTGGAATGCGCGAGCCGCGGTCACGGCCACTCTTGACGAGGCGACTCGCCGAACGAACCGCGAACGTTGGCACGACGCCGTGCGCCGTGCGGAGAAGACCCTGCCCGACCTGTCGTCCGTCAGTTTCTAGACGCTCTCCAAGAGCGGACGAGAGAGCATGAGCTCGCGGGCATTGTTCAGCGCAACCACGCCCGTTACCGCCCCATGGCGGCGATAGTGCGCCAACCATTTCCCCTCGTGGGGTGAACCGGAGACCAACTCAACCTCATCGCTTGGTCGAGGGTGTCCCAACATCTGAATCTTCTTACCGTACTGATCGCTCCAAAAGTACGGCACGGTTCGGAACGGTTGATCCGATCCGGCAACGATGGAGCGAGCAACGTAGGAAGCGTGGTCGTTCGCAATCTGCCAGTGCTCAATTCGGACAAAATCACTTTCCCCGGCCGAGTGATACGGAAAGACCGCCACGTCGCCCGCACCCCACACGCCGGGAGCCGCTTCCAGAAACTCGTCCACTACAAGCCCACGTTGGAGGTTCAGGCCGGAGTCGTGGAGCCACTCGATGTTGGGTACCGCACCAACTCCTACCACGACGAGGTCTGCTTCGAGCGCGTCGTGAGGTGTCGTAATGAGGAATCCGTTTTTGTGCCGGACCACGTCATTGACTTGCTGTTGAACACGCAGTTCAATTCCGGCGGCCTCCGGCAGCCCTTCGAGCCACGTCGCCACCACGTCGCCGAGGATCCCCTGCAAGGGCCGAACTTGCGCCTCAATCACGATGGGGCGCAACTCGCGCGCGTGCAGTGCCGTCGCCACTTCCGCACCGATAAAACCCCCACCGATCACGGCCACCGTGGCGTGAGCCGGGAGAGCGTCGCACGCCGCAACGAGACGGCGTGCATCGTCAAGGGTGCGCATCGCAAAAACGTCGTTATCGGCGGAAAATGGCAGGCGGCGTGCACGAGTCCCCGTGGCAATCACGATGGATGTTCCCTTCACCTCGCGACCTGACGCTGTGTGAACACTGCGCGATGCCACGTCCAAGTGCTGGGCCGCGTCGCCCAAAATCCATTCGGCGTTGAGCTCTTCAGTCTGCTCGACTGTCAGAAGAAGTGTCTTGTCGTCGCCCCACTTCCCCTGCAGTACTTGCTTACTCAGTGGCGGTCGGTCGTAGGGACGATGCGGCTCATCACCAATCAGGGTGATGTTTCCGGTGAAACCTTCGCGGCGCAGAGCACTGGCCGTGCGCACACCGGCAAGCGACGCTCCGACGATGACCACCCGCTCCACGATGTATGAGGCTAACGGGCAAACATCGCCAGCCACTGTTCGGCGGTGGTGGGCGCCAAGGCGTAGTTGAAGCGACGTAGATACTCCATGGGAGCGGATCGATCAGCCGAGTAGAGATGGCCAGGGAAGATCACCGTGTCGTCGGAAATTCGCATCAGTCGTTGATGCAACGTGCGGTACATCTCTTCGGGATCTGAACCCGGCAGATCAGTTCGGCCACACCCTTCCAGAAAAAGGGTGTCGCCACTCACGAGTCGCCCTTCAACCAGAAAACACTGGCTCCCAGGGGTGTGTCCCGGTGTGTGAACGAGTTCGATGTCAATACTCCCCACCGTGACAATGTCGGACGAATCGTGAGCCACGAGTGAGTCTGTCCCGACGCCCGTGCGACGTTGAACCCAAGGGACCTCATCTCGTTGAACATGAATGGGGACGTCAATCACCTGGAGTAGCTCCTCGATGCCCGCAATCGACATTCCCATCATCTCTCCCCCCACGTGATCGGGGTGGTAGTGCGTCGCCAGAACTCCCGTGACCCGAAGTCCGTCGGCTTCGACCATTGTCACAATCTCTCCAGGCGCGTATGCCGGGTCGACAATGACGGCCTCGCCAGTGTCTCGATCCCCGATGGCGTAGACAAAGTTCACCATCTGGCGTGCCAACTGATCACCGACAGCGAAGTCGCGACCAGCCAACCACTGCTGGAAGTAGAGACGGTCGGTCACTCGACGTCTTTTTCGACCCGGGGAGCAATCTCTTCGACTTTGGCCTTCGTCGCGACCAGTCGCTCCTCGAGGGCCTCGACAATTTCTGCACCCCGCTGTAGCCGCACGATCAAATCGTCAATGTTGACATCGGGGCCCTCCAAATAGGCGACGATGTCGTCCAATTCACGAGTTGCTTCTTCCCACGAACCCACTTCAGCCATATGTCGTTCCTTCCCTTAGTTAACCGTTGCGTCGAGCGTGCCGTCACTGAGCGCAATCTGTATCCCGCCACCCCGTGACACATCGTTCACTGATCGAACAGTGGAGCCGTCTGGGCCGCGCACAATGGCCCAGCCTTGCGCCAGCCGTCTCTGAGGATCGTACGCTGCGAGGAGTTGACGAACCCCATTTAGTCGCTCACCCCTTTGGTGGGTTGCCTGGCGTACCGCCTTCATCATCGTGATCGCCGACTGACGAAGCATTCGTTGTTCCGCCGAGAGGCGATTACGGGCCGTTGACAAGATTTCACGGCGCGCCGTTGTCAGCAGCTGTTGGGCGTCGTCGAGAACCTCACCAGCAGCTATCCCCATTCGCTCGGCATTGGCGCGCACTCGGCGGTCGTACGAATCGAGTGCCCTGGACGCGAGGGTGGCGCCGAGTGCGGTTGGCGTAATGGCGTAGGTGTGCGCGGCGAGGTCCGCTACCGACGTATCGCCCGTATGACCAATGCCTGTCCAGATAGGAGTGGTACTTGCACCGATTGCGCGCGCAATGCGCTCATCATCGAAACAGGAGAGATCGGCCTTTGAACCACCACCGCGAATCATGCAGATGACATCGAGACTCAGTGCGTCGAGTTGTCGAATCGCGGCCACGATCGCCGGTGGCGCGACGTCGCCTTGTACTGGCACCGGCACGGCGACTACTGAAAATGCCAGTCCAGAATTTTCCAACTGTCCGAGAAAGTCTTTGTAACCTTCGGTATTCGGACTACCGATGAGCCCCACGCTGACGGGCATCTCCGCGATGGCATTTTCCTTATTCGACGACAACACCCCTTCTGCTACGAGTCGAGCAATGAGCTCTTGTAGACGGCGGGCGGCGTCGCCGAGCATCGAGTCCACGTCGAGTTTGGTCATCACGACCGAAATGTCGCCGCGTGGCTTGTACACATCGATGTAGCCGCAAAAATTGATTACCGTACCGGCCTTCAGTGCCACTCCCTGTTCGATCAGTGTCGACCGAATTGACGACCAGGTACTTTCCCAACACTTGACCTTTATTAAGGCGTCCGCTCCCGTGGCGTCTTTTACATCGATGTAGAGATGCCGTTTTTCGTAGGGATCTTTCGAGAGTTCACCACGAATCCATCGCTGGGAGCTCCGACCGAACTCGCCGGCCAATGTCACCGCGAGTTCTTCAAGGTAGTCCGAGACAGAAAACGGGGCCTCTGTGCTCACTCCGAGAATGTCCGTCACGGGGCGAGACTACCGTTCACGGCCGGTGGTTTCGGCGATTGCACTGAACCAAAAAAGATGAGAAGATAGAACTGGACGGTGAGTCGACTGGGTAGTCGCATCGGGCAACCGGTGAGGAAGGTCGGGGCTCCGCAGAGCAGGGTGCTCACGAAACGTGTGTCGAGGTGACTCGCAGGAAAGTGCCACAGAGAAAAGACCGCCGATGGCCGAAAGGCACAGGCAAGGGTGAAACGGTGCGGTAAGAGCGCACCAGCACCGCGGGTGACCGTGGTGGCTTGGTAAACCCCACCCGGAGCAAGGTCAAACGTGGGAGAAGGGTTGCTCGCCCGTCTGGTTCTCCAGACTCTCCAGGTGGACCGCTCAGATGGATGGCTACACAACTTCGGAAACGAAGTGGACAGAACCCCGCCTATAGGTCGACTCACCGTCCCACTAATGCAGATAGCGTTCTATGTCGCAGTTGCAATGAAAATAGTTACACGTGCCACTCCTTCCATTTCAAGAACTCCCCTATACCGACCCCGGCTCACCTGACCTTCGCTCACCATTTCGCTTCTTGCTATGGACCGGGCGAAAGCAAAAGTGGATGATTGGCGCCGGGGTCGTCTTTGGGGTTATCTGGATGCTCTCACAGGCACTTCTCTGGACTGCAGTTGGCGCAGCTGTCGATCACGGGCTTGAAGAAAAAAACTTTGGTGCAGTGGCCCGTTGGGGACTGCTCGTCGTACTTCTAGGCGTCGTGCAAGGTGTCAGTGGGGCCATTCGCCACCAGTTCGCGGTGACCAACTGGCTGAGAGGAACCTTTCGATCTATCCAATTGGTGGGTCGCCATCTCAGCACCGTGACGACCGCCGCCACTGAGGCAATTCCCGTGGGTGACATCGTCGGTACCGTTGCGATGGACGCTATGCGTGTGGGCGGAGCCTTTGACGTGATTCCTCGATTTATCGGTGCAGTGGTCTCGTGGCTAGTGGTGTCCGCCATTCTCCTCACTACATCAGTGAAATTGGGTCTTCTCGTGCTCATTGGCGTACCCGTCTTGGCCAGCCTTACTCGACCGCTCATGCGCCCCCTCCACGAGCGTCAACGTGCTCAACGTGAAGTATCGGGCAAATTGGCAGCGCTGGGGAGTGACACGGTGGCGGGACTGAGAATTCTCCGGGGCGTTGGTGGCGAAGACGTTTTTTTGTCGAACTATGTCGCGATGAGCCGCCAAGTGGAGCAAGCGGGCGTCGAAGTGTCGAAGCCACAGTCGGCGTTGGAGTCCGGACAGATTCTTCTTCCCGCGATCCTTACGGCCGTTGTGACCTACGTCGGTGCAAACGACGTGATGAATGGGAACCTACAAGCCGGTCAACTCGTGGCATTCTTTGGCTACGCCACCTTCCTCACGACGCCTCTACGCACCGTGATCGAATTTGTTATTGCCGGAACGAGGGCCATCGTCGGTGCACGCAAAGTATTGGCAATCCTCGCGGTACCTCCACCCCAGAACAATCGCGATGTCACTCGGGCGTGGCCCACGCATGCACCAACGCTCTCCGATCCCGACACCGGCATCGAAATTCGTCGCGGCGTTTTGTACGGTCTCGTCACTGAGACCACTGCCGAAGCCGCAATGATCTGTGACCGCTTGGGACGCTTCACCGAATCGAATGCCCTCATTGGCACGGTACCGCTCGCCGACGTAGCGCTCGAGGAGGTGCGCACCAACATTGTGGTCAGCGAGATTGAGCCTCACCTATTTTCGGGTTCGCTCCGGGATGAACTCGACCCTCATGGCGTGCGATCAGAGGCGGAAATTTACAGTGCTCTCACCACGGCAAGTGCCATGGATGTACTCGATGCGTCGTCCGATGGCCTGGCGACCATCATTGAAGAACGGGGGCGGTCGTTTTCGGGAGGTCAGCGCCAACGGCTCACTCTGGCTCGTGCGCTGCTCATGGACCCCGAATTCTTGCTTCTCGTTGAACCAACGTCAGCCGTTGATACGCATACGGAAGGGCGAATTGCCCGGGAACTCCGAGATGCTCGGGTCGGGGGCACCACCGTCATCGCAACGTCGAGCCCTCTACTCCTTGAAAAAGTTGACGAAGTCATCGTCGTGCGAGCGGGACGAGTCGTGGACCACGGGAGCCATGAACAACTTCTTCTCACGAACGCCTGGTATCGCCAATTGATTGTTCGAGGCGACGAATGAGCCTCCTACCCATTGCGTCCCCTGCAGCCGTTCGTCGGCATGCCGCACGTTTGGCTCGGCGATTTCGGACTGATATCGCGAAGATGTTGGCGCTCTACGCCGGTGCGTCTGCGGCAGCCCTCGTGGGACCGTGGGTGGTAGGTCAGTTTGTAGAACACGCCTTGCATCACACGTTGACGACTTCCGTTATTTCGCACTTAACGCTCACCCTCGTCCTCTCATCGCTCTGCAATACTGCCCTGAACTACTTCGCCCGTCGGCGAAGCTATGTCCTCGGAGAACGGGTCTTCGCCACCTTGCGGGAGGAATTTCTCGCCTCTGTTCTTCGACTGCCTCTCATCACGGTCGAACGGGCCGGCACCGGCGATCTTCTCAGCCGCACCACAAACGACGTTGAGGCCCTAAACCGCACGGTGCGCTTTGCCCTACCTGAGTGGACCGTAGCGATTGTTCAAACAGTTCTCACAGGGGTCGCGATGTTGATAGCAGGACCACTGGTCGCGCTCGCAGGATTGGTCGCTCTGCCGCTGCTCACACTCTCGACGCGGCGATACCTGACCTATGCGGGCCCCGGCTATACCCGCGAACGCATCGCCTATGCGTCACTCTTTGGTTCGATTTCCGAAGCTGCGGAAGGTGCTCGGACCATTGATGCACTTCGCCTAAATCATCGCCAAAGAAAGAGGGTGGAGTCGCACATTAACGAAACCTTCCTCTCCGAGATGTATACGTTGTCGATGCGTCTGTGGTGGTTTCCAATTACCGAAGCAAATTTCGCCTTTTCGGTGGCAACCACTCTGGTCTGGGGCGGTTGGCTCTATGTGCACGGATACGTCAGTGTCGCCGCCGCTACCGCGGTGACTCTCTACGTGGTCCAACTTACCGATCCTCTCGACCGCATCGTGGCGTGGCTGGATGAACTCCAGATTGGTCAAGTTGCTTTAGCGAGGCTTATTGGAGTTGCGGACGTTACTGACTCGCGAGATCAGGTCACGTCGACGCCTTCCGGAGAACGCATCGTCATTGACGACGTCCGTTATGCCTATCGAGATAATCACGATGTTCTCCACGGTGTGTCATTGACAATTGAGCCCGGTGAGCGCCTCGCGATTGTGGGCCCTTCTGGTGCGGGGAAGTCCACCCTCGGTCGCCTGATCGCCGGAATTGATGTTCCCCGCGAAGGTTCGATAACGGTCGGTGGCGTATCGGTGGCACAGCTGCCTCTCACAGAAATAAGAACCCACGTGGCTCTCGTCACCCAAGAGCACCACCTCTTCATTGGTTCGCTACGTGACAACTTGCGTCTCGCTGACCCGGCGGCAAGCGACACCCAGCTCCTCGACGCACTAGAGGCCGTCGATGCCCGTGAGTGGGCAGAACTACTCCCCGATGGTCTCGCAACGGAGATTGGTACTTCCGGATACGCGATCACACCAGCACAGGCACAACAGATTGCGCTCGCACGTCTCGTGTTGGCCGACCCTCACACTTTGGTATTGGATGAAGCGACCGCCATGCTGGATCCACGTGCGGCTCGTCATCTCGAGCGAAGTCTCGCCGCTGTGCTGTCGGGTCGAACCGTCATTGCCATTGCCCACCGCCTCCACACCGCCCACGACGCCGACCGAGTGGCAGTCGTGATTGATGGGCGGATTGCCGAGCTCGGTACACACGATGAACTCCTCCGTCACAATGGCGAATACGCGACACTCTGGCGAAGTTGGCGAAGTGAGAGTCCGGCCAACTCGTAAGATTTCGGAGTGAGCGGCATACGACCCCTAGATGGAGCCGAAATTGCCCGGTGCCCACACCGAGTCGCTCTGGTACGCGGTGGACCTCAGGCAATGCCCGAACGAATCGCCGATGAATCATCAGATCGCCGTCGACGGGAAGTTCAAAAATTAGTCGACCAGACTCTTGACGACATTGCCACTTTCTTTCCCGAGGCAGTTCGCCCAGCGTCGGTAGCCGAAACAGTGGCGATGGTTGAGCGCGGTGTCGAGATCATTCTTGCACCTCGCCTGCCCGACGACGAAGACGGAGGCCGCCGGGCATTTGTTGACGTTATCGTTCGCACGGGTCGTACCGAATCGGGTTATACCTATGCACCAATTCTCATCCGAAATATCGTGGTGGGCGATTCGGCCGCCACGCGAAGAATTCGAATTGGATCTTCACAACAGATTCGACCAAGCGATGCGGAGTGGCACGATGGCGTCACGCATCGTCGGACCCCACCGGTAACGCGAGCCGGTCTCGCACTCGCCCACGCCTATCGCGTTCTGGAAGCCCATCGGTGGGCAGCGTCCGAGAGCGTTGGAGGACTTTTTGATCGGGATGGAAAATTGTGGTGGCTCGACCTCGGTCCGGACAGTGCCACGTTTTCACTTGAGGTTTACGACGCCGCCTTTGCTGAGCGGCGTGCTGTTCTAGAGCAGCGTGAACTATGGGAGAACGGTGGCGCGCCGTACCCTACAACGCCTTTTTGGCATCGCGAGTGTGACTACTGTCCATTTTCCACGTCGTGCCGGAGCATTCTGGAAGAGTCTCACGATGTCTCACTCGTTCCGTGGACGAAGTTTTCTGAACAAATTCTTTTGAAAGAAGCGGGAATCACCACGTGGGATGCACTGGCCGCTCTTGACCCACAGGTGGCCACACGAGCTTTCCAGTCGGTTCTCTCCGCGGCCGAACCACATAGTCCCTCGGAGTACCTCGGTAAACAGCTCCAGCAGTTGCCCGACCTTATCTATAAGGCCCGAGCCCGCAAGTTTGGTGGCCCGCTCAGAAAAGTTCCGGCGGCCGATATGTCTTGCCCCACGGCAGATGTAGAAGTTGACATCGACATGGAAAGCTACAGCGACCAAACCTACCTATGGGGCGCTGTGGTTCGTTGTCGTGGTTTCGATCTCTCCGTTCGAGATGGCTATCACCATTTTTCTTACTTCACCGATGTCACTGCTCAGGATGAAGGACGCATCTTTCGTGAATTCTGGCAGTGGTTGTCCGAGCTTCGCGACAAAGCTCACCGGCAAGGCGCAACATTTCGCGCCTACTGCTTTTACCAAAATGCCGAGAACTCCTCGATGCGAGCCGGCATCGCGGCGGACCCTGCCAACGGCCACTTCACCGCACCGGTCGAGGAGTTTCTGGCATCGTCCGAATGGGTCGACCTCTATGAGGTCTCGCGCACCCTTCTTCAGACCGAAGGAGCCATGGGCCTCAAGAATTTGGCTCCCGTCGCGGGCTTTCATTGGCGCGACGACTCTCCCAGCGGTGAGGCGTCAATGGCCTGGTTCGAACATGCACTTCGAGAGGGCGAGCCGTGGCGTACACGGATTCTTGAGTACAACGAAGACGACTGTCGAGCAACCCAGGCGCTTCGCGATTGGCTCAACGGCGCGGCATCCACTCTCATCCACCGTGACGACGTTTCATAAGAATCTCAGTCGCGCTCTCGGCCTGTGGCGACTCGCTGGGTCGGTCACAGTAGGGGTTGTGTTCGCTCACGGGATATCTCGATGTGTGACTGATCAACCAGTAGGACCCGGTCTGATTCTCATCGCTTTGGTTCTTCGAATGGTCGTCGGACTCACCACTCGACTCGGACTGCAGTGGCTCCACCGTGAGGCGGAAGTGGATGCACAACTACGCGTCGCAGATCGAGCATTTTCACGTAACGGCGTGACAGCGTTTCAGGGGCGCCGCATCGTCGATGCCTGGTCCGCCGCATCGTTACTGCCCGCGATTGACGTGGGTGCCCTCGGGGCTCTTGCTCTCACACCCGTCATCGTCGCCGTCGGCGGACCCTTAACGCTGCTGGTCATCGGCGGGTTGGTGGCATTCGCCATTCCGTCGTACATCCGAACGGGCACGGTAGCTCTCGCCGCCGCCAATGAGTATGCCGAACGGCGAGAACACCTGGAGTTCGAAGTCATCCACCTCATTCGGAGTCTGTGGGAAATTCGTGGTGTTGGCGGAACGACATTTGCCTTCCGCCGCCTTGACGCACTTTCCGAGAGAGAATCGGAGTCAGAGGAACGAGCCGTACGCCAGACCATCGGCTCCTCGCTCGTTACCGAATTCATCGGGGGCGTGGCCGTAGGTCTGGTGGCGATGGTCGTGGGATTTCGCGTCCTTGACGGGGGAAGTCTCACTCGAGCTCTTATTGCGGTCTTTCTGACCATCGAGATCAGTACTGCCCTCCGAAGTTGGTCGGCGAGTTTTCATACCCGTCAATCCTTTCGCGACCTCGTCATAACCACCACCCCTCGTGGGGAGCGCGAGTCGGATCACGTTGCACCTTCGATCTCGATCCGCGTAGATGAACTCACGACATACGCTCCGGCACAACCGGTGTCATTCACGGTCCGTCCGGGCGAGACACTCCTCCTCCGTGGACCGTCAGGGATCGGAAAATCGACCGTTCTTCGTGTGCTGATTGGCGACATCCACCCTCGCGGAGGGACGGTGGAGTGCTCAGCCGAACGCATCGGATACATCGACCCGTATCCCGTCTTCTCGGAAGGCCCACTAGCGGACAATGTTGTGATTGCGAACGACGCAACATTCCACAGTTTCTCCCGTGTGTGCCATGCATTGCGCCTGTCGCGCGAGGTGTCGGCCGACATGCAGGTGCAGCGTGGCGGGGCAAATTTCTCCCACGGTGAGAGGATCAAAATAGCCATTGCCCGAGCACTCGCGAACGACGCGGAACTGCTCATTCTTGATGATGTGGCATCGTTTCTCGACCATGAGTCGCGTCACGCAGTGGCCAACGTCGTGAAAAGTCATGGAGTAACTGTCGTTGAGGCCACCAACGATGAGCCCATCTGTCAACCTGACGCCACTATCACCCTTCAAGAGGTAGCGCCCTAATGGGACGTCACCTCCCTCGGATCACAGCCGCGATATCGGCACTCGCAGGGATCGCCCTCACTATCGGTGCTCCGGTGCTCATTGTGGCGTCAGTTTCAGCGAGTGAAGCAGATCGCCCACTTCACGCAATTGGCGTGGCACTTATCATCATTGAACTCGTTGCCTTTCTCCGCTCACCCCTGCGCTACTTCGAGCGCAGCACCCAGCACGGTCTGATTCGAATCTCGCGCCAGGAACAGCGGAGGAAGGTGGTGACGTCCTTACTCTCATGGCCGTACGGTCGATGGCTCGACCGTCGGGGCTACGAAGAAGTGAATGAGCTCTTAGAAAAGAGTGGTGCCTACAGCGAGTATCTGGCGAGATTTATCATTCCGTATCACGCCTCTGTTGTGGCACTCGGCCTTGCGGGTGGGGTAACAGTTCTTCTCTACCCCTGGACGTCACACTATTTGCTGAGCTTTGCCATTATCGCCACAACGGCCCTTTGTCTACTAGCCACAGAACGGCTCATGCGTACTTCGATGCAGCGTGAACAACGTGAAAACGACCAGCGACAGATAGAGCGGGCACGCGAATGGAACAACCTCCACGACCGATCCCTCACCTGGTCACTCCTAGGGGGTGAGCTGTCTCATCCATCGGCGAGTAGAGAAATTCGGGCGCATCGCATCGAAAGTCAACTGGAGTGGACCACCACCATTGTGGCGGGCGTCGGAGGCATTGCCGCGGTTGTTAGTTCACAGTTCGTCTCCCACGGCAGCCCCACCGTCATGGCCGCGACCTGTGTCGCAGCCTTGTGGCTCTTTGACTTTGCACGAACAGTCACGACGTACGCAGTCGCATCGACGGCGCCCCGCCAGGGCGAACTCACCACCACTACGGGGCAATTCGAGATTCCGCTCGACGAGGTAGTGCGAATCGGTGATCGAGAGATTCCACCCGGTACACACGTCGCGGTGACCGGGCCGTCCGGTTCGGGCAAGAGCACTCTCTTGCGCGCACTCATGGGATGTGATTGGCTACCGCAGCACCCCGTCACCATCGGGGGAAGGGTGCCGTCCACCATCGACCACGAGTGGATGGAGCGTCACGTGGCGTGGGTTCCGAGCGACGTCACCTATCGAGCTGGTACGGCGGGTGACCTGTACTCGCTCGGCCGAACCGACTGCCTGCCATACGCAACGTGGCAGGGCCTCGGTCTGCCCGCGTCGACCACCCCAGGGTCTCATCTCTCCGACGGTCAACTTCGACGCTTGGCCGTCGCGCGGGCCCTTGGCGGGCGTCCGGCAGTTGTGCTGCTCGACGAGCCCACGGCCACCCTCGACGGTGACTCACGACGGGCGATTCTCACTGCTCTCTCGTCCTTCGCGGGTACCGCGATCATCGCAACCCACGACGAAGACGTAGCGGCGCTCTGCACCGTCACAATCGACCTCAGTGCTTCCTAGTTTGTGAAAAACATCACTCGCACGGCGAGCCAATTAGCCCATTCCAAGTGGCAGGTTCCTCCACGAACTCACTAATCTCTCTCGCATTGGCTGGGGGGGCCAGTACATCAGGGCCGCACTGCCACAGGTAGTGCGGCCCTTGATGTTTCTTCTAGGCTCACATTCCGAGTTCAAGGAGAACAATGGACCGACTCCGTACCCCCGACGAACGTTTCGCCAGCTTGCCGGACTTTCCCTACACACCGCAGTACGTGGACGTTGCCGATCCCACCGGTGGCGATCCACTTCGAATGGCGTATCTCGATGAGGGACCCCGCGATGCCCGTGAAACAGTTCTCCTCCTCCACGGCGAACCGACATGGTCGTTCCTATATCGGAAAGTTATTCCGGTGCTCCTGGACGCGGGACATCGCGTCGTGGCTCCCGACCTGATTGGCTTTGGTCGAAGCGATAAGCCGGCACTCCGGAGCGACGTGTCCTACGCCCGACTAGTGGAATGGGCACGTGAGGCGTTGTTTGACCGACTGGACCTCAGAGACATCACATTCTTTGGTCAGGACTGGGGATCACTCGTTGGTCTTCGACTTGTCGCGCTTGCCCCAGAACGTTTCATTCGAATTGCCATCGGGAATGGCGGGCTACCAACGGGCGAAGAAAAGATCTCCGAAGCGTTCCTCGCGTGGCAGGAGTTTTCTCAAACGGTACCCGAAATGCCCATTGGGGCAATCTGTGCCGGTGGTTGCGCCGTACGTCCTACCGCTGAAATCATTGCGGGCTACGACGCCCCGTTCCCCGACGAGTCGTATAAGGAATCGGCGCGGATTCTTCCCACTTTGGTCCCGACACGACCCGACGATCCCGCCCACGACGACCAGTTAGCGGCGTGGGAGGTCCTACGGGCGTGGCAAAAGCCTTTCTTGACGTGTTATTCAGACAAAGATCCCGTCACCGCGGGAGCCGACAAGAAGTTTCTTCGTGAGGTACCGGGCACGGCCAACGTAACGCACACGACGATTGTGGGCGGAGGTCACTTTTTACAAGAAGACGAAGGTCGTCAATTAGGCACGGTCCTCGTCAACTTCATCGAAGCTCACTGAAGACGCTCGACGCCGTCGCATCTCAACGAGCGAGCGAGCGGGGTAGCCGTCGACACCCGGTCGCCACCCTTCCGAGATTTTCGTGAGGCCAATTCCGCCCTCCGCCCAGAGATGACAGGTATTGCGTAACCATCCGCCTGTGTCTTGGCTCACGGTGCGTCCAATCCCCGCGAGTCCAGCCCGCCGGGATGAGGCTGAGGCCATCGTCTGAATCACGGCGGGCCCAATGGCTTTCGCCAAAAAATCTAAGTGGGTGCAACCGCGCTGGCGACCCACTCGTTCGGAAACTTCCTTATTAAATCCTCGCGTAACGGACACGCCGATGAGTGAACGAAACGCAGGTTCAATCGCGGTGCACTCCGCATGAGGTGTACGTTCCATGCTGGCGTTCACGTCCGTGACCGTGAGCGTGGCACGGTCAATCAACATTCGAAGTGACATCCGATGAACGTCGCTCACCAAATCTTCGCCATCGGCCCACGGTCGTTCGTCTTGCAGTGAAGCGACAATCTCGAAAGATTCATCCGAGTCAAACGACTCAATGACAATGGTTCTTCGATGAGTAGGGATGGCGTCATTCATGCCCCTAGTTTGGCCGCCTCAGCGCCGCTCGTTGTACCTCAAGAGTGTCGGTCTGTCCCCCACCGCCCCAATGGCAGTCACGGTCGCATTATCGAGGCGAAGCCGCCACGCTACGCCCCCGTGAACACCGAGCGCCCACGCCACCGCTGACTTCACGGGAGATACGTGAGAGAAGATCGCGAGGTGCTCGTCGGGACTCGCCACAAGAGTGGCCGTGTCACGAAAAATTTCATTCAGTCGACCGTGGACACGAGAATCGACGTCGGCCATGGATTCTCCTCCGGGAACTCGCCACTCGTGATTTTCTTGTAATGACTGCCACGTGACCCGTCCCACCTGTGCGAGTGGCTGGCCTTCGAGTTCCCCGTAGTGCATTTCTATAAATGCAGGTTCTTCAGTAATTTCCGCGCCAGGTAGAGCGAGTTCGGCGGTGCGTACTGCCCTCCTCAACGGGGACGTGAGAGCCACACGGACAGTGCCCAAACGGCCCACGAGAGCCTGCGCCTGCGACTCACCAACCTCCGTCAGTTCGACGTCACTACGACCCACGAGGAGCCCATCACGATTTGCCGTCGACTGACCATGGCGGATAAGCAAGATCACGACGCCGGAATCCAAATACGGGTGCATTCCGGACAGGTCACCAGACTGTCGAGATTCGACGATCGCCAACGGCCAATATCCATCGCTACCCCGGCAATCCGGCAGCCACCACACACACCGTCAACCAGCTCGACGGCAGCGACGTCGTGGACCTTGGCCAGAATCTGCTGGTAGAGACGAACGACCGAGTCAGGAATGTACGAAACAATTTCCCCACGTGTCGCCTGGAGCGCAGCGATATCCGTGGTGCATCTCGTTTGAGCGTCGGTAATCTCCGCACCCAGTGACTCGCGACGCTGCGACGCTGCTGCGGCGTCGCGTTTAATACGTTGAACCGATTCGTCAAGTGGCTCAAGTTGCAACATAATTTCAAGCTCTTCAGTTTCTAAAGTGTCGATACTCGCGTCAAGATGTGCAATCTCTCCCGCCATCGCTTCTAGCTCTTTGCCGCCACCCGTTGCGACAGCGAGTCGTTTTGCGAGTTCGTCACGACGGTCGCGTTGTTGGTGCACTATCGACTCAATTTCGTCGCGACGCTCTTTCAATGGTCGTCGAACGACATCTATTTCTCCAAACTCTTTTCCGAGGGATGCAACGTGGCTGTCAATGTCCCGCAACTCGTCGTGCTCTGGCAGGTGCTCACGTTGGTACAAAAGCTCGGCCATCGAGCGATCGATAGTCGCAAGCTCTCGAAGACCTTGGAGTGGTTCCACAGGGTCAGTTTCGCAGGAATTTACGCGCGGAGATCTCCGCCGAAGAAGGTACGGGCGTAGCCCGCGACTTCCACATTTTTCTCGAAAAGACGCGCGTACATCATCCCCCCTCGGGCCGACGCCTGACGGACCGATACGGTCGGCATGCCCGTTCGGCTTGCCCACCACGGCGCCACGGCGCACAGGGCAGAGCCGGTCACGGGATCTTCCGCCACTCCCAAGCGTGGCGCGAAAACTCGGATTGCCACGTCGGCCTGTGGCGCACCTTCGCACACGGCGATGACCAGCGAGCCGGGTACCAAGAAAAGCGACATCGGATCGACGAGAAGACCACACAGCGTGTCATAGTCCTTCACGACCGCGACGACGCTTTGGGCGCCCGCGGCGTACACCTCGCTGACATCACCAAGCGCACCATTGAGAATCGACGTCTCTAGCGGCTCGAGATGCTGACGGGGAAGATCCACGGCAAGAAGTCCTTGTCCGAGGCGCCGACCCGACAGTGTGCCGGCTCGGGTGTGAAAGTAGAACTCGCCGCCGGGGACTCCAAGTTCAGTAAGAAGTACGTGCAAGGTGGCCAACGTGGCGTGACCGCAGAGTTCTACCTCAACGGTGGGGGTAAACCACCGGAGTTGCCAGGTGTCACCTACCCGACGTACAAACGCAGTTTCGGAAACACCGAGCTCAAAGGCAATCTGCTGGAGTTCGCTATCAGACATCGGACGCTCAAGAAGAACGACCACCGCCGGATTACCACGCGCGGAATCGTCAGTAAAGGCGTCGACCCACCACAGTCGGTGTCCAAACGTTGATCCCACAGAGTCCACGTAACAAGATTGCCACAACGTGCTCGTTCACGGGCGTAGGGTGAGATAGTGCGCGTTGTGACGGCCAATATCCACGCCGACGTGGATGGCTACGGACGTCCCACCGACGCGCTGAAATGTGTTCTGGCGCTCCAGCCCGACCTACTCTTCGTCCAAGAGCTGTGGCGAAGTAGCGAGGACCACGTCAGCCGCATCGAGTCCTCCGGTCTCACCTGCGTCGGATTTGAGCCGCTTGGTCGAGCGCGGCGATTTCGCGAAGGGCGTCCTGGGGCGGGCTGGGAACCTCGCCTTGGGCTCCTCACGGGCGATGAGGGTCTCTACTTTTCGTCACAGCGTCCACTCTCGGCTCGACGACAGCGGGAGTACGACCACCGTCCCGGTGGGGACGACGGTGACTGGGGATTCGGCATCTTTACTCGTTACGCAGTAGATCGCGTGGAACGGCTCCCCGTTCCGCAACTTCGTCGCGACAAGGTTCGACGCAGCGTCCTTATGGCCGATCTCCGGGGAGATGACGGCGAACTGTTCACCGTCATCGCGGTCCACGGCCCCCACCTCAGTCACGGTTCGTTACGTCACTATCGTCATCTCAGCCAACAGCTACGCCTTCAGCTTCACGGTCGCAGGGTCATACTCGCGGGTGATTTCAACTGTTGGCGACCTCTCCTTCGTACCGTCCTTCCGGGTTGGCGGAGCGCCGTGCGACGCAAAACGTGGCCGGCGTGGCGACCACACTCGCAGATTGATCACATCTTGTTGCGGGGACCGTGGAGCGTCGGGGACACAAGTTCAACCGTGACTGGAAGTGATCACCGCGCCCTCGTTGTCAACCTCGAGGCTTAATCCATCAGTGACGAGTCGCGCGTTTCGGGCAATCGGTAGACCAAAAGGACAAGTGGCAGGAACGGCAAGAAGGTCACGAGACTAGGAATACGCAACGCCGATGGCCCGAAGGTGTTCACTGCGTCGCCGACGGCGCCAAATATAAAGAGCCCCAGTGTCGCCCCCGCAACGCCACTGACGACAACCCACCCTGCCGCCGTCGCACGATACGCGCGAGGGAAGGACTCAGTCGTCAACGCGCTCGCAGCGGGCGCGAGAAAGGCCGCAGCGGCCACACCCAACAGGTAGCCGGTCGTGAAGAGTGTTTCGCCGCCGAAGTACGCCAACGTCGACGTGGCGGCCGTGGCGAAGGCACCCACAACCACCGTGTGACGGCGGCCAAATCTCTCCGCGCTCCACCGGCTCGCCACCAGACCAGCGAGTCCGAGAAGAGACGATGACGCGACGACAACGGCCACACGGCTCGGTGGGATATGAAGAACACGCTCCCCATACACAAAGGCGAAACTATTGGCCGGTCCCGTCACGAGGGCCACTACGACGGCGAGTATGGCAAGAACGAGTAGACGTCCTCGGAACTCTGCGCTCACCGTACCGAGTCGTGGCAAAGATTCACTGTTCTCGCGACGGTGAGTCTCGAGAACATTTCGTAGCGTTGGCCACAGAACTATTGCGGGAATCAACGCGAGAGCAAAGAGAATGCGGAAAGAGTTTTCACCTCGAACGATGCCGTGGAGTACGGCAGATAGCCCCGCCCCCAGCCCCGCGCCGGCCGCCAACCACGCCAGACGATGTACTCGATTGCGATCAGAGCTGGTCTCGGTGACAATCACCTGAATGAGAGAGTTGGTGGCACTCAGGAGCGGACGTGCACAGGCGAAAAGGAAAACGAACCACCAGTAGCCGGGGCTGAAAGCCGCCAGCGCGGTGAACAACAGTCCGAGGGTCACAATACGACGAAGAATTCGCGTTCGACCGTGTCGGTCAGCCAGAGCGCTGAGGGGCAATGCGGCCAGTGACGCCAGTCGCAAGGCCGCCAGTCCCGTTCCAAGCATGGTGGTTGATATTCCCACTTGTGACTGCAGGGAACGAGTCTCGTGAAAGTGCGCGAAGTGCTTGGCAACATCGCCAAGTGAGGAGATGGCCCCAAACTGACCGAATGCGGCAGCCACGGCCACGGCGACCATAATCGCGTGTGTTTTTCGATCTGATCGCACGAGTTACGTCAGTGCAACCGATGAATCAACGACGACCAATGTCTTGCCGTGATTCCCGCCTGAAAACAGCAGGTTGAGGGCTTGCGGGGCATTCTCGAGGCCCTCGACGAGGTGTTCCGCGTGCTCCAGTTGACCGTTAAGAACCATGGCCCCGAGTTCGAGTTGAGCCTCGGCGTAGCGGGATGCGTAGTCGAGAACGATAAATCCTTTCATGCTCGCCCGTCGCATAATCATCATGGTGTGATTCTTCAGGCCAAAGCCGCCCGCGTCGTTGTACTGCGAAATGGCGCCGCACAGAACAATCCGACCGTTCATGGCAATATTCAGCAAGACCGCATCAAGAATTTCGCCACCCACGTTGTCGAAGTACACGTCAACGCCACGCGGGCAGATCTCACGTAACCGGCGAGCGAGGTGTGGCTCTCGATAGTCCAAACACGCATCAAATCCGAACCGTTCGACGACTTCGGTGCACTTCTCGGGTCCGCCGGCAATACCCACGACCAGAGAGGCGCCGCG
Organism: Acidobacteriota bacterium; assembly: GCA_018970215.1. Classification (GTDB taxonomy): domain Bacteria; phylum Actinomycetota; class Acidimicrobiia; order Acidimicrobiales; family RAAP-2; genus RAAP-2. Next base: position 12,459 of record JAGWWX010000002.1, on the reverse strand, counting down.
AGCTTTGGCCACTTGTCCCGCCACGGAGCCCGTCGCGCCTGCGGCGCCCGACACGACAACCACATCACCGTCGGCCAACTGCCCGACGTCGGTCATTCCAAACCACGCGGTTATCCCCGTCACACCCAGAACATTCATGACCGTTGGTAAGTCCAACCCCATGCCGCGAGGAACGACGGAAAACTTATTCTCTTCAGTGGCGAGGCACCACTCTTGCCATCCCGTCATGCCGATGACAATGTCACCCACGTTGTACCTCGAAGTGTGCGACTCGACCACGACGCCGGCTCCGGCGCTCCTGATCACTGCCCCGATTTCAATCGGCGGTAGATAACCCGGTGCATCATCCATCCACGTACGGATCGTGGGGTCAATCGAGAGATACCCGACGCGGATTAATGCCTGACCCTCTGAACACTCCGGTATCGACCCGTTAACGCATTCGGTTGTCGAGGCACTAACGAGACCCTGCGGTCGTTGCCGCAGCAAGACTTGGCGATTCATGGTGTCACTTTCGAAGAGAACGGGGCACTACATCGGTGATGCGTGATACGACAGAACGAACTTATAGACCCTATTGGGGTGGTCTTGCAGAAGGTAGACGTTGCCGTCGCCGTCTGACGCTAAGGCCAAGGGATTCCCACGTGTGGTCACGCCGCGCTCGGAGACAATCTGCAGACCGAGGAGGCCCATGTACTCCCATACGCGATCGGTTCCCTCTTCGATGTAGAAGAGATTGCCGTTGGCGTCAGCACTAATTCCAATTGGTCGCTGCAGATTGTCGTGAACAATCTGCACTGTTTGTCCGGGGGCGAAGCGAATGACTTTGCCGTCACTCTTCTTGTGACCGGCCAGCGTGACGTCGATGTACCCATACGCGTCCTGGATGCAGTCAGTTGGGTGATCGAGACCGCCCACCAACAGTTTCACGACACCGTCGCGAGTCACCGTCAAAAGATTGCCGAACTCTTCCTGCACCGCGAAGAGACCACCGTAACCGTCGGCCGACAGAGCGCCGACTCCCGTCAATCCTTGAGCGATAACAGTCTTTCCGCCGGTCCGCTCGTTAATTCGATATATCTTTCCCGTCTCACTCTCGGAGACATAGATCTCTCCTAGCGCATTGACGGCCACCCCACGTGGTGCACGCAAACCACTGGCAATCGTCGTCGCACCCTTATCCGTGAGCTTTTCGAGAGTGCCCGACTTCGCACTGACGACATAGGCAGTGTTGTTATCGGCCAACGCGACCGCAGTACCGGGCTCGGTGGGCGCTGACGTCATTCGCCGCGGCGTGTAGAGAGGCGTAATGACCTGAATCTCTGACGTCCGCGCGTCGGCCACGTAGGCGTGGCCCGACAGGTTGACGGCTAGGGACATCGGCTCGTCAAATTCGCCCTCCACCGCCACGTTTCTTCCATTGGCCTGGAACTGATAGATCTTCTTATGTCCTGCATCGGCCACGAAGACGTTTTGCCCTAAGTCAACCGCAACGCTCGTGGGGTCGTCAAACTCAATCTGCTGACCGTTCTCATCTACGTCAGGGATAAATTCGGTCCGGCTCACTGCGTGACCGGCATCATCAACGGTGTACTTCCAGATCTTTTTCGTACCCGAATCAACCACCCAAACATGTCCAAATACGTCAGTGAAGACTCCGCGAGGCTCTTCGAGATCGGCGTCAAAAACACTCTGAGTACTGGAGTCACCGTTAGCCGGGAACATCACTACGCGACCGTTACCCGTGTCACAGAGGTACACCCGACCTTTGGTATCGACGGCCACGGCTGTCGGATCTTTTAGATGATTACCTAACGGTTTCTGCCGCATATCAGAGATGGCAAACGAACGAGTCTCGAAACGCGCAGGTATCAAAGCCTGCTGCGCCCCCACCGATACCCGCAGGAGTTCATTGCGTCCCGTGTTGGAGATATAGACCTGTTCTTTGCTGGATGACGGATCGGGAGCTACTGACGTGGGATGGTCCAAGTTGACACCCAGAGTTGAGCGAGAGCCATCGACGCCGATACGAATGACCCGATTGTTACCGGTATCAGCGATGTACGTATTGCCTGTGAAACTAAGTGAGATTCCATGAGGCTCCGCATAGGGTTTCGCCTCAAATAAGTGGATGCGATCTTGCGAAAACAAGAACAGGGCGAGCACCACAACGAATCCGGCGGTGCGGGTCCACCATGTCGCACGCGCCTCCGCTGCACGGGCCTCTGTCTCCGACGCTCGATTCGCTCCCTCGAGGAGTGCAAAGACGGCCGTCACGACCGCAAGGGCGATTGCGAGGTAACCCAAAATGTCGGTACCGGCCACAAATCGACCGTTCAATACCTTCATGGCGTACTGAGAGAAGATCAAGATAACCAGAATCTTGAAGAGATTTCTCGGAACAAAGCGATAAATCGAGCTTGGCTTGAGGAATCGCTCTCCAAGAATCGTGATCTTCTCGGTCATGAGATACGCAATCCACACAGCAACCGTCTGCCACATCAGACCCATGACTTCGTAAATCAAAACGAACGCAAAAATGTTCGTCCCAATCTTCAAGGTTCGTTCGATGTAGGGGTGACGAGCACTGGGGTACGTCGGCTCAACTGGAGCGAACTGACGGTGAATGAATAGCTCAATAAGAACTCGAACAAACATCGCCAGAGCCACAAATATTTTGATTGTGTTGAGATGTTCTTGAATACTGACTTCGAGGCCTTGCTTAAAGGCCCCCGTCAGGCTCGGTGCCAGAGCGGGCATTGAGCCGAGAATCAGAATCGTCAGGAAAGGTAGTACTAAGAGATCCGCAGTGATGAGGTGGAGTCTCGCTACACCCTTCTGATCACCTACGACCACAATTGGCCGCATCTTCGCGGCCAATTGTGGAGCAATAAACCAGAGAAGTGCAATTGAGAACAACCCGGTAAAGGCATACAGGATGCTCTGAGATCCTTCGGGAGCCGTGAGCAAATGCAAAGAGAAGAAATGCCCGCTCAAAATAACGCCGAGTGCAAAGACGGCAAATCCCACGAGTCCCGCAAACGCATCGAGAACTCCGATCACCATCAGAGACAAAGTCAGCGTCAGTGACGGTGGAACGGCTAACCCGCCGGTGTTAAAGACCGACAAGATGCCGAGGACGGCCGCAAGTATTGGCAGAGCGATATACGCGTTGCCCAATAGCGACCGCAAGTAGCCACTGTCATTGAATGGTCCACCGAACAAAGGTGAGACTCGAGTAATGGGTGTACCAATTTTCTCGTTAAATCGATCAACAATATGACGACCGCCGAGCCCGGGGGCGACGGGTGCATTCGGTCGATGGCCGCGGGCGTACCCCGCTTCGTGCGCAATTTCGACGTCGGCGGCAAGGTGTCCGGCGTGAGCGCTTTCGAACATCGACATTAGGCATCACCTCCTGTGGGGGCATCGCCTGAATTACCGCCATCTGAATTATCACCCTGTGCGCGGTTGCCACCTGAACCAGAACCTGAGCCGCCACCTGAACCCGAGCCGCCACCTGAACCAGAACCTGAGCCGCCACCCGAACCAGAACCTGAGCCGCCACCCGAACCAGAACCTGAGCCGCCACCCGAACCAGAGCCAGAGCCAGAGCTACCGCTCGAACCAGAGCTCGAGCTGGAACCACCGCCGCTTGAACTAGAACTGCCGCTGGAGCCAGGTCCGCTGCCACCGCTCGAACCCGAGCTCGGGGAGGTCGATCCCCCACCGGTTGGCGATGAAGGCTGACTCGAACTCCCCGAAGGTGCGCCGCCACCGCTAGGTGCAGATCCGCTGGTCGGACTGGAGGTTCCGCTCGACGGGGGCGGGGTTGGTTCGTTGGGAGTAGTGGGAGCAGTTGGTCGTGGCGTACTCGTTGGAGTGGGCTCGGATGTTGAACCTGGCGCCGACGGTGCTGCGCCGCCACTTGGAACTCCGCCGCCGCTCGGAGCACTGGGTCGGGGAGTCGGAGTCGGCTCGCTCGCGGCCGATCCACTGCTTGGCGCAGATGGTGCCGCGCCGCCACTTGGAGCACCGCCACCGCTTGGAGTTGAACCCGGAGGACCCGACGGTGCACTGGGCGCCGCACCACCAGTCGGAGCGCTCGGGGCGGCCGGAGTGCTTGGTGCGGTCGGTGCGGTCGGTGCAGTTGGTGCAGTTGGTGCAGTTGGTGCAGTTGGTGCAGTTGGTGCAGTTGGTGCGGTTGGTGCGGTTGGTGCGGTTGGTGCGGTCGGTGCGGTCGGTGGCGGTGTCGGGGCAGCCGGCGGCGGAGTAGGAACAGAAGGTGTCGTCGGGATCCGGGGAACAGATGGAGTGGCACCACCTGGCACACCACCGCCAGTCGGTAATCCGCCACCGAGAGGAACGCCGCCGCCCGTTGGGATGGATGTCGGCAAACTCGTTGCCGCCTGCGCAGCAGACGATGCACTCGACGCCGCCTGTGCAGCAGCGGCTGCAGCTCGTGCAGCCTGTGCTGCAGCCGAAGCAGCCTGAGTAGCGGCAGTTGCCGAGGACGCGGCCGTTGCCGCGGCCGTACTGACGGCAGCAACTGCCGTCACCTGAGATGCCGACTTCTGGACTGTCTGTGGTGAAGACGTGATGGCTTTAGGGATTGTTGTTGTCGACTCCGCGACATACACCGTCGTTGTCGTTGTCTTTACCGGCTCGCCCGCAATGGTTGTCGTGGTCGTCGTGGGGATCGGAACTGTTGTTGACGGAGGCGGCAACGTAGTGGTCGTCGTCTGGCCTGGAATCGTTGTTGGCGGAAGTGTTGTTGGCACGGTGGTACCGGGGACTGTTGTCGTCGTTGAACGAGGAACCGTGGTCGTCGTCGTTGAGGTTGAGGTTGATGTCGTAGACGTTGTCGAAGTTGTTGTCGTTGTCGTTGTCGTGGTGGTTGGAACAACACGCACGGCAGTCAACATCGGAACGATGGCGGCAACGTCTTCACGATTTTGTCCAAAGTGGTCTGACTTCACGCCAACAATTTTCAATCGAACAGTGCCTCGCGGAACCTCGACTCGACGCCCCCCGTTGATCGTGATCCACACCGTCGTCGTGTTTCTGTCTTTGACCGTTCCCGTCGCAAGAGAAAAGACGGAAACAACGACAGTGACACATCCATTTTCGTCGATAGCCAAATCCTTTAAGCGAGCACCATTGACGTAAATTGTTGCGGTCGAGCGGGAGTTGTTGGTGTCGTTCGAGACATCAAATCCACACACGTAAAATGGTTGAGCTTCCGAACCGTCATCGACGCGACCAATTCCCTGCCCCGGAATGGTGGTCGGCGTACCGGGCTGTGCTATCGGTCCGGGATATCCACCGGCCCACGCCGAACCCGGGTTCAATCCATACGACAACACGCCCAAAATGGCGGCGAGGGCGAACCCCGCGAACAGGCCACGGTGGCGAGGGCGATAATCAGTCATGAGTCCTGACCTGACGCTACTACTCCCCTTGGCGGGGTGGTGGGCGCTGAGGGACTCGAACCCCCGACCTGCTGGTTGTAAGCCAGCTGCTCTAACCAACTGAGCTAAGCGCCCGCGGTCACTCAGCCTAGAGGGGCCCGAGAGCCAGAAATTCCTGTGCGAGTTCGGGGGTAGCCGCAAAGAGAGGCGACCGGGGACGGCGGTCCCAGGCAACGAGTTCGTCGCTGCCGTAGTTCAGCACCACCGCACCCGCTTCTCTCGCTATGAGACAGGCGGCCAGGTAGTCCCAAGTTGACAGTGACGACCTTTGGGCGACGGTATAGAGATCGAGTCGACCATCCGCGACGTAGCAGCCTTCAAGGCTGGCCGCTCCGAGTGCCCGAATCTGACCCCATCCAACGTGACGCTCCGGGTGGCCCGAGAAACTGACGAGTGCACCTCGCACTGTTTTTTGAGCACTCGGCGTGATTCGCACATCATTTCGGTATGCCCCGCCGCCCCGAATCGCCGTGTACGTCTGGCCGTCGGCGTGATTTCGGACCAAAGCGGCGACGAGTTCGCCCTTTTCAATGACAGCCAAACTCGTTGTGAAGAAAGGGATGCCGCGATCGCAGTTTGTAGAGCCGTCAATTGGGTCAACGACAACGATGGTGTCGTCATCTGTCCCACCCGAATCGCCCGACTCTTCGCTTATCACTCGCCAGCTCGCACCGAGTAAAACCGCCAGAGCGGCGGCATCGGCCGCCACGTCTAAGTGGTATTGGGTGTCACGCGCGCCACTAAATCCACGACCTTGAAATTCGCCGTACACCGCGCCCACGGCATCGGCACAGTCCTGAAGGGTTTGAAGGATTCGGTCGGGACCCATACAGCCACCGTAGTGGTGCGGGTAGTCTGTCACCCGATGGCAGCAATCGACGTAGCCGGCTTCGTCGCGGACTTAAAAGACCACGCAGTGGACCATGGATTTCACGTCCACGACGAGCGGCACTTTGTCGAAACATATTCCCTGCGGCAAGCGTGGGAGATAGAACTCCACCCCGATGAAGCCTGCGGTGGGCCCGTGGAGTTGCATCTTTCGCTCGACGTTGACCCTCGTACTTTGTTGGCGTTTGAAGACGCCATGGCCACGTTGGGGGATGATGAAGAGCCGGACGACGATTTTCATTTTCCCCTCGTCATCACGTGGCAGCTACCACCAATGGCTCAGGGACCAGATCTTCTGCGGCTGACAATTGATCTTGCACCAATCGGTGGCGTGAACTTTCCTCTGGACATTGCAGCCACTGACACCTTTGCGAGCGCGACGGAAAGTGGCGAACGGCGCGTCACGATCACGGCGCGTGCTCCAATATCCCTTGCCTCAGTGATTCAAGGAACCTCTCCCGTCTGCGAAGTATTCGACAAGTGTCAAACGGTCTCGAACTTCTTGCTGTCCGCCGCCGAATCATGGCCGCGCTAACTCGCCGCGCGGGACTTGCCGGACTACTCATTTTCGGCGGACTTTTGCTGGCGGGTTGTGGGCAGGCTGGTCTCACTGGCGTGCAGCAAGCCTGCGATCATGTTGAAAGAGGCTTACGCGCATTCGACCGCTCCTTGACGTTGGACCCCACGGACCCCGTTAGGTCGCAGTTGCGGGCGACAACCCGACGCGAATTCATGCGAGCCACCCACTTTGCGGCTCGTGCTTCCACGCAAAACGGGCACTGGACCGCATTTGCCACTTCACTCTCGGAAGTCCATCGGGTGGGAGTTGACTCCGTTGTGCCGACTCTCAGAATGCAGTGTGCAACGATTCGAAGTGGTGATTACTACTACTAGGACATTCCCACTGTCACGCGAGCCCGCCCGAAGAACCATGCTCACACGCTGCCCAACCAATCCCCCGACGTCAAACTCCTGACGTAGCTGCCACATGTGGCTCGCATGACCCAGGTCGTGACACGTCGGGCGATTGGGTGTCGTTATCACACGAATTCGCTCATCAACCAGTGCGTTCATCAGTGCGTCGACCGTGGTAGCGAAACGTGCGTGAGCATCGCCACAGTCGTACCCATGATCACACACGATGTCCTAGAGCTACTTCGTCAAGAATGGAGTGACATCAGTCGCTCATCGGAATCACGTCACGCGTGGAATCTCGTCGTCGAGCGACACTCTCTGCCCTTTCTCAGCAACGAAGTCGATTTCAGCGGCGTCCTTCTTCGCCTTGAACCTCGTCAGGGACTGAGCGTGGAGCAACGCTCTTTCGTTATCCAGGTGCTGCTCATGGAGGCACGTGAAAAATTCGTTCACCGTGCCTTATTGCAGACGCTTCTGCCGGGTGTAGTCAGTACCTGTCGACAGCTCAAATTTGGTCGTGGAATCATTGAGCGGCCCAGCGACGTACTCTCCGAAGCGATCGCGATGTTGAGCGATCTCATTGGCGAGTGGGCCGGTCAGTCCCGCCAATACGCCGCGCCGGATCTGTTGTCCGCCCTGCGAGGGCGGCTTCGCCGGTGGCTGTTGAAGGAAAAGGAACTGCGGCGGCGTATTGCCAGCGATGTACCAGAAACAGCGGTAAGTCCCGCGGTTTCTACGCTGAGCGCTCGCCTTGAGATTCTTGGCCGACACGTCGAGCATCGGCGCCTCGTACGCCTCACGTGGTTACGTGTGTTTGCGAATCAGCCTCTCCACGCATTAGCGGATGAAGAAGGTGTATCGGTGCGTCATCTCCAAAGTGAACTACAAGAGTTTGCTCGCCAACATTTGCTGTAGGGCGCTATGGACGAGCACGTAAAAAAGTCGTACGGTGCCGACATGGGAGTTCGTGGCGGTTCTCGGCCCGTGATGTCAATTCCCCTTGCCTTGTCATCCGTCGTCACTCTCGCACTGCTCGTCATTGCAACACCGTCTTCCCCACGGCATCACCTCGCGTTAGATCCCACGGTGACGAGCACACTCGTAGTCCATGATTCACCCACCCCGACACCCACATCTCACGAGGTCGCTCGGCAGAGACCGCCGGCGGGGCCGGCAGTACCACGGCAGCCGACGAGTGTCTCTCCGACGACCACGAATGTGAACGTTGACGTGCCCACGCCCACCGCTCCGCGCGTGGCGCTCTCACGTGGCGTGGTCGGTTCGCCGGGTGCACCCTTATCGTTCCTCACAGTTTCGCCACGCTCGGCGATCGAACTTGTTGTCACTGCGCCGGCTGACATTGCGGTCTTTGACGGGACGTGCCGCATCGAAAAAGGTGCTCAGATCGTTATTACCAATACCGATAGTGGCGTGTGTACCGTCGCAATCACTACCCAATCTCTCTCCCAATGGCAGACATTCGCCACCGCCTAAGAGATATAGGTTCGGGCCTCTCCACGGGCGCCTACCTCATCGCGGTGCCGATCACCGTCACGGCCGTATGGTCGCGACCGACGTCGCTGTCCTATTCGGCGCTGCACTTTGGGCTGGGTGTGGTTCTGGTTTTGTGGAGCTACATTGCGGTGCGCTTAGCAGTGGCAGTCATCGGCGAAGCGCGAGGACGCGTGCAGACGGGTGGCATCGCGTGGCTGGCTGGGGCGATCATCTCGATGGCTTCTTTTTTGGTTCCCACGTGGGCGAGCGCCGCCACTCCTTCGCCGCCAAAAGCGGATCACTCCCTCCTAGCCCTCTCCCCGATTTCGATTCCCGTGGCCTTAGCGGCCAAGCGTCGACGAGACGAACTGGCGCAACTGAGGACCGTTCTCGATGAGGGAGAGATCGAGGCCGACATCGACATCCTCCGGCAAAGAAACGATGGATTTCTCTACGCCTTGATACGACTCATTGGGGAATCGACGTGTGGGCGGGTTACAATTAGTGATCACGCGACCGCGAATGTGATGACTACCTCGCGACCGACGGTCGTCGTCCCCGTCAGCTATCACGCCGACCACTGGACAATGGCACACGCACAGGTTGGTACGCGGCTTGACCTTCCGCCCACGGTGACGCCCGACGACCTTCGCCGAACGGCAATCGCACTACATCCGCGAGGACGCGTCATTGTGTCAACGTCTCTCATTGAGACGTTGCAGGCTCTCGTCTTACGTGACGATGAAGCGACCGTCGTTGTGCACGCAGGGATCGAGGACGTGGATCCCGCAATTGCTGAAAAGTGCGTGGTGGCGTCGACGAGTGCCGCGCCATCGGTCGTCATCAGCCTTCTCGGCCCCACGGCGGAGATTCACGGCCTCGTGTGTCCGCTCGACTCGGACGTCCGACGAAAGTGCACCGAGATGCTGGCGTATCTCGCCACGCATCCCTCAACGCCGGTTTCCGGAGACCGACTTCGGACTCGTGTTCTTGGTTCTCGGCGTGGTGATGCCTCTATCCGCACGCTCAATAACGTTGCTTCAGCACTCCGACGAAGCTTGGGTCAGATCGATGGAACCCCTCGTTTGCTGCCGGTCGGACCGCAGGGGATGTACCGAGCGTTCGACGTCATCAGCGATATCGAACAGTTCCTTACTGCCGTCGAGGATGGTCTGGTCGGCGACATCGCGGTACGTCGTGCCACGCTCACCCGGGCGCTCGAACTCATTCGTGGAGAACCACTGAGTGGGGAACCACGAGGGTACGAGTGGTTTCTCGCTGAAGGTCACCTCCATCGCGTGCAGAGGAGTGTAGAGAAGGCTGTTGTGGAACTTCTCGAGATTGCCGACGCCACAGGTGATACGGCTCTCTCGTGGTTCGCTCGTGACGCTATGAGGCGTTTCGACACGTTTCATCCGCTCGCCACCACCGACGAAGGGCGTTTAGGCGAGTTTCGACGCGATGGACTGGGCCGAACGTAGGACGAGACCGTCGGCGCCCGCAGTGGAGTAGCGGCGCGCCGGGTGAGCGGTCGCTTCCGCAACGAGGTCGCCGAGAAGCGACGAAAATGAAACGGGCGGTTCGATAAAGAGATGTTTTGACAGCGAACCCGGAATTGTGTTGATCTCATTTACGTACAGTTCCGAATCGTTCATTAAGAAATCGATGCGGGCGACGCCTCGCAACATTGCAATTTCCGCCACTTTTTTCGTCAGCATTCGAATCTCGTCGGCGCGAGCAGAGGACAACTGAGCCGGGAGTTCGCGTGGGGCCGAAACCATCCCCTCACCACCCACGTACTTGTCGCGATAGTCCAAAATCTCACGATTCTCTGAACTCCGAATGGGCCGCTCAATGGCCGAGAGCTGGAGTTGGGGGAACGAGCGAACAGCCACCTGTATGTCACTGAGATCAGGACGATACGGCTCCACGACGCAACCTCTCTCGAAGTGAGTGTTCGTGCGAAGTCGGGCGCGAGCCGTCGGCAGATCCGCAACGACATCGATGCCGATAGACGACCCCCCAAAACGCGGCTTCAAAATGTAGGGACCGGGGAACGGCAGGTCGGTCGTCTCCTCCGTGAGGAGAACACGAGGTAGCGAAGGAAGTTCGGCTGCGCAAACTGCCGCACCAAAGGCCCACTTATCCATCCCGAGAGCCGCTCCCGCGACGTGAGGACCGGTATATGGAATGTTCATCGAATCGAGAAGACCTTGCAGAGTCCCGTCTTCACCCGGTCCGCCGTGAGTTGCCACAACGACAGCGTCGAGTGACAGATGACGATCGCGGCCGAGACGCCCGCCCACCACATAAAAGCCAGAGGTCGCACCAAGCCGAACGTCGAGTTCCGTCGAACCCTTCGGTGGGCCGTCGACGAACGATTCTGCCTCGACATTGTTCGGAATCATGACAAAAGAACCCGCCTTTGTCCAGTACAGACCCGCGACGTCATCGTGCGATGAGTTGAGTTCACGCAATGCAAGGAGACCAGTGAGTATCGAAATATCGTGCTCGGGCGACGGCCCGCCAAAGAGAACACCTAGCACGAGCGCACAGCTTCCATCGGAGACTAAGGGTAGTGGTCAGGCAGGTCATTTAAGTACAACACCGCATCATCACGGCCGAGATGCTGTCGAACCCACGACACTGCATCGTCACGTTGTGCGACATGATGAGTAACGCCACCGAACCCGTGTCGCAGGGCGGCGTCATTCGTGTGGGCAACGGTGATGAGCTCACATCCCGCCGCTCGAATCCTCGCACCGAGCAGTTCATTTTCTACGACCTGTGACGGTCCCAGCTCGACCAAGCCTGGCGTAATGACGACGCGCCGCCCGGTGACCGGGACTTCGGTGAGCGTCTGAACCGCGACGATAGAACTCGCGGGGTTGGCATTAAATGTGTCGTCAATAACGGTCAAACCCGAGGGCACTTGCACCACCGTCAGTCGATGCTGCGGTGGCGTGAGATGCGTCATCCGCGTACTGACGTCGTACACGCTGAGTCCCATTTCAAACGCAGCGGCCACGGCACACGCGACATTCGATGGGCGAACTCCCATGACGGGGAGTACCTCAGACTGAACGACGCCGTCAAGAGCAATGAGCCAGCGTTCGCGCTCGGGCACAATTGCGACGTGGCAGTTCAGTGTGGTACCCGCGGTTACCACTCGTTTTCCCGAGGCTCTCAACGTGTCAACCCAGGAAGCGAGGCGAGGGTCGTCGCTATTTACGACAACAGTTGCGGCGCGTGACGTGATCTCAAACTTGGCCGCCTCAATTACCTCGAGAGATTTCATTCGCTCCAGATGCACCGGACCAATTGCCGTCACGATGGCAATGTCGGGTGGACACCATTCGCACAGCTCGGCAATCTCTCCGGGTCCATACGTACCCATTTCGGCTATGAAAACTCGCGTGTCGTCACCGAGGTGTTCGTTAATCGCCCGCGACAGTCCCGCACGATTGTTGAAACTGCGTGGGGTGGGTACCACGCCCGACGTTGCGCCGAGCAGTTCAGCCAGGTGGTGTTTTGTCGACGTCTTGCCGTAACTCCCCGTAATGGCGACGACACGAGGGTGGACTTTCGAGAGGCGTCGTGCGGCCGCATCGACGTATTTCTGCGCCGCTCGACGCTCCCACGGTGCCGTCACCTTCGCCGCAGCGTCGATTGTCACCGGGACAAAAAGTAG
>JAGWWX010000086.1 GCA_018970215.1 Acidobacteriota bacterium | reverse complement strand
GTCCGTCTGATCGAGACGATTCACCGGCGTGACAAGGGCGCCGGCTTCACAACGTTCGCGCTGTAAGCCCCCTCCCGAGACCGCCGTTAACAATTCCCGCCGAGGCGCATTCCACGTACGAAATCTCTTCAGCGTCAACTTTGTACAGTAATTCACAATCTTTCTCTATTTTCCCTACGCAACCGGGCGTACTCTCCGAATAACGGAAGGAGTATCGATATGAACGTTGCACAGCTTCTCAACTTCAAAGGTCACGACGTGGCCACGATTTCCCAAGAGCGATCAATCGCAGACGCGGTCGGCATTATGCGAGAGCGGGGCATCGGCGCCCTTGTCGTCACAGGCGCCCAGCCCCCTTTCGCCGGCATCATCTCTGAGAGAGATGTGGTTCGCGCCCTTGGGGCTCGTGGGGCAGAAATCCTCACTGACGATGTCGCAACGCTCATGAGTCGTGATGTCGTGACCTGCACACTCGATACTCACTGCTCCACGCTGATGGGTCTCATGACCAAAGAACGAATTCGTCACCTCCCCGTCGTAGATGCCCAGCGACTAGTGGGAATGATTTCAATCGGTGACGTCGTTCGCGCTCGTTTCGAGGAGCTCGAAAGAGACCGACAAGAACTATTGGACTACGTCCAAGCCCGCTAGGAGCGCGTCATGTGTTGGCGCACAGGTTGCGCGCTGGGGTCTCGCTCAGTTCTTGACCCTTGCACACCGACGCGTGGTCTCACCGCGCACGTAGAGCGTGAGCGTGTCGGAGTCGAACGTCGCCGATTTACTCGGCGAGGGAAGCAGTGAGGCGCGACAGCGCCTCGAGCGCGGCGGCTTCAGACGAGGCCACCTCCGCAACACTGGCGAGAACTGTGGCGCGCGTTCCGCCGTCGGTATCTCCCGCGACGTGTAGATAACCGCCATCAACGGCGATGTAGGCCACGCCGTCGGCGCTGGTGACTTCGACGACTCCCGCCAGCACGTCACCGACGAGTGGTGCGTGCTGCGCGAGAATCATGAGCTCGCCGTCCGAGGTCCGAGACTTCAGCGAGGTCGCAGGACCTTGCCACAACGCCGCCTCGGGCGTCACGATTTCAACGGTGAGGGTGGCCATTATTAGCTATTCGCCAGTTCGGCCGTCTTACGCAGTACGTCATTCGCGCCACCCACGTTCAAGAATGCCTGCTCGGGGCAGTGGTCCAGCTCACCCTTGATGAGAGCTTCGAAGGACTCGACCGTCTCTTCAATCGGCACGTAGATTCCGTCGAGACCCGTGAAGACCTTCGACACGAACATCGGCTGGCTGAGGAAACGCTGAATCTTTCGGGCGCGCGCCACAATGACGCGGTCCTCTTCGGAGAGCTCGTCGAGGCCGAGAATCGCGATGATGTCCTGGAGTTCCTTGTAGCGCTGAAGGACCGACTGAACCTGACGGGCCACGGTGTAGTGGCGGTCGCCCACGATTTCCGGCGCGAGGATGTTCGACGTCGACGCCAGCGGGTCCACGGCCGGGTAGATACCCAGTGCGGCAATCTGACGGCTGAGCTCAGTCGTCGCGTCCAAGTGGGTGAAGGTCGTAAACGGAGCCGGGTCGGTGTAGTCGTCGGCGGGAACGTACACAGCCTGCAGCGACGTGATCGAACGACCACGCGTCGAGGTGATGCGCTCTTGGAGTTCACCCATCTCGTCAGCGAGGGTGGGCTGGTAACCCACGGCACTCGGCATACGGCCGAGCAGTGTTGACACTTCAGAACCGGCCTGCACGAAACGGAAGATGTTGTCAATGAACAACAACACGTCCTGGTTCTTCACGTCACGGAAGTACTCCGCCATGGTGAGTGCGGCCAGGGCGACGCGGAGGCGAACTCCCGGCGGCTCGTCCATCTGGCCGTAAACCAGAGCGGCCTTTTCGATAACGCCCGACTCCTGCATTTCGAGGAGAAGGTCAGTACCTTCGCGGGTGCGCTCACCCACGCCGGCGAAGACGGACACACCACCGTGCTGGGTGGCCACGCGGTTAATCATCTCCATGATCAACACGGTCTTACCCACACCGGCACCTCCGAAAAGGCCGATTTTTCCACCCTGTACGTAGGGTTCGAGAAGGTCGATGACCTTGATACCGGTTTCGAACATGGTGGCGCGGGGCTCAAGCTGGTCGAAGGCCGGTGGGTTGCGGTGAATGTCCCAGCGCTCTTCGATTGGTCCAATGTCGGTGGTGTCGAGAGGCTGACCGAGCACGTTGAACACGTGGCCGAGGACAGCGTCACCGACGGGCACCGAGATGCCGCGTCCAGTGTTACGGACGATGGTGCCGCGAACGAGACCGTCGGTCGGCTTCATGCACACGCAGCGCACACGACCTTCGCCGATCTGCTGGGCAACCTCACCCGTCACCGTGATGGTTTCGCCGTCGAGGACGAGGTCCATCTCAACGGCGTGGTTGATCTCCGGCAGTGCGTGGGGTGGGAACTCCACGTCCACCACCGGTCCGGCGATGGCGACGACGCGTCCGGTTTCCAATGTCGTCTTCTCAGGTGCCATGGTCATTTATTTCTCACTTTCCCGAGCGGAGCGCTTCGGCGCCGCCCACGATTTCCATGATTTCGGTCGTAATCGAGGCCTGTCGGGCCTGGTTCATTACTCGCGTCAAGACGCGGTTCAGTTCATCGGCGTTCTCGGTAGCGGCCGCCATGGCGCGCTGCTGACTGGTGTGGAACGACGCTGCGCCCTCCAGCAGCGCGGTAAAGATCTCGGACTCAATCGGGATGCGAACGAGCCCCGCAATTAACGTCGAGAGTTCGGGCTCAAACTCGGTGTAGCCCTTGAGTGAGGTCGAGCCAGCAGCAGCTTCCGGCGCTTGTAGTGGTAGCAAAATACGGTTGTCGACACGTTGTGAGGCGGAACTCAAATACTTCGTCGAGACCAAGTGCAGCTCTTGTACGTCACCCGCAAAGTAGGGAGCGAGGACGGCGTTCGACACCGTGCGGGCATCGGCAAACGTCGGACGGTCGGCAAAGCCGGCGAAGACGTCCTGCGTCGCGATACCACGGAAGCGGAAGTAGTTCGTCGCCTTCTTACCAACGGCGAAGAGTTGCACCGTGATACCGCGAGACTTCAGGTCGTTGACGTGACGCTCCGTCGCGCGCAAGACGTTGGAGTTATACGCACCGGAGAGTCCACGGTCACCAACAATGGCAACGACCGTAACTGCATTCACCTGTTCGGCCGTCGCGAAAAGAGTCTTCGCGAGCACGGGGTCCCCGGTCACAATCTCTTGCATCAAGCGAGCCATGCCATCACGGAATGGTCGGTTCGCAGTGATGCGAGCCTGGGCCTTCGCGATCTGTGACGCCGCAATGAGCTCCATGGCCTTGGTGATCTTTCGCGTTGCCTGCACCGACTTAATGCGTCGGCGCAGAATTCGTTCCTGTCCTCCAGCCACTGC
>JAGWWX010000085.1 GCA_018970215.1 Acidobacteriota bacterium | reverse complement strand
CGAGTCGGTGGACTCAATCGGTACCTTGCGTCTCTCGATCAGGCACTCGTAAGAACCGGAATGTGTTCAGCGTCACAGGTGGTGGCAATCGGCGACAGTACGTCGCCGACGCACACTGGCGTGAACGGATCGACATGGTGGCGTCGATGGAGCGAGGTCCGTCGCGCCGTCAAACACTCACCGGCGGCCATCATCGATGTTCATTTTCCGGCTCACGTGGTATGGGCACTCGTGACCGGAGCTCTCAGAGATCGACCCATGGTGGTGCACTTTCAAGGACCGTGGTACCTCGAAAGTCGATGGACGGGCTCTTCAGCGGCGGCGGCGTGGCTCAAAAAGCGAATTGAGGGCTACGTCTTGCGTCGAGCTGACGCGGTCATCGTCCTTTCGCGTGCCTTTCGCGACGTTGTCGTCAACGAGTTTCGAGTTCAGCCGCGTCGAGTAACTGTGCTGGCTCCCGGTGTTGAAGTGCATTCGAGGCAAGAAAGTTCGGCCACTCGTGCAACGAGAGGCATACCTCATGATGTCCCGTTGATCGTGAGTGTGCGGCGTCTCGTTCCACGCATGGGTCTCGATGTGGTGATATGGGCGCTCGCGGAACCGGAACTTCGCGAGGCCCACTTCGTGGTCGTGGGTTCGGGTCCATCGCTCGTAGAACTGCAACAACTCGCAGGCGACCTCGGCGTCGAAAGCCGCGTGCACTTTGTCGGTGTCGTGACTGATGAGGAACGCGATGCCTGGCTGACGACCGCGAATGTGTCGGTCGTACCAAGCGTGGCCCTCGAAGGGTTCGGTCTTGCCGCACTGGAGTCTCTGGCGTGCGGAACTCCCGTGGTGGCCAGTGATTTAGGTGGTCTGCGTGACCTGGCTTTATGGACTCCGCACGTGACTCTCGCCACTCCCACAATCGTGCGGGAGTGGGCCGATGCGCTGGTGTCAGTCGTGGAGCGAGGTATCGATCCAGCGGATGTCGCGAGGAGTGTCGCGAATTGGACGTGGGATGACGTCGCAACGTGGACCGTGCGAGCGGTCTATGGACCCTTGGTGCAGGGTGCGTTACGAGAGCAGTTGCAGGTCGTCGTACTTGACCACAGTGCCCAGTCCAGCGGAGGTGAACTCGCACTCGTGCGGACCCTTGAGAGTCTCGGCACCACGGGAGAGTTTTCCGCGCACGTCATTCTCTTTGAGAACGGCCCCCTGGAAGTTGAATGCGCTCGGCGATCCATCTCGTACGAAGTCCTTCCTCTGGCGCCACGGACGCAACATCGCCGCAAGGACGCTCTGCACCACGGGGTGCTGGCGTCACTGTGGGACTCGCTGATATTTTCCCTTCGACTCCGCCGACGTCTTCATCAACTCCGCCCCGCCGTGGTTCACACCAACTCCTTAAAGGCATTTGTTGTGGGCTCGGTGGTGAGTGTGATGGCTCCGTGGCGACTGGTCTCACACGTCCGTGACCTCTGGTCACCGCCGTATCTCTCACGTGGGATTGCCCGCACCTTGCGTCTGCTGGCGACTCTCCGCAGTGATCTCGTTATCGCGAACTCTCGCGTCACCGCGGCGGCAGTGACCACGGATGCCATCGTCATTCCGAGTCCCGTTGAAGAACGTCTGAGACTTCTCTCTGACCCCGTCCATGACGCGACGTTGCGAGTGGGTCTTATCGGACGATTGGCGCCGTGGAAAGGTCAGGATCTTTTCCTCGACGCCCTCGACCTCATCGCCGACGTGCCCTACGAAGCGGTCATTGTGGGCGACGCACTGTTCGGCGAAACGAGCTATCGCGACAATCTCCACCAGAGAGTTGCGTCGATGGATGGTCGAGTACGCATGCTCGGTCACGTCGATGACATCAGTGACGTCATGCGCAACCTCGATGTTGTTGTCCTCGCGTCACGATCGCCCGAGCCCTTCGGAAATGTCGTAACGGAAGCAATGGCTTCCGGTCGACTGGTCGTCGTTCCGCGTCAAGGCGGCGTCATGGACTTCGTGAGTGACCGAGTGAACGGTCTGTACTACGAGCCCAATAACGAGTCCAGCCTCGCCGATGTGCTGCGCGCCATTGCACTTGGACGCGTCGATCGGGTGCAGTTGGGCTCCGCCGCTCGTGAGACGGCGGAACAGTTTGTAGGCCCCGTGGTCAGCGAAAGGCTCCGTGCGGCCTATCGCTTCGTGTTGAAATAGACACCGTGCTTCTTTCTGTTGTCATTGCCTCGAAGGACCGTCCGGAACTCCTCCGGCGCGTTCTGCCCACCGTGTGCGAACAGGTCGAAGAGTTCGACGGCGACGCGGAGGTGGTGGTTGTCGACGATGGCTCGCAACCCGCCTACGACCTAACTGATTTACCCGGGGTGCGACTTATCCGAACATCAGGTCGAGGTCCAGCTCGTGCGCGGAACGAAGGGGTGCGCGCGAGTACGGGCGAGGTCATCTTCTTTACCGATGACGACGTGGAGGTTCAGCCGGGTTGGATCGCCGCCGGGTTGCGTTACCTCGTCGAACATCCGGAGGCGGCGGGGGTCAGTGGCGATACGAGTTCGCCCGACTTCTCACCCCTCTACGAACACTCCGTCGCCGACCACGACGGTGGGAGCTACCTCACGTGCAACGTGGCCTATCGCCGTTCCGCGTTCGTGACCGTGGGGGGCTTTGATCGCCTCTTCCCCCACGCCGCCCACGAGGATCGCGACCTCGCCTGGCGCGTACAACGAGAGGTTGGTCCCGTCGGATTCGAACCGGCGATGCGTGTCATCCACCCGGGACGCTCGTTCCGTCCGTCGACCTGGTGGCGACGCGGTCGGCTGAGTGTGGACGACTGGCTGCTGTTGGCGCGACACCCTGAGCGCAAGGCGTCTCGGCGACCCACGCGCTGGGCGCCTCTGACGGGGGCCGCGCATCGCTGGCGATCTATCGGAAGAGACGACAAGGTGTGGCGTTCACCGCGCCGCGCGGTCCGTTTCCTCGTCGTCGCTGGTGGGCAACTCATCGTGAATGCGTGGACGGTGATGTGTCGATGGCGTCACCTCGCCGAGCGTGACACTCGGCCCGTTCCCGGACTGCGTTTTCCCGGACTGCGCATCGCGTACGTCGGTCCGTCGCCGGATCCGTCAGCGGGTGGCGCTCCGGGTGTCGCGGGACAGCTTCTCGAGCAACTCCTCATGCGGGGACACAGCATCGATGTATTTGTGGTGGCGTCGGCGGAGGACGACGATCCTCGTGGACTCGGTGAACGCGAAGGACTGTCATACGTTGTCGAACGCTCGGCCTTTCGCTTCGAGCGGTGGTACTCCCGGAGTCGACTCACGAAGATGGTGTCGAGTCAACTCTTTGTTGCGTGGGGTCGACGTCGCCTCGCTCGTCGGCTCCGTGCACTTCACGGCGCGACCCCGTACGACGTCGTGTACCAGTTCTCCGCCATGGAATCTTTCGGCGTACCACGATCGCTCGACATTCCGCT